>JAFMBV010000004.1 GCA_017858255.1 Bacteriovoracaceae bacterium
TGCTTCAAGAAGATGGTCCCTATATTAAGGTTGTTCGTATCGTTGCTGGTGGAGCTGCTTGGCGCCAAAAAGATTTAGAAGTTGATGACATTATTCTCTTTGCTGGTGAGGCAGATGCAGAGCCAGTTGACCTTGTTAATATGAGAGTAGACGACGCTGTTCGCTATATTCGCGGTAAGAAGGGAACAGAGGTTAGGCTTACTGTTAAAAAAGCAGATGGCTCGCGTAAAGTGGTTCCCATCATACGAGATGTTGTTCAGGTCGAAGCAACTTATGCCAAAGGATCAATCTTAAATCATAAGGACCTAGGAATAAAAGTTGGTTACATCCATGTTCCAAAGTTTTACAGAGATTTTAATAATGCAGATAAAAGCTGTACGGCTGACGTATTGATGGAGCTTAAGAGACTTAAGAAACAAAAAATTTCAGGTATGATTTTGGATCTTAGAAATAACGGAGGGGGAGCCCTTCAAGATGCCCAGGACATGTCTGGACTTTTTATTAAGTCTGGTCCAATTGTTCAAATACGAAGTCCTAATGGCACAGATGTTTTAGCGGATACAAATGAAGATATTACCTATGATGGGCCTTTAATTGTAATGGTGAATCGCTTTAGTGCATCGGCCTCTGAGATATTAGCAGGTGCTTTGCAGGATTATAAACGTGCCGTTATTGTCGGGGGAGAATTTACCCATGGAAAAGGTACTGTTCAGGTAATTATCGATTTTAGTCAAAGCCCAATGATGAATTTTATAAACAAACCTCTTGGTGCAATGAAGGTTACATTACAAAAATTTTATAGAATTACAGGAGTTTCTACTCAATTTAAAGGTGTGACTCCAGATATCGTTTTACCTGATCCAATGGGATACGCTGAAAACCGTGAACAGGACCTTGATTATGCAATCCCTTGGGATACTGTTCCAGCTCTTAGTTTTAACGAGTGGGATAAGTTTTCTTACAAGCTTCCTGTTCTTACTGAAAGAAGCCATATTCGCGTTGGAAAAAACGAGCGTTTTAATAAAATTGTAAAAAGCGTGAACTATCTTAAGAAAAGAAAGAACGATACTGAAGTAAGTTTAAACTTAAATAAACTGCTAAAAGAAGATGAAGCCAATAAAGAGATTACTGAATCTTTTAAAATTGAAGGGGAAAACAAAAACATTCTTGTTTCTAATTTCGAGGAAAGTTTAATGGCCCATGAAAATGTTCGTGAAGCAGACAAAGAGCGTTGGAAAAAAGATTTTGAGCAACGTAAGGAAGATTGGGTAAAGTCATTAACAATGGATCCAATGATAGAAGAAACTCTTTTCATCATGGATGATATTGTTAGACAGAGAAAAGGTAAGAAACTTAGCATGGTGAAATAATGTCAAGAGAGATGATCGATAATACAGAAATCGAAAACGTACTGACCAAACTAGAAGAGATTGATGACGAAGTATTGGCCGTTGAGCTTTTAAAAGAGTTCAACGACTCTACTCGTGAGTTAGGCAGGCTTTTATTAAATCAAGATGACAGTCTTAATCATGAAGAGTGGAAAACTATTTGTGACAATGCCAAAAATAGAGTTGATACGATCTTAAAAAAAATAAACAGTCTCTAAGGATGGATTATGTCCGACTCGAAGAACGATAAAGATAAAGGTAAAGACGGAGACTGGGACTTCAAAGTAAGCGAAGAGCACCTAGAACAAGTTAAAATAAAGCGTAAGGCCACCAAAGCTTCGGGATCGGCAAAAACAATCGCTCCTGATCAACTAAAAAAAACAAAGAAAAAGAAAACCCTCGAAATAGATCAAGTAGAAAGAAAGAGAATCTCTCGCTCAGCAATTGCGAGAAGGGATGCGGCCTTACAAAATTATGCCGAATTGATGCCTCCATCAATTCTCAATCGAGGAATCGCAACCATAGTCGATTTGGGGATTCTTGCAGGCCTTGGGTACTTGGGGTATTTCCTTCGGCCACAGCTTCATTATCACTATGTTAAGCTGCTGGCAGAAAGAGGAATGAACCAGACATTAGATCCAAATTTACTTGATAATGGTCTTATCGGAGTATTTGTCTTTATCTCTGCTTTCTTGATTATCTACTTTCCGGCCATGGCCTTTAAGAAGACTCCTGGGAAATCGATGATGAATATCAGAATTGGTCACGCAACGATCGGAGTTACACCCGGGAAGTTGGCGATCTTGATGCGAGAACTTATTTTTAAGCCAATCAGTATTGTTTCGGTTATTGGGTTATTGATTGGAATAAAGAATGATGGCGCTCGCTGTCTTCACGATATGCTGACAGGAACCGCCCTTTATATTGATGATTAATCGAAATTTAATTTTTGAATAAAGTCTGATTGTGAGCTAACGGCACTGAGGGCAGTCGCTTTGTCTATTACTCTATTTTCAAAGAGTGACATTATATGTTGATCGAAAGATTGTGAACCATTACCGCCAGGACCATTACCTTCTTCGATAATATCCACAATCCTCTCTAATGGTTCATCACCTTCAATACACTCCCGAACCCCTGGAGTTGTAACCATAATTTCTTGGGCAATAACGACACCTTTTCCGTCACTTCTTTTAAGCATCCTTTGAGAAACGATAGCGTGGAGGTTAACGGAAAGTCGCTTCCTGACATCTTTTTGTTCTTCAGGTGGAAACATGGAAATAATTCTTCCCATTGTCGCCAGAGCATTTGTGGTGTGAACGGTAGAGAATACAGTGTGACCTGTCTCTGCAGCTTTAAGTGCTATCTGAATAGTTTCTGGATCCCTCATCTCCCCAATTAAAATAACATCAGGATCCTGGCGCAAAGCACCTCTTAGGGCAATATTGAAGTCTGCGGTATCTTTGCCAACTTCTCGTTGGGAAATTCGCGCCTTTTTTTGTGGATGTAAATATTCAACAGGGTCTTCAACAGTAATAACATGACAGCTGCGGGTGTCGTTAATATGGTCAATCATTGCTGCTAGGGTGGTAGATTTACCGGAGCCTGTGGGACCTGTAACAAGAATGAGTCCTCTTCTTTCATCAGAAATTTTAGCAAGCACACTTGGAAGTCCAAGAGACTTAAGACTGGGAACCGTAGCATTAACGATCCTCATAATTATGCCAATCTTTCTATCGTAGCGAAAAAAGTTATAACGAATACGACACAGTCCTTGAATCGCAAAACCACCATCATATTCTTTTAAGCGAGAGATTTTCTCAATGAGGTCTTTTTTTTGAAGAACGATCTTAGCAATCTCTTTTACATCTTCTGAAGAAAATTCTTTTGTTTGGATTGGAACGAGCTCGCCACGGATTCGTAGGCAAGGCTTTTCGTCTGTTCTTATATGAACATCGCTGGCCCCATGTTCTACGGCCACTTTAATAAGACTAACTAGGTTTTGTTTCGTAAAGCTCATTCGAGTTCTATTGTAGCCCACGTCAAAAAGGACACAAGGGAAAAGCTGTTGATGCCTTGCGTTGGAAGGTTTAATAAATGGTCCACTTGATAAAAGACACTCGCTCCTTATCAGGTTATATTTTAACCATGACCAAAAAGTTACTTATCATTCGCTTCTCAAGCTTTGGGGACATCATATTTTGCAGAAGTTTGCTCACTTCTTTAAAGGATGAGAGTTGGTCGACAGATTGGCTTGTCAGAAGTGACCTCGCAGGCGCATTAGGCAATGACGAAAATTTGAATCACTGTTTTCGCTTTGATCGTAAAGATGGGCTTCTTGGTCTGATACGTATGAGTTTTGAGCTTCGAAAGAATAATTATGATGTCATCTATGATGCCCATAACAATATTAGAAGTACAATCGTGAGATTTATCGTAAGTTTTTTCAGTCGCAGTCGACTAATTATTAGGCCTAAGGATCGCCTAAAAAGGTTCTTACTTTTTAAATTACGGATAAATAAATTTCCATCCCCATTCAAGGCCATGGAGTCCTATTGGTGGCCTCTTAAGAAAGCACTTTCATTAACCAGTTCCTTGAAGCCCATTAATTGGCCTCAAAAACCAGGTACTGAAGAATGGAAGAAGTTAAAAAAGA
This sequence comes from Bacteriovoracaceae bacterium, assembly GCA_017858255.1. GTDB lineage: Bacteria > Bdellovibrionota > Bacteriovoracia > Bacteriovoracales > Bacteriovoracaceae. The sequence goes on from JAFMBV010000004.1 coordinate 4,045, forward strand.
GTATTGTATTAGCTCCAGCAACTGCATGGCCTATGAAGAGTTGGCCTGTGGGCCACTGGAAGAGACTTATTGAACTATTACCTCAAGAGTCTTTTATTCTTTTAGGAGGACCAGCAGACACATTTTGTGAAGATATCGCCAGCGTTGCCTCTGACAGAGTTGAGAATTGGGCCGGTCGCTTTAGCCTTGCAGAGAGTTGTGCTCACGCTGCCCATGCTCGTTTTATCATTACAGGCGATACTGGTCTCCAACAAGTTGCCGATTTGGCGGGAGTATCAGGTCTTAGTCTTATTGGACCAACAGCTTTTGGGTTTCCAACGATGGGCTCTTTAAAAGTTCTTGAGGTTGATCTACCTTGTCGACCCTGTACTAAAGACGGCCGAGGAAATTGTCATCGCGAAATCTATCAAGAATGTATGGTGGCCATTACCCCTGATAGAGTCGCTCAAGAGACCCGTGACTTTCTAAATAATAGTTAAGATGGTTTAAACTTTTTACGAATTTTCCACAGAAGGCTACTTATATACGGTCTTCTTGATTCTCCTGAAACAACCATCAACAGCTTTGTTATTTTTAAGTTTTCTGGATCAGAGAAAAGCAAAATAAGCATTTCTCTAATAAAGTTTGTCGAAAGCGTGACGTAATTGTCGGTTCCAACGCCTAGGTTTACACCCTTCTTCTCCCACCATGAAAATGGATGGTCTTTTACATCGGGAAAAGAATTGGTCAGCTTTATATTGCTGGTAGGAAGCGCGACAAGACTGACGTTCTTATTAATCATTCGGTTTAAAATATCATGCTGGTAAGTTTCAATCTCTCTGGCGGTATGAAACTTTGTTTTAATAAAAACAATCTCTTCGGGATCGCTAAGCTTCTCACCAGAAATGAGCTTGTCTCTAACTTCAGGCTCTTGCCATTCCATGTCCATGAGCTCTCGAAATTCAATGCTGGCCGGATCAAGTGTTTTACCTTCGCGGTTATAATCCATGACTCTCTGAAAGAGACGATGAAAATAATAGTTGGGGTTAATCCCTAAACTTAATCCATGTTCTAGCGTATCGATATGCCAAATATTCATAGAGTTATCGACGGATTGAACTCCCTTTCTTAAGGTCTTCCATGTTTCACCATGGTGAGAGCGGATGCGAAAGCCATTATATTGAAGACGGCGAAGGCCTGCCTTCATTTCTTTGAAGTGCTTCTTGCGGTAGAGCTCTTTTTCGTCACCTACGGTGTCAATTTCCACAAGGTGGGGTTCAAGTTCGGGGTTGTCTTTGATAATCTTTAAAAGCTTCTTAACTTGATCTAAGAAGTGTTCTTCCTTAGTCTCGAAGTTTTCCTGGTCATAAAACTCAGCTTCTTTTCTAAAACTAGGGGAGAGAATGAAACCAAATTCAGGATGAAGCTTTTGAAACTTCTTAAAGCCATTATAGAGGCCAAAGACAACATCTTCTTCAGTTATATTCTCAGTGCCTGGAATTTGCTCTGACTTCTTACTTGTTGTTCTGTTCAGAGTGAACTTTAAACGAATATGGCCAACATTGTACTTTTCATAAAGTTCTTCGGCCATATGGAAGGCCGCATCTTCGTGGGCCTGACGATCCACAAGCACAAGCTTTGGTAAATAAAGGATACGAAGGTAAGTCATAAATTGCTCACCATCCTGTAGACGGATGAGGTAATCCACATCCTCGACGGTCTCAATCGGCCATGCTTCCTCGCCATAGACTTCTATGATCTTTTCTTTGTAGATATCTTTATGAGGTCCTTCGAGTAGTTTCATTAAACGAGGATAGATGAAATCAGCGGTAAGAGATCCTGTTAAATGAATATGTTCTTCTCGATATTTAAGGGGAAAGAGGTTAAAGAAGTTAAAAAAGGCATCACTAACCGGATGTCTTAATAGAGTTTCAAGGTCTACTTCATCTTGATGAAAACCCCAAAGTAGTTTTTTAAATTCTTGGATTTGCTTATGAACGACAGGAATCTTACGGATATTTGGAGAGTAGCTTAAGAGCTCCAAGGTATCGTCAATATTAATACCGTTTGTTTCACTTATAATGTTGATAAGTTCGTGAGTAAGTTCGTCTATTAACTGCTGCTTTTGGGGCATGATTATTCCTAAATTTTACTTAGATTCTTTTACCAATATATCATAAGCGGCTTTTATCTGAGTAAAATTTTCCGTAGCAATCGACTCAAACTCTTCTGGAATTCCCTTACCCTTAAGCCGGTCTGGGTGCTTAAGACGAGCGAGCTTTTTATATTGTTTTTTTATTTGATCTAAGGTGGCATCGGAATTTAGACCCAGTGACTTATAGGCACCTACTTTGTCATTTTTTCCGCTAAGGGGTGATAGGGGGGAGAGTGTATGGAAAAGCTCCGACTCCTCTTTAATTTCGTTAATAATATCTAATCTTCTCTTTAATTCTCCATTAGGGCGTTTGAGAAGGCTCAATAACACTTGAACTTCTGCTTGAGGGAGTTTGTGACTTTCACTTTTTATAAGGTCCTTTAACTTGATTTTTCCTTTTTTCTTATCGAAAAAAATGATGATGCCTTTGCTTAAACTTGATGGACTCATCATCCACTTTTTCGCCAACAATTCCCTTAATTTGGTACTTTCAATGAGAAGTTTTGTAAAAGTAAAGCATTCCAAAGTTTCACGGATGGCCTGAAGAGGTTGCAATTGACCTTTGGGATTAAGAAAAGCTTCCCTAGTGATAAGAGCATTGAAATCTTGATTGATTTGAGTCTCTTCAATTCTTTGACCTATGGACTGACCGAGTTTATTTGCAATTTCCTTTAATTCTGGACCTGCTCCCCATTGAAGCGAGTCAATCATGCCCATAAAGGTTTTTAATTCTTGCTTTCGCATTTCTTGAATCTTGGTTTTGGTCTTCAAGCGGCTGAGTTGATTATATTCAGAATGAAGTGCTTCTTCGGTTTTGTTTTTACGGGAACTCTGTGGTGCTAGAGCTTCTCCTTTTGGACCATGTCCATCTGTACGAAGCATCGATTTTTTTTGTTCGATCATATGATCGAAATTGACCTCTTTGTTCTTCTTTCTCTTGGTGCCATATAGAAAACCCCAGAATGTCTGACCAATAAATGGCGCCAACAACTTTGAGGCGACAAAAGTTAAAACACAGAAAGACAAAATTTTCATGAGAATTTCAATTTTGAGCATTCGTTACCTAAGGTTCCTTTTTTTTAGTCATGGTATGATTCTAGGGTAAATTAAGACGCTATAAAATGAAATAGGTGAGTGCTCTAGGAAAATTATGGGTAATTGGACAATTGAAAAAATAAACCTGCCCTTAAAGGTCAACTGGAAAATAGCCAGGGGCTCCATGAAGGAAAAGACCAATATGGTTGTAACCTTTCGTGAGGGCAAACTTGAGGGAAAAGGGGAGGTTGCTTTCACTACTCATGGGGAAGTCACCGTCTCTGATGTGGAAGAGGCATTTGAAGATTTTCAAAATAGAGTTCCTAAAGACATCAATGGTCTTGAAAATATGTTGGAAGAGCTTCATAAAGAAAGAATTCCAAGTAATTTGAGATTCGCTCTTGAGTCATCGTATGTTCATTTTCTGGCTAAACTTATGGAGGATCAGCCCTCTCGTGTCCTTGGCGTAAGGGAGGTTAATAATCTCCCCACAAGTTATTCAATACCTCATATGGAAGTGGAAGAAGTTGAAGATTTTTTCAATAAGCATAATCTAAGTCGCTTCCCTTCTATAAAACTTAAAGTGATAGGCGCTGATGACGTGGCCTTGGTTCGTAAAGTTGGTGAACTCTATAAGGGAGCACTCAGAATCGATGGAAACGAAGGTTTTAAAAATTCATTAGAAGTCCTAGAGTTTTGTAATCACCTTAAAGATTTAAATATTGAACTCTTAGAGCAACCCTTATCCCATAAGGACTTTGATGAGTGTGTAAAACTGAGGGAAAAATCCCCATTTCTCTTAATTGCCGATGAGTCACTTCAAGATGGTCCGGTCGTGGATGATTTTCAAAGAGCTTTCCACGGAGTAAATATTAAACTTCAAAAGGCCGGCGGTTACATTAAGGCCATGAATCAAATGAGAGAGGCAAGGTCTCTAGGTCTAAAAACTATGTTAGGCTGCATGATCGAGACTTCTCTTGGTATTTCAAGTGCGATGCAGATTGCTTACAATGTTGATTTTCTTGATTTAGATGGTTTTCTTCATTTGAAAGAAGAGCCGTTTGGACTCGCCTTTGAGGATAATGGTCACCTTTTCTATTCTTTTTCCCATTAGAAGTAGAAGCGAAATTCTACATCGTAACGAGCATACTTTGGTGTGTTCATTCCACCGAGAATTTGTTGGGCAGAGAGTTGGCAGTTAAAAGGCAGAAAAAAGTCTCCAGACTGATAGAGAGGAACGGTTGAAAGAAGAACACCGGCCCTCACCGTTTGTTGGGTTCTCTCTGTGGAGAGTGCATGAATGTCGTTCGCCAAAGAAAATTCAGAGTCATATTTAGCCTCACCGATGTAGTTGTAAAGAAAACCACCGTTAAAACTAACCCACCTCTTTAATTGAAAACTAGCTTCAGTTCTTATGTCGAGCATATTTCCTAGCTTCTCTTTAAATAGACCATTCTCACGACTATAAGGATAGTCTGCAGATTCAGGAATCCTCATCACTCTGTCGTGAGCAAACTGATAGGTGTAACGAAAGAAACTTTCAAAACTCCAACGAGTATCTGGAACTGTAATACCTCCACCAAACTCTACAAAGAGATCCGCCTGGCCATCACCAAAGGCGAAATCTTGAAGAATGTCTGGGTCATCTTCGCGGCCTGTTGGGAGCACGACTCCACCAGTGACAGCAAGACCCGAGTTGGTCCAATCAGTTAAGCGGTAAATGGCGCCTAATTCCATATCCCCCATGCCTTCTGCTTGCCAGTTGCCAAGAGGCTGATAATTTAGATAGTTCACGACGACAGACTGGACAACTCCACCATTGATATCAGGAATATCTGGAGCGATCTGAGTTAGTATCTGGGCCGCTGTCGAATCATCTAAGGAAGCGGCCACTTCTTGGTAGTTATTTTCTCTTGTTCTTTGAATATCTAAATTTACGCGAGCATCATACCAAGGAAAAGTTCCATAAATGGTAAGACGATTTGAAAGACCAAAGGCGAGGCCTGCACCATCAACTTTTACATCGGCAGTACCCTTGGCCTGATATTCTCCAAAGGTAATTTGTTCGTATGCTTGGGGCGAGACAGATTTTAACTGCTCAAATACGGACTTAAGAGTTTCATCAACATCTTCAATGGCCGAGGCATCCAAATTGAGGCGAAAGAAATAATCTCTCTCTTGTTGTTGACGGTCAAAAGCGGATTCAATTGTTGAGGTTCGGACCTGCTTCAAGGCCAGCATCCGTACCCCTTTTGGGAGGGTATCGTAGTAGGCACCAAAACTTATTGACGAAAGGCATGCCAAAGTTGAGGCAAGCAGGGTCCTAGACCAATAATTTGTGGTTGTTTTCGTCATTTTTGGCATATTGAAATATATAAGATTGTTGCGCGCTGCGCTACTAAAGAAAGAATAGTGAGAAGCTTTTTCACGGTTGAAGAAAGTAATGTAAATTTAGAGACTTACAAGAGTTTTCTATGGGTAATAGTTTCAGGGAATCTAGGCAATAGAGCAAAGAGCTGTTAGAACGCTATGCACAACAAAAAGGCAGGAGATTCTTATCACGAAGAATATTATGAATACCCATTTTAGCTGGAGTTCGGCCATTATCTTAGTAATGACCCTCGGTCTATTAGGCTGTGGCGCCAGTGAAAGTATAGAACCCACTTGGGCACCTGTTCCTATTGATGAGCAGTTAAAGCAAAAACCACTAAGTGTCAGTGTTATAGCTGTCGATGGCCTAAAGGTTGATGGATTTGGAGCCGACTTCGGTGAGGTTTCAGAGCTAGGACCACTCTTTAGAGAGTTGGCTGGAGTCTTTGCCAATGTCGTATTAGATGAAGAAGACGGCCAAAATTACAAAATTGACCCTGTTATTTACTTTGCACCAGAACTTGATCAGATTGAAGATTGGAGTGTTGTAAATCAACTCGGTATTAAAAATTTCGGCTTGAAAATTAACAATGCAGCTGACTACGAACTCGCTAGTTTTGAGTTTATTAAAGAGCTTAGAATCTACTTAGATTTTACTTTGCCAGGTGAGAATCAAATGGATCGTCAAGGCCAGGGCATCCTAGTGGCAAGTTATGATAAAGAAATTGATCGAGAGAATTTAGGGAAGTTAGGTCGTGAACTTGAGCTAAAGATTCAGGATGTAGACTGGAAGGAAATTCTTAAGAGTCAGAGAACATTCGTTATATACACAGAGCTTGTCGTAGACAGTGTCCCACCAACAGATATGGATATTACTGGAAACCTTGGCGTTTCACTCGGTCTTAGAATCGGTTTTTAATCTCCAGGTCAAGTTAATTAAATAAAGCGTATTATAATCAATAACTTGTACCAAACATAGGGTTCCATTAAAATGAAAGGAAATAGGACATGAAGTCTTATAAGGAGATTTTTTTATGGCACGGATGCTGGCCTCTTACCTTACGCTCTCACTTATTATTTCCTCTTGTGCCTCCATTAGACCATTGGATTCTCGTAAGACTTCTGAGAAAAAGACTTCTCAACAAAAGATCACAGACAAAGACATTCAACTAGAAAATATAGCTGCCTTTGAAGAGATTTATGAAGTCGATCCAAAAACTATTCAAAAGCCTAAGAATGTTAAGGTTGCTGTTGTAGATAAAGAACTGATTCAAGCTGAAGAAGAAATTCTTAAAACGTATGAAAAAGAAGATTTAAAGAAAGAAGATCCGGTTAGTACCGTCGCCGAAAGTGAGGCTCCGTTTGTTCTGGATTATAAGCAAAAGCATTATAAGTTTTGGCTCAATTATTTTTCTAAAAGAGAATCAGAGCGTTTTGAAAGGCATGTAAAGAATGGTCTGAAGTTTAAAAAAGTTGTAGAGAGTATTTTAGAAGAAGAGGGCCTTCCTAAAGATCTTTTCTATGTTGGTCTGATCGAATCTGGTTACAACACTCATATTCGTTCTCATGCATCAGCAGTTGGACCATGGCAATTTATTAAGGGAACGGCTAAAAGATACAATTTAAGAGTTGATTCACAACTTGATGAAAGACGAAATATTTTCAAGTCTACGAGGGCCGCTGCCAATTACTTTAAGGACCTTTATAATATCTTTGGTAGTTGGGAACTCGCTTTATGTGCGTACAATGCAGGTGAATATAGAATTATTAATGCGATTAGAAAGGGTAATACACGCGACTATAAGGAACTTGTTGCTAAAAAACTTCTTCCAAAAGAGACAATATTCTATATTCCAAAGGTTGCTGCCGCCAAAGATTTGATCCTAAGAAAATACGGTCACTTGAAAGAAACTTCAAAAGCGTCGGTGTATCAAGAGGCCACGGAAATTGAAATTAATAAAGGTGTTTCTCTAAAGCGTTTGGCAAAGTCATTAAAGATTTCTACAAAACTTTTAAAGACGTTGAATCCAGATTTTCGTAATGATTACATTAGCAAAAGACGTCGTGGACACCGCCTATTTGTACCAACGAATGTTGCAAAACTTGCGGCAACAAATATCAAATCTTTTCCTAAGGGGGAGAGTTATCGAAGAGTTGCCACTCAAGAGAATGTACACCGTGTGGCAAAGGGAGAGAGTCTTTATAAAATTGCCCGTATGTACAATACAACTATTCGTAAAATTAAAAAAGATAACCGTTTAAGAAGAAATAGAATCTTTGTGGGTCAAAAGTTAAAAGTTCGTGGACCTCTAGAAGCAACAACTTATCGCGTGAGAAAAGGAGATAACCTCTCTACGATTGCTGCAAAATTTAATATCGGCCTTAATGATTTGAGGGGTTTTAATGGTCTTTCCAAGAATAAAATCTTTATTGGTCAAAAGCTTAAATTAAAGAGTTCAGGTAAGCGGGTTTATGTTGTTCGCCGCGGTGATAATTTATACCGTATCGCTCGTAAGTTTGGCCTAAGTGTAAAAAGAATCGTTCAGGCGAATTCACTGAAGGACAAAAGGATTTTCCCTAAACAAAAAATCATTCTACCGATCTAAAAATACCCATTCTTTGGGGGGATCTTAGCGTAATCCCCCTAGACCATCTGGAAGAGATTCCTTTACACTCTATATATGAAGATTGGCTTTGATGCTAAACGCATCTTTCATAACTTTAGAGGTTTAGGTAATTACTCACGAACTTTGGTCGAAAGTTTAGTTAAGCATTTTCCTGAAAATGACTACGTGCTCTTTACTCCTCCCTTTGATGACGCTCGGGCCAGTGAATGGAAGAAGAGGTTTTCAAACTTAGAGATCGTAACCCCTAAGAGTGGATTAGGCCGTGCGTTTAGTTCCTCATGGCGCTCTTTATTTTTGGCGAGGGTTATAAAAAATCAAGAGATTGATATTTACCATGGTCTATCCCATGAACTTCCTCCAGGTCTAAAGAACTCAAAAACTAAGACTGTTGTAACCGTTCACGATCTCATCTTTTTAAGGTTTCCAGATTACTTTCCTTGGATTGACCGCCAGGTTTATTTACGCAAATTTAAACACGCAATTGATAGTGCCGATATTGTTGTGGCGATATGTGATCAAACAAAGAATGATTTAATTCATTTTCTTCAATGCCCTGAAGAGAAAATACGTATCGTTTATCAATCGTGCCATCCAAATTTTTATGCAGGTCTAAGCACTGATAGAAAACTGGAAATTAGAGAGAAATTTAATTTACCGGAGCACTTTATTCTTTACGTGGGGGCCATTGAGGAGCGGAAGAATGCTCTTTCTCTGGTGCAGGCCTTTGCTAGATTAAAGGACCTTATTCCTCATAATCTTATTTTGGTTGGTGATGGCAAAGAATATAAAAAACTTGTAGAAAAAGAAATCATTCACCAAGGTCTCCTTGAAAGAGTATCCATTCATTCCAATATTTCGAGTGAAGATTTACCTGGCTTCTATCAAATGGCAGATCTCTTTGTTTATCCATCTTTTTTTGAAGGCTGGGGCATTCCGAATGTGGAAGCTCTCTTTAGCGGGGTACCTGTCATTACTTCTGAGGGCTCCTGTTTTCCTGAATCTGCAGGGCCAACCTCAGTTTATTGTAATCCTTATAAGATTGAAGATCTTGTGGCAAAAATGGAGAAGGTTCTCTTTGATGATGATTCAAGGGCAATCATGATTAGACAGGGGAGAGAATATGCCGAGCAATTTCATTGGAAGAAGACATCTCAAAAAATGATGGAAGTCTATAAAGAGCTAATGCCTTAGTGTTTCGTTACACTCGAGCAGTCATTACTTATCCATCTACCAACGGTTTTAATCTTATTGTCGGTATTGAGCTGGTTTGTTTTGACAGTACTAATTTGTTCAGTCGGTGATTTAACGTTGACCTCAACCTCTGCACTTATCCCATCTTTACAACTAAATTCTACTTTCGCATAAGTTTTAGAGCTTTTAAGAACTTTATACTTACAGTCTTTCATTTTGGGATTATTTGCCACTTGTTGTTTAAAAACCCCTTCAGGGTCACTGATCATCTCTTTTGTTTGGCACGTCTTAACTGGTTTAACCATCGCTTCCGTTGATTTGGCCATCATCTTCTTAACCATTTCTCTTTGGGCCTCAGGGATTTTCGCCAAGGCCTGCTCCATGATAGCGGTGGTGTCAGTTGTGAACTCCCAAAGGCCTGGCTTCATATCAAGCGGTGTGAAGGCATATAGAGGAAGGGATAAAGAGAAAAGGAGGAGAAACTTCATCATGGTTCTACTTGTTAGTGATTAATGAGAGATTATTAAGTTTTTGTTTCTTGAGCTCATCTAAGACTTTAACGACTCGCTCGTACCTGACGTCTTTATCGACTCTAAGCTCGACAGGAGTTTTCTTGTCGGTAACCTTTGAAAGATCTGTTCCGATATTTTCAAAGGTCACTTTTTTACCATTGTAAGCGATCTCTTTAGTTGAGAGTTCAAGGATAATGGTCTTCTTGGCCTGTGACTGAGCCTCTCCTTCAGTAACTGTAGGAAGGCTTAAGAGTAGGGCCAATTCATCTTTTTTAAAAACAGTCGAAACCATAAAAAAGATAAGAAGCAAGAACACCACATCGATAAGAGGGGTTATATCGGGCATGGCAGTTTCACGTGAGCGTCTTTTCATAACTTAAAGCACCCTTGTAAGAACTTCTTTTTCAAGTTTTGATTCAAGAGCATCAAGCATCCCTAGCAGGTAACTATGACCAACAAAGTGGGGGATCGCAACAATCATGCCACCTACAGTTGTAATAAGGGCCATGGAGATACCTTGGGCAAAGTAACTTGGATCACTAAGACCTTGCTTTGACATGATTTGAAAAGCAACGAGAACACCGATGACTGTTCCTAAAAGACCTAGAAGAGGCGAAATACTAGCGATGATTTTAACAGTATTCAAGCCTCTCTCTACTTGGTTTATATAAGAAGAGACTTCTTGTTTAGCAATTTCAATGAGGGCCTGAAGATCCTGTTGGCCTTTTCTCTCTTTTATTTTGTTACCAATTTCATCAGCAAGAAAACCAGCATTTGATTTCTCTTTATTAAAAAGCCAAAATTTGGTGATCATAACAGCAAAACCAATGATATTAAGAAGAACCAAAATATACATAATGGTTCCACCCTGTTGGATGTATTCGTAAAGTTTCATATTGCTCCTTCTCTGCAGCTCTCAATCTCTTTATGGCGTGAAGTATTGTCTCTTATAGAAGGAGTTTTGAAAAGCCACTTTGAAGATGATCAATAAGGGCCTGCTCAATATTTGATCGTTCTAGTCGCTTATTTAGGAGAGTTTCTAAATCAGTCATCGTTTCCGTTGTGAAGCCGCAGGGACTAATTCCTTTAAAAGCAGAAGGGTCATTATGAAGGTTAAAAGCAAGGCCATGAAAGGTAACCCACCGACTAACGGCGACGCCAATTGATGCTATTTTTTTTGGAGGCGTTGCTTCTACCCAGACACCAGTGTAGTCAGGCTTGCCACGTTCGGGATTTCCCGATGCCGCTATTTCTAGTTCCTTGAGAACCGCGATCATCGCTTCTTCCATAACCTCTAGAAACCCCGCAATATTTTGACCGCGTTTTTTTAAATCTATGACGGGATAAATAACTATCTGCCCAGGTCCATGGTAAGTGGCCTTGCCGCCTCTTTCGATATTATAAATATCACCCTCCCAGCCAAGAAGGTCTTCTTGAGTGGACTTTTTACCAAGAGTCACAACGGATGGGTGAGAGCAGACAATGAGGGATTCAACTTGTCCTGATTTTACAAGTTCTACCTGTTCTTTTTGAAAGTCATAAGCTTTTAAATAATCAATGAGACCAAGATTATGAATCTTAAGCATTAGAGACTTGGGTAGCTAGGACGAGTTTCTCTGATCTCTTCTTCCTTGCGCTTTTTCTCGATGATGCCTTTCATAAAGAATTCACCGGCACGGTAAGAACTACGAACCAGTGGGCCTGAAGCGCAGTAGAGAAAGCCCATTTCATCGGCCACATCTTTCCAGTGATCAAATCTTTCAGGCTTCACATATTCTACGATGGGCAGATATTTTTTATGGCGATTCGTCGGGGCCAAATATTGACCAAAAGTAACGACATCACAGCCTACTTCTCTGAGGTCTCTCAAGGCCTGAAGAATATCTTCATCACTTTCACCAAGCCCCAACATAATAGAGGTCTTGGTGTATTGATTGGGATTAATTTCTTTGGCAAGGCTTAGAGTTTTTAATGATTTTCTGTATTGCGAACGACGATCTCTTACGCTTGGAGTAAGGGCCTCTGTTGTTTCAATATTATGGGCGAAGACATCAGGTTTTGCAGCTAATATGCGGGCCACATGTTCTGGCACAGCATTGAAGTCTGGAGTTAGAACTTCAACAACCATTTGAGGGTTATTTTCCTTAATCGCTTCTATTGTTCTGGCAAAATGGTCAGCACCAAGGTCTTCAAGATCATCTCGATCCACACTTGTGAGAACGATATAATCAAGCTTCATTTTAGATATGGCATAACCAACTTTCTGAGGCTCTTCTAAATCAAGAATTCCTTTTGGGTTTCCTGTTTTTACAGCACAGAAGCGACAGGCGCGCGTGCAAGTGTCACCCATAAGCATAAAAGTGGCTGTGCCTCCGCTCCAACACTCTTCAATATTAGGGCATATGGCCTCTTGGCAAACTGTGACGAGCTTTAACTCGCCGAGCATGTCTTTGATATTATGATACGACTTACTCGTAGGTGCCCTGACTTTAAGCCAATCAGGTCTCTTTGCTTTTGGGTCTGCCTTAATATTATTCATATTATCACTGTACCTTTTTTTAATATAAGAGGCCCTAAAACATCATAAACACAGGGACTTTGTCTAGATAAAGGCGGCTATTCGCTCTTTAAGTAGTGAGAAGAATGATCTTATGGCTTGTTGCATTATGTGAGGGCTTTACAGTCTTTCAAAGAGTTAGGTCACTAGGAAGAAGGGCGAAATAATTTGGGCACTAACTTCGATATTTGTGATAGTTCAAGAACCTAACCAAGCCTCTTTAAAAGCTATTTATGATGAAAAAAATTCTTTTACTCACTTTCTGTATGACCACGACTTACGCACAAAGTGTCGTTGGCGATAATTGGAGAGTTGATCCTGATACTTATGAAGAAATTGTTATTGGCTCCGTTAAGGCAGAACTCGCCAAAGAAAAGAGGAAGTTATTCGTTACGAAAGATTTAGCCCCTTCTCTTGATCCAAAAAAAGACGTAGAGCCAGTTTTTGGCGGTGCCTTTGATGAACCTTCTCAGGAGACTTGGCAAAAGGAAAAAGTAAAAGAGAATTATAATTGGTATAAAGATAATAAGAAAAAAGAGCAGCAGTGGATAAAAGATAAAAAGAAAATTTTAGAGAAGTGGAGTACTGAAAAAAACGAATTTAATAAAAATATTAAGCGAGTAAAGAAATACCTGATCCCAGCAAAGACCCTGAAAAGAGAAAAGGTTCAGGAAACTCCTAAAAAAAAGTCATCATCAGAAGAAATGGTCTTATTGGGAGCTTCATCTCCTTCTGTCATAAAACAAAATATTCTTTCAAAGACCTTCGCTCTTCCTATTCGCCATCAAGGAGAGCGCTCAACTTGTGCGGCCTTTGCTTCCGTGAGGGCGATGGAGATCAACCTCTTTCCTAAACGATTAAATTTATCAGAGCAATTGTTCTTTTATTTAAGCCGAACTGACTGCCAAAAAACTAATTGCACTCTTGCTGGTAGTTGGGCAAGGATTGGTTTTGAAGCCCTTGCAAAACAAACCGCCTTTATGACTGAAGAGAAGCATTGCCCATATAGCTATGAAGTAAAACCCGAGAACATCACTCATTTACCTTTGAAAGAGAGCTGTTTTAATGGGAAATATTTTTTAAAAAGTTATACTTCCATCAACAAAGTTGAAAATATCTATGAAGAAGTGAAAAACCGTAAACCTACGGTTATGGGATTTTATGTTGATGACCTGTTTCTCATCAATGATGGCTTGATTTCAATGGGGTTAAAAAAAGGGAAGAAAATTGAGAAGAGTTACGCTCACACTGTCTTGGCCATTGGTAGTGTGCCCTTACCAAAAGAACTTCATCAAACAGAAGGGGACTATTGTCACTTGGTTGTAAATAGCTGGGGAAGTGGTTGGGGAATAGGTGGATACTCATGCCTCACCAAGAAATGGATAGAGTCCCATATTATAGAAAACCCCTCCCTCTCCGTTGGAAAAGTCTCACGCCACTTCAAAATCTCTTCAAAAGAAATATACCAATAGGTGCCTGGTTGAGTTTGGAGATGGTTGAGAATTGGTATCTTAAATTACTAAGGGATTATGGCGCAAATTAAAAATTAAGAAAATTAAGTACGTGGTACTATTTCAGAAAGTGCGTCACCCTATGCCCCATAGTAAAAATGAGCACTATTATTACGATGTTTTTCGCAATATGTACCAAAGTTCTTTTTGAGCTTTCATCATAAAAGGATAAAAGAGCGCTCTCTAATCAATTGACGCGGTCTCAGAAAAAGTACTAAGTACCCCCATACAATACCAAACTCAACCTGGCACATTTTGCTCATTTTGCTTTTTGCTTTTTGCTATTTTGCTCTTATATTTGGGCCATGGTGTTATATTTATAAAATTAGCTATAGTTGATACAATTTCAAAAAAATTATCCCTCCCTATTTGAAAAATGGGAATGAACACTGAGGAACTAATGCGTAAGTTTATTATTTTTTTGATTTATACCCTCTTATCTTTCTCTACCCGTGCAGGGTTAATTTTTTCCGTTAACCGTAATAAGACAACATTTGATTCTCCTGAAGCTCGTGCAGTTTATACTGACGGCACTAGAACAACTTCTTATACTAATCTCTCAGTGGGGTATGATGAGGCAAACTTAGGGGGGAACTAGGATACTACTTTAGTGGAACAGGGATACTTGTAAAAGCAGGATACCAATCAACCAACGGTAACTACATTGAAACGAGTACTACTTCACTCTCATCTGTTGCTAGTACAAATTTAAGTGGTCAGGCAATCGGACTTGCTGGTGCAATAACAGTAAATTCCAGACTTATCTATGATTATAAAAGAGATGATAAAAATATAAGTTTGGCAAAAGTATATAAATTAGGAAGAGTCCATCTCATTCCCAGGGTTAAGGTAGAGCAGAGTGGACAGGCTTCAAATTCAAATTTAGACGAATATTCAGGCACAACTGCAGGTATCAGTGGAATCGATGTAGATCTTTCGAGTGAAAGTACATTCTATGGGCTTGGACTTGACTTTAAAATTAATTTTTCAAGTTTAATTTTTACTTTAGGAGCTGATTTTGGCTTAAAGTCAACGGAGGCAAAGCTAGTGGGGAGCCGCTGTCAAGCATCGGGTGCAAGCAGTGTTGATAGTACTTGTACTGTAGCGGAAAGTGGTTACACCAAAGCAAAAGATGAATCCTCTACTCTTCTGTCATACAATCTCGGGGTTGGTTATAAAATATCAAGTTTCATGTTAATCGAGGGATTTTATACAATGACTCAAGATCCACATTTTCTCGCATACTCGTATACCTATGCCGCAGGAGAAGGATTGGATATTAAATTGGCCGAAGTTGACATTGCACAGATGGGCTTACGACTTACTCTAAGTTTTTAAGAGCACCTACCATAGGTGCCAGGTTGACTTTGGCACGTCTATTTTAAAAGAATACACTCGACACCTTATTGGAGAAAATGGGGGATCAACGTACCTTTTTAATAAACCCATCCGCTTCAATCATTTCCAAATTAATCCCCAATTCCTAAAAGAAATTAACTGAAATTTTACCAGTTACTCCCTATAAGGGTGGTTATGATTGATAAAAAAGGGGCTTTGTTTGTCTTATCCGTCCTTGGCCTTTTTATTCTTCCTCACTCCAGAATGAGGGTAGAAATAGCTTCAACTTTTAATTCATACAGAGACCAACGTTTTGTCGAATTAACAGGAATTAAGCCAAATATTGAAGTAAAATTTTAAAGACTCCTTGAAACTATAATAGAACTTCCGATCTAATTACTCAACTTCACTATAGTAAAGCATAAATTAAGTCGATACGCCTATGTATTGTGTGTAGTTAGTAAACTTGCTTTAAAGGTGAGAAGAGTGAAGGAGTATTTGAAAAAACTTATTTTCGTATATTCGCTAGTACTAGGACTATTAGAAGCTCCTGCGCCTATGTTCGCGCCGTTTATTGCTACATTAGTAACAGGGGATGTGTTTGCTGTAGAGGGGGATTCGCTAAGTCCCGCGGCGAAGGTCACAAAAGATGTTGGTAGCTTGCTTACTTATTATAGAACACTATCAAGTTCCGCAAACCCAAAGAATATAATTGATACGCTTGGCGAAGAAGTAGTGAAAGACACGCAAAGTCTTTTGTTAGATGAAAGTAGTAAAGATTCTCTTAATTCTAATGAAGGTAGAGAGTTACTTGCTTATCACAATAAGTTTTTAAATTATTTTGAAATAAAAAGTAAGTTAGATAAGTGTATGGAAGATACGCGTGCCTCCTGGGGAGAGGAGAGAGTTGAACGCTATGGTCGCAGTCTTGATCAAAGACTAATGAAGGGATTAATTGAGGCAGATGTCGCAAGTTTTGATTGTCATCGCGCTATAGAAAATAAAACAAGCTTGGATGACTTATATAAAGAAACAATAACGGCCGCAGAAGGTGTTAAGTTAAACTCTCTTGAAGAAACGATCTATAAAAACTCTTTTGAATTAATGACTACTGCATGGTTAAGTACAAAGTATAAGTATGATAAAAGTTTTGCAGCAAATAACCACTTATCTATAGATGAATTAAAAGAGATGAAAGAGGGGCTATGTCATCAAGGGGAATGTAGTGATGTACAAAAATCTATCATTGAAAAATCAGCACCAGATCTTTTGGCAAGCTTTGCAGGTAGAGAGTCAGCAAGGTTCTCTAGTGAAGAGGCAAGCGCAGATGTATCCCACAAAATAAATGAACTTAATGACTTAACATCGACTCTGCGAATGGATGCAAGAGGCTCTTGGCTAAAACTAGGTCTAGGCTCTACGCTTGATCGATACGGTGAAGGAACTCTGGCAGCTATAGATACATACCAAAAGAAGTATTTAGAATTATCTTCAACTGGTGCAGGATCATTAATGTGGACAAATGCTTTTCAGGAAGCATCTGGGGCGATGAAAGATGTAAAGAATTGGGACTGGACGGGCAGTGGCTCAGATATTCGTATAACACCGCACACTGGAGTCACTAAAGAAGTCATGGATAAGGCGATAAGCGAAGTCTTGGGTCATGTATCTGGTCAAGCCACTACTGTTAATGAACTTGAAAAGAAAAGGCTTGAGGATAGTGCATCTTTAAAAAGTTCACGAGACTTTAATGAAAATAGAGAAAATGCCATTGATGAATATGTGAAAATGAGCCCCGCTATTGTAGGGAAGTCGCTGGCGAAACATCCTGACAATATTGAAGCTATCTGCACGGCTATTTTTAATTCAATTAGAGATGAGAGAAATGAAGTGTGGTGGGACAACGCTGTTATGTCAGTTACGGTTGCTGCTGGCGTTGTCATTTTAGTGGGTGGTACTGCTTTTTCACTAACCGGAGTTGGAACAGGCGCAGGTATCGCGATGACTTCTTTAGGCGCAGGACTTGCACTTGGCGCATTAGATAGTACTTATACTTATCATAGAATGAATGAAGAGCGAGCTCAGCATAATGACTTATTAAATGTTTATTTTAGCGGTGCGGGCGACGGTTATACTTTGGACGAAGCGAAAGTCGCTCTAGATAATTATGAAACTGCAGTAACGAGTTTTAATTACGCAGTAGGCTTCACAATTTTAGATGCTTCTACATTAGGACTGGCAAGGTTTGGTCGTCATATTAATCCTATGCGTATTCAAAGAGTCGCTGATTTTTATAAAGCTGTAAATCATACTAGTTTTGGAAGAAACCTATCACTGATTATGGAAGACTTTAGCGCGGCTAAGAAAAGAGCATACCGCTCAATCATCGATAAAATTGTTCTTTCGGATACTACTGGAAATGTACTTTCAGCACTAAATCGTATGAGTAAGGGGAATTTAGAGTTTCTATTTGATCGATACTACGGAATTCATAGCTTATGTCGAACTGAACTATGTCCAGCTCTTGATAATGCAATTCAAACTGTTGGAAGTAATAATACAAGGGTACTATCAAGAGCTGAAATTAGTGACATGACAAATGTGTCTCGCACAAGCTTTGTAACACCAAGTGGAGATGCTTTTACGACAAGACAAGCAGTTGTTCGAGAGTTGCCTCCTAGTAATTTCAAAATTCAATCTTATGATGGGTACTTCGCGGATGTAAAAGACATAGGAAGAGTTAAAGTTATTACTCAACAACAATATGATCAACTTCCTGACGGAATGGTCTTATATTCTTTTATTCGAAATGATCCTTATAGCCCTAATCCACAGCGACTTGTTAAAGGCCAAAATAATTTTGACTTTACTAATAATGACCTTAGATTTGGTTTTATGGCGTCGGATCAATTTGAAAGATTAGCGGAACTACAAAAGACCAATAGTATCGTGCATACACCTCCCAGAGGTTTTGATCTTCCTGAAACCCAAATAATTACAAACGAAAATGTTCGTCTTCATTTGATTACACGTCAAGAAGCGATGTCTCTTCCTGATGGAACTGTGTTTATTGATAAAGATGGGCTTGAGATAATTAAGGGGATTCATGAGCTTCCGGCAGCAGAGTCTGGTGACTTAATGTCTTTTGGTTTTCGTACATCGGATATCGATGCGCAGCGAGCTTATTATTCTAGAAAACCTAGTGATATTACCGATGCAGAGATTAACAGTTTTAGAGGACTTCACCGAAGCCAGCTTAGCTATTCCGATCTTACAGAGCTTAGCGGGCGAGCAATTGATCCAGTAGAAACAAGAATGCAAAATCTTCGTATTGTTAATACGACTTCTGCTAATAAAGGTATTAATGGGGCACAGATGGCCACTTTAGAAGATGGAACGCGCGCTGTATGGAAACCACATGTTGAAAAACTAACTTCAAATTATAGAGCAGAAGTTTTGGCCTATGAACTTGATCGCTTGTTTGCTTTTAATCAGGTGCCTCAAACCGTTGAGCACACGCATAATGGAGTTAAAGGTTCTCTACAACTTTTTACTGATTCATCTTCTGAAGTAGTCGCAAGTCCAAGAAGTTTAAGGTTACAAAGTCTTTTTGATTATATAATTGATAATAGAGATAGGTTAGACCCTGGTAATCTCAATTATTTAGTTGGTGCAGACGGAAGAGTTATATCTATTGATAACGGTCTAAGCTTTACTGGCCTAGGTCCTCATAGAAAAACTTTTGATCAAAGACAAAAGGATATTATGATTGTATTAGACTCTGCTGAAGGTAGGCATGTCGTCGAGCGTATGAAGCAAACAGACCTTGATAAACTATTTACTGAAGTTTCAGAGTACCTTGGAGAAGAGGATGCTAGAGCTTTAATTGATAGAATTAGGCATATTATCAGTCTTTAACGACCTTTTATGTGTGAATATAAATAGCTTTCTTAATAAACCCATCCTCAATTATTCCCAAACACATCCCAAATTCCTAAAAAAATTAACCAAAAATTTCCCCATGCCCTCCTATAATAAAGGTTATGATTGATAGAAAAGGGGCTTTGTTCGCCTTATACCTAATCATACTTGTTCTGTGACAGGCTTCCCTCCTATAGACACTCTCTAATACCACTTAAATGCAATCCACTGACTGGTGTACAACCTGGCCCGCCCCAAGAGTGGGGAATCACTTGATATTGAATTTCCTCTAGGCTCACCTGATGAAATCCTTCCTCCGCACACCTCTCCAACGCTTTATCAATAGCTTCGTCTAGGGCAGCTTGTTCAAGCTCTGGACTTGACTGAAATCCACATATAGACTGACTACTTCTAAAGCTAAAGGGTTTTGCGGCCATGGCATGACCAGTCATCAACGTAAAAATAATTAAAAACTTCATATTCACCTTCTCTAGTTTATCTTGGTTCTCTTATTCATGAAACTCAAGATAGCAAACTTACTTAAGACTACCTAATCAGGATAGGAATATGAGATATTCCATAATAGCCGTATAAAAATGATAATTTTATATACACTCTACCTTTTAAAAAAGGCCGAAATATAGAAGTGATTCAGGCATACAATGGTACATTTAGTCACCAAGGTAACATGAGGTATGCACTAGAGTTTAAAGTTCCTACTGGAACAAATGTTTATGCTGCCAGAGGCGGCAAGGTTTTGAAGACGTACTATAAAAGTAACATTGGCGGGCCCAATAGATAATACTCGGGGGAAGGAGAACTTTATCTATATACTCCATGATGATGGGACCGTCGGTCAGTACGCACACTTAGAAGAAAATGGTATTCTCGTAAACGAGGGAGTTTTTGTAAAGCAAGGTCAGTTGATCGGAAAGTCGGGGAATACTGGTTATAGTACAACTCCACATCTTCATTTCGTGGTAACTAAGCGAAATGTTAATGTACCTCCAATTGGAGGAGCTTTTTTATTTATTTCAACAAATTTTTACATGAGTGATGGTGAGCCTAGAGTTTTAACGGAAGGATTCTTCACCGTTCCTTAGTGTTATATTTTTTAGAACTGTCTTAATAAACTCATTCTTTCCAGCTTCGTATAAATCAAAAGAACCTTGATCCTGTTGATTGAGTGCTATCTTCATCTTTTCATATTCTATAGCAACTTCAGGTTCAGCATTCAAATAGTCTCTAAAATCGAGATAGTCTTTAATATACTTTGAGGTTTTTTCAAATATATGAATTTGAGATAGATGTGAGGTTCCATCGGGTGAAAACCTGACAAAGTAAAGTCTTTCATCTACATCAAAATAATCTTTCGATATTAGGCCAGCCCTTTCAAACTCATCTTTGAAGGCAGTAATTCCATCTAAAGTGTGAACTTCAACTAGGATGTCTAGTGTAGGTTTTGCATGAATTGAAGTTATAGCTGTTGAGCCAATGTGATGAATTTGACTTAAATTACTTTTTAAGAGCTTTGCTAAACCCGCTTTTTCTTTTTCAAAGTATTTTTCCCAAGCAGGTGAGTAGGGAAGGAGGTCAGCTTTTTTTTGTTTCTTCATTTTGATTATTTAGCTAAAGAGAATGCTTAATGCAAGATCCAAGTAAAATATATCATCCACTATCATTTCAAGATTAATCCAAATACCTAGTACAAATTAATTTAAATTTGTATCGTTACCCTCTATAACGGAGGTTAGGATTGATTTAACTACGACCTGTTCAATTGTCTCGCAGATGTAGGTGGTCTCAAGGGAAAGTTTTCTGCTGTTTTTTAAATCACTGTGTTCGTTGCATTTCTACAAGTGGAAAATTCATGAGAGTTAAAAGAAAGAATGAGGCCTAGGCTCAAAACAATACTCTTTATTTTTTTCTCCTCCTTAAAGAAAGTTTTTCACTATTTCTTATCACTTTCATGATAAATATTGAGGACTTGTGTAAACATTACCCCTCGATCTAGAGGAATAGACCATCAAAACTAGGCTCTTATTACATCATTATAGGGAGAAGTCCTATTCCTCTGGTGAATAGGAATAATTCGCAGAATTGCCTACCTCAGTAAGGCACTCTGTTCTATCTTTCGCCTCGAGCCATTAACATATCTAGAGGAGATAGCATGAAACTTGTCTTAATTGCTCTTTTGGGATCCATATTCACAATAAATTCTTTTGCTAATTCAAACCTTAGAAATTCATTAAACTTTGCCGGGGATTACGACCTAGTATTCCGGGAAAGTAGTCCAAACTTTCCTTCAACAGCGAGAATTCAAAAGCATGAAAGTGTTTTTTATGCAGATCTTCTACCAAGAGAAACTCGTTACCAAATTATTGGCAGCAATATCTATCCAAGAACTGAAGAGAAATATAAAGTTGGCTACTACGCCTCACCTGTAAAATATGTTCAAAAGCGTTTTAGAAAAGATTCTACAGGGAATTTTAATTACCAGATTATGGAATTCACTGCTCAAGTGGATGGAAATGGAAAGCTTTTTGCCTCACTATTTACAGCACCTGATCGTGGATCTAATTTTCAAACAGATTTAAAACCTTTCTATGTTTGTGTCTTTAAGAAGATCTAGGTTCCTAAAACTTTTAGTAAGGTTGAAGGGGTTATTGTCGAAAATATAATTATGCCAGTAATCCTTTCAGAATTCCCCAAATTATGCCCTTACTTAAGTAAGGACGCTCTCATTTCCAGCCTTGAAACCATAACCCTCGATCTTTAAGTTCATTGGGCCTGATTTGATAGACTGCTTTGGTGGTGACTGCTTCTAAGCAAATAAAGTCCACAATTTGACTATCTTTTGAATTAATTTCAACTTTAGGAACGATAAAGTGCTTTTGACCTTCTTTTGGATTGGCCGCTGTCCACTTAGAATTTAGAAGTTTCTTAAGGTTCATGGTAGCCTTGGTGTTGGGTTATTACTTTTTAAAGATTAGCTATAGCACAGGTCTAAGCTCAATCTAGCATTTGGAAACCTCCGAAATGTCCTTTGCCTTTGTTATAGTATGAAAACAAACTCATTTGCAGTCAAAAACCAGGCATCGGTCCCTTATTATTATTGGCAATGGCACCAATTCGAAGACCAAGAATAAAAGTCTTCTTTTTATTGAGGTTAATAGCGCTCATTTTCACACTAGAAAAAAGCTCCGTTGTTTGAGATAAGGCCCCATTATTAAGTCCCACAACTTGTCGGTGGGTGCCTTCAATTGCACTAAAGCGCACTCCATAAACACTCTAGTCTTTATGGGGAAACTGGCCAACTTCACATTCAATGGTAAAACTAAAGTCGATTGGGCCAAAGGCATTAGGGGAGTTGAATGTTAAGAGAAAAAATAATGTGGTTAAGTATATTTTTTTCATTAGTTTCTAGGGAGTCCAGCAGGTACACAAGGTTCAAAGCCGAGCATTTTTCCAGTTTGGTTTTCAAAGTTTACAACAACACCATCATCGTTCTGGGGTGATCCACAGACAGAAATTGGTCCAAGATCACAGTAGTGGGTGGAACCACTTTTCACTCGAATCTTTTTTAGTTTAGGCAATGCCACGTTTTGACAATTAACCTTAGCAATAATGGATTTCCCTTTCTTGTTTTGAGCATTCATCCTTGCACTTAAACGTACTTGAGAATTACCAATCTCATCTATTTTTATTGCAACCATTATCCTTCAAAAAAAAACGCGGTCTCTATCTGCCATCAAGGCGAGCGATCAGTTTTTACATCCTTAATTGCTTTGGAGATAAATCTCTTTCCTGAAAGGTTTAATTTATCAAATTAGATGTTCTCCTTATTTGCAAGAATTTTTATTTTTACCCATTTTTAATGATAGATAAGAATTTCTCCATTAGAGGATTTAGTTTTAATTAAGAGAAATGACGTTTATATATTTTTGCTAGTTTCATAGTTTAGTATTAAGAAATTTATCCTGTGAGGTTAAAAGAATTATCTCATAACCAATGTTGATATATATCGTTTTAAAATGTTTAGAATAAGTATACATTTTATCGTTATATAAGTTTCTTTCTGAAGGCTATGAGAATGTTATGGGAAATTTGAAAAAGAACGCAAAAGAACTTCATTACGATCATAATGAATGGTTAAGTAGTCTTGCTGAAATCAGGGGCGAGCTTATTACTTTGGCCAAACAAAATCATAATGGACTTAAAAGGGACATTGGTTCTCTGTTGAAAATTACTACGTATCTTGAAAAAATAATACGTAAACACGAGAATACAATTGCGTTGGCATTTAAGACTTGCGGCATAGATGACCATACACAAATATTTCTTGACCATGAAGGGATTAGGGAAAAGATGGATATCTTAAAATTTAAACTTGATAATCTTAGAAGCATTTTTTGGAAATTTAATAAACATAAAACGACAACTTAACTGATTTTTAACACTTATGTGACTTCAGTGATTTTTAAATAGACTAAAAGAAAAAAACTGCTTTTAATCAATTTTCTACATAACTGTAATCAAAGATTTTTCTCTTTATGATTGTTACCTTTTATAAGACTTTATTGAAATAAATGACTCTCATTAAATATTCGAGGAAGGAGGAAAATTCATGAAAACGTTCATAGCAATAATTAGTATGTTACTTTTGATCTCGCCACTTTCATTGGCCGACAATATCTCTAGTCTGGAAAGAGAGATTATACCTCCCTATTTGAAGGGAATACCTTGGCAAGGGAAAACGATGAAGCATGGATATTTAAGGTGGAGTGAAAAAAAACCTTATACACCATTGTTGGACTCTGAAGCTTCTAGGCGGGGTGAACGACTATACATAAAAAATTGCTTAGAATGTCATGGAACTAGTGGTTTGGGTGACGGACCAACTTCAAAAAAAAATAGATTTAAGGCCGCAAATTTAAAGAAAGTTTCTAAAGATTTATCAAATCATTTTTTAGCTTTCCAAATTGAAGTTGGAACTAAAGACATGCCTTCATGGTTTGATGTTTTAACGGAAGATGAAATTTGGGATCTAACTCATTATTTGCATGACCTTGCCGTGAAGAAGCAATGAAGTTTTTTATTACAACAATGATTACAGCCTTTTTCCTTATTAGCACTTCTCCTGTTTTCGCTCAAGGAGTTAAGAACTTGAAGGCGATGGGAAAAGCATTTACTGAGATTGCTAAAAATACATCTCCGGCAGTTGTTTTCATTGAAACCGAAAAAAAACAACAAATAAGTAGTCAATCGCCATTTTTTTTACCATTTGATGATATAGATGGGTTCTCATTTGAAAATAATATTTTCAAGTATTTTTTTAAAGAAAATATCCCGCCTAGAAATAAGGAAAGGGAAAAAGGTAGAGAGAGAACACATAAGGTTCTAGGTCAAGGTAGCGGTTTCATTTTTTCCAAAAGTGGTCATATATTGACTAATAATCATGTTGTCGGAGATGCTGACAAAGTTGTGGTCAAATTACTTGATGGCCGTAGTTTTGAGGCAAAAGTAATCGGCACAGATCAACATTCTGATGTTGCAGTGATAAAAATAAATGTAAAGAATTTAACTGTTTTACCTCTTGGGAACTCCAACTCTCTAGAGGTTGGTGAATGGGTACTCGCTTTAGGAAACCCTTTTGGGCTTTCACATACTTTGACTGCTGGCATTGTCTCAGCTAGGGGAAGAAGCTCAGTTGGAATAACTGATTATGAAAATTTTATTCAGACAGATGCTGCTATAAACCTTGGTAACTCAGGCGGCCCTCTAATTAACCTTGATGGAAAAGCAGTTGGTATGAATACTGCTATTTTTAGTCGAACAGGTGGCAGTATGGGGATTGGCTTTGCAATACCTATTAATATGATCAAAGGGATAAAGGATCAGTTAATTAAAAAAGGAAAGGTCATTAGAGGTTACCTTGGTATTGTAATCCAAAACTTAACAAAGGATCTTTCGCAACAATTTGGTATAGAAGGAATTAGGGGTATACTCATTTCTGATGTTAAGGAAAATACTCCTGCAAAAAAAGCTTTATTAAGAACTGGTGATATTATTATTAAATTTGATGGTAAGGAAGTTAATGAAGTTGGCACATTTCGTAATATGGTGGCATCAACTCAACCTGGTGAAAAAAAACATTTAACGATATTTAGGAATGGAAAAAATATAAAAATTAAAGTTAAAATAGGGAAACTTCCAGCCAAACAAGAATTTGCAAAAAGCCAAAAGTTTCAAGAAAATGAATTTGGTTTTTCGGTCGACAACCTTACTCGTGACCTTAGGCAACAATATGGTATTTCTGGAAACGAACAAGGAGTTGTCGTTAGTGAAGTTGATCCTTTTTCTGTAGCGAAATTAGCAGGGATTAAACCAGGAATGTTGATAAAAGAAGTAAATAGAATGAAAGTAGATTCAGTTTCTGATTTTAGAAAAGCGATAAAAAAAACCAAAAGAAAGAAGAGCGTTTTGTTACTCGTACAAGATGGTGAATTTTCACGATATATAACTCTTTCAATAAAGTGAAGCGAAGTCTTTTGTTTTCCAATAAGAAGTACCACATATATAGGAATGAAATTAATTCACCCATCATCAATAGAATCAATTTTTTTGGCAATTCCTACAAAAATAACTGAAAAATTTCCCTGTTACTCCTAGTGTGATGGTTTTTTGATCGAAAAGGTTTTTTATTTGTCTCATCTGTATATTTCCTGAAAAATTTACTCCATAAACACACAAACAGAAGTGCACTCTTTAACATGGCGATCAACACTTTTAAAAAAATTCACCTTAACAATACGAGACAGAAATAATTGATACTGATAAACTGGTGCTTTTTGACGGCATTTCAATTTGCAAGAAGTATTTAGTTTCATGAGTACATCATTTGAACTCATGCCCTTATCTTTACAGAGGTTTTCCAATTCATAATTCATCTCTCCATCTAGTTCTTCATAAAACAACCAATAATCCTCTTTAAGTCCATACATTTTCCAAAAGGATTTATAAACGGGGCCATATTGAGAGACATAAAGTTGTCCTTCAGGTAGATAGCTCTCGCATGTTTCTGACGATGCATAAAATGAAAATAGTAAAAGGAAAAATAATAAAATTTTATGGTGTAGAATTTTTAATCTCCTCAGATTTAGAAAACCTTTGATAGGAGTATATACAAAAAATATGCCAATTAATTAGAGACAAATTAAGGCTTTAGAGTTGTATCTCGGTGAAATATGACTAATTATCTTACAGTTGTATTCTTTAATCAATAAAGTAATTAATCGTTCCCCTTAGCATGTTGATTACAATTGATAGAAAAGGTTATTTATCTTTAAGTGATTTCTCGATCTCATGTGTTGCATGAGCAACAAGGGCCAATCTTCCCTTTGTTAGCTCAGAAGCATTAATAGAGTTCCATATCTGTTGAGATTCTGAAATAGGTGGAATTTCTTTAACTTGGTGGATGATGGACGCAGCCTTCTCTGGTGTAATATCGAAAAGCTGTGTTATTATTTGGTTAAAGACTTCTCTACCACAACGTCCATTTTTGTAATACACGTCCCGCATGGTTGAGCCATTAATACCTCTTGAATCGGCCCAAGCGATAGCTTCTCTTGCATCTGCAAATTTCTTTTTGAGATATGCACCTAGCACCTCATTTACAAAGAAACTCTTATCGTCGTCACCCTGAGCCAAATTTAATCCCTTTGTCTTAAGTCTTAACCGTTTGATTTTATTACTTATAGTATAATTATTCTAGTGCAATATGTAATATCCATATTTTGTATACTAATATCCAATGTACAAATAATGTTATTGTGAGAAGGAGCCCTAAGATATGAATAATTCAAGTAATAAAAAGAAAGTTAAGATAGATGTCCCTGCGCTAGAAAAGAAAAATAAGCTAACCCTTAAACAGGTAACGGAGGATATCGGGGCATTCATTCACTTTTTAAAGGCAAAAGCAGATTACGGTATTACTCAAAATGAAAATCTAGAAAAAGAATTAAGCTCTGTATGGATGCTCATTTCCAATAGGGTTGATGTTATTTTTAAAGAGGGTGTTACTGACTGTTACCTTGAAAAAGAAATCTTTTCACGAACCCTTCTCATTATTTCTGAACCTGTTGAAAAATCTCAAGAAAACACGCGTCGACGAGAGCTAATTAAATATTTTAGTGGTTGTATTCAACAGGATCAGCTTGATCAAGTAGCTAACTTCTTAGATCGTCTTGATGAAGAATCAAAGCAAATCATGATCGAAGATTACCAAAATTTTAAAAAAAATATTGATTTATAAGAGAAATAACTCGGTTGATTTTTATGAAAAAATATCAAATTTTAAAAAAAATTACTACTGACTCACCCATTATGATTTTAGGTGATAGTGAGACGCTACCAAAATCTTCTCATCGGCACGAATTCGCCAGATTTGTTAAGGCATGCTATTTCCGAAGAAATAAATTCATACTTGGAGCATAAAGATGTCAAATACGCTCCAATTTGAGATTTCAAGAAAAAAGTGTTTTGAGAGGCACTTAAAAAAGCTTTATCAAGAAATTCTTGATGATAACCTTTTTGAACTTAAAGATGAGCTGGCTCGTATGGCCTATTATGGACATCGACAAGGACAGTTTTTTCGCCTCTTTAGAGAATATCAAAAAATATCTCCCGAAAATCTTTCCCAAAAAATTGGTCTAAGCGTCCTTAAAATACGAGAAATAGAAAATGGCGATTTTGTACCAGGAGTTAATCTAACTGCGCTTTACGCTGATTCTATTGGCGCAACTCAAGAATTGAATTACTTTTTAAACTTTTTTGATGAACTGCTTTAATTTCTCTTAGTTGATGTTCTGTCTTTAGACCAAAAGGTGCCAGGTTGAGTTTGGTAGCTTACGGGATTGGAGGCATCCAATTCCCATTGGATAGATTCCTTAATGGAATTAGAATTAAGCAAAATGAGGATTTTACTATGAGAATATTTAAACTAATTTTATGCACAATTATTTTTTCCGCGCCTACTTTTGCTCAATTTACTAGTGCCTCTTTGTTTCCTGAAATGAAGGCCATTAACCCTGCGGTCATTGGTCAAAGGTCTATTGGAATATTTTCTGCCGGTATCGCTCGTGAAAATTATGAAAAAACACAAGACCTCTCAACTGGTAGCTTTGGAGCTGGAGCATCTGGTAAGTCAGATATCGAAATTAGTGATTCCCGCCTTTTTTATGGTGGTAAAAAAGGTGGATTCTTAACATCTGAAGTCTTTATTACTGTTGGTTCTGGTGAAAAAAAAGATACAGTCTAGCGGGAGGGGAGCTCTGAGACTGTCATAAACTCTGTAACGAATCAATTTTTCAATGTGGGATTTGGACTTGGAGAACATTTTGGTGTCAGTGTATCTCGCTTGGTTTTTGAAAATGATCAGTCTTACAATTTTAGCTTTGGTGGCTCTAACGTAAGTGGGGCCAATAATTCTGAAGTAGAAGGTCTAGTATTAAGAGGCGGTGTACTTTTAAACCTTGGTTTTGATTTAGGTCTTTATTATGAACAAGTACAAGCAACAGTAAAGAGCCAAGGTACTGATGATTCTTCTGACCAAACAACACGTTATCCAAAAGTAGGCATCGGATTTGGTTTTTCAGGAAAGTCAGCTCGTATGGAAGTAGGTTATGAAACGGATCTTAAGTCTATCGACGATCCGTCGACTGGGGAAAGCTATACGGCGAATAAAATCTATGTTTCATTTGAGGGCAGGTACGGGGGGTTAACACTTGGTTACACCGGAGCAATGTATCGGGAAGGGTATTTTGAATTAGAGAATCTACTACGGAACAACCTCGTGTTTATAGGAACCAGAGATGAAGACCGTCTGGTAAATACCATTAACTTTGCCCTTGGAAATACCAAGGGCCATAGCTTCTCTGGAGGCGCCTTCTTTTCCAGCGTTGAAGCTCCTGAAAACGGTCAACTTTTTGTCGATGGTAATAAGTATGCTACCAAAACTGAGTCACTTGGTGTTTCTTTGAAGTATGGTTATTCTTGGTAGCAAAAGAGTAAAAGGTGCCAGGTTGAGTTTGGTAGCTGCTTGCATAGGAAAGAGTCTAAACCGAACTCTTAACATATCGATCCGCAATCAATAAGTTTCTTGCAGAAGACCGAGTAGGAAAACCTATTTGCAGGAAGGGTTAAAGATCTCTTCGCCTTCGCTGAACCAACAGTTGGAGCACAGTCTCTCATAAACCTTTTGACCAAAACCGAGGTAGTAGTAAGTCTCTTCGCACGTGTATGGAGATTCCTTTCTACTAGTAAATTCTAAAGTGCTATAGCATAGGATGCCAACAAAGTGATTAATGCATTTTAGAGAAGAGATCTTTCCATTTGATTCAAGGAGTTCTGTGTTGATTGTGTCCTCTAGGTCATTAACAATTTCGCTGCTAACGTTCGCGTGGGACAAAAAAGTAAGGGACATCATCAAAGCTGTTATTAATATTTTCATGGTGAAGTTTCCTTTTCTAAATTTTTAAAGCTCACAGCTTATACAAGGTATGCTTCAACGTGTAAAGATCTGTTATCTTTAGGGTTAGCAAAAGAGCAAAAGGAGCAAAGCAAAAGGTGCCAGGTTGAGTTTGGTAGGTGTTTCAATAGTAGCGAAGCGACTTTTTTATATACCCATCCCAAATCAATCCATAATTTTTTCTCAATAATTTTCAAATGTTAGGGCACGATTAATTTTAATAATTATCTTGTTAAAATATATTGCAGATCAACTTCCTATCTTAAGTTATATGCAATGCTTTCGTTTTTAATGTTTGATAATAAATTTCTAATAAAGAAAGATTTATGAAAAAAGAAATTTGGATAGGAGGCATGACGGTTGATCTGGATCGTTTGTCCAAAGGATTTAATGTTTTGCTTCCTTTTTGGGTTCTTTTTTTTGCTTTCTTAGGTTATCGATTTAATTTTAATTTCCACTTCTTGACCGTGATCCTCTTTTTCGCGGCAGTAGTTAATTTTTATTTTTTGTTTATTCAGAAACGACACACTCTTTTATCTAATTTTGGATTGATGGCACAATTTCGATACTTTTTTGAAAGTATTGGTCCAGAGTTAAGACAGTATCTATTCCTTTCCGATGTCGAGGAAAAACCGTTTAATCGAATCGAGAGAAGTGAAGTGTATAGGAAGTCCAAAGGAGTCGATGACACCTTTGCGTTCGGCTCGCAATTACTTTTTAATCAATCGGAATTTAAGCTTCGCCATTCATTGTTTCCCGTCAGTAGAAGTGTCATCCAGCCCTTTTCTTTAACATTTGGTGAAGAGAGGGGAATTAAGAATACATATACATTAAAACGGCCTGTAATTATAAGTGCAATGAGCTTTGGTGCGCTTGGTGAAAGAGCCGTAAGGTCCCTGGCAAGAGGGGCCAAGAAAGCCGGTATATTAATGAATACAGGAGAAGGAGGGTACCCAAAATATCATTTATTAGAAGGTTGTCACTTGATCTTTCAAATGGGGACGGCCAAATTCGGTGTCCGAAAAGATGACTTTACACTTGATGATAACAAACTTAGAAAGCTTGCTTTTCTTCCTCAAGTAAAGATGATTGAGATAAAGGTTTCCCAAGGTGCGAAACCAGGAAAAGGAGGTCTACTACCTAAAGAAAAGATTTCAAAAGAGATTTCTGAACTACGTGGGGTGCCAATGGGAGAGGACGTTATTTCGCCTTCTTTCCATGTAGAATGCACAAATTTAAATAAATTGGTTCATTTTATTAAGAGAGTTCAAAGTATCTCAGAATTACCAGTTGGAATAAAACTTTGTATAGGTAGAGAAGATGAATTTAGAGAACTCATTCTCGAGTTGAAAAAGGAAGATATCTTTCCTGATTATATTACTATTGACGGTGCTGAAGGCGGAACAGGTGCGGCACCAAAAACCTTCATGGATGATGTAGGGGTTCCTATATTTGTCGCCCTTCCGATGGTTAATCGAATTCTAAATGAAGAAGGGGTAAGGAATAAATTAAAATTAATGGCCGCTGGAAAGCTTATTAATTCAGGAAGACAATTCATGGCATTCTGTATGGGAGCCGATGCTATCTATACCGCAAGAGGATTTATGATGGCGCTTGGTTGTATTCAAGCCCTCCAATGCAACAGAAACACTTGTCCCGTTGGTATAACAACACATGATGAACATTTGCAAAGGGGACTCGATATCGAATTAAAATCTGAGCGAGTCTTAAGTTATATGAAAAGTCTCGAACATGAACATGTGGAATTATTACAGGCCTTGGCCAAGAAATCGATTTCTGAATTAAGCATATTAGATTTATATACAGAAAAAGGATTAAGTTGAAAAATGTAAACTTCAAAGATATTAGTTCAAAAGAAGTCGTAGTTAGTTGGATTTGCCAAATAATAATTGCTGTAGTTTTAGCGAAAGCATCATTATCAAAATTTATGGATGATGAAATGACAATTTTAGTTTTTAAGACATTAAAAGGTATGGAAAGTACG
The DNA here is from genome assembly GCA_017858255.1 of Bacteriovoracaceae bacterium. GTDB lineage: Bacteria > Bdellovibrionota > Bacteriovoracia > Bacteriovoracales > Bacteriovoracaceae. The sequence continues at coordinate 35,774 of JAFMBV010000004.1, forward strand.
AGATTCGTGATTGCTACTATAGAGGCCTTGGCAGCATTTTTATTATTAACTAAAACACTCCCTCATTATGGTGCCTTACTTGGGTTAGGGACGATGATGGGGGCCTTTATCGCTCATTCTACAGTCTTGGGTTTTACCTCTAATAAAGAATTAATGATGATGTCTATACTTATGCTGTTCGTGACTGCTTTATCGTTTGTTGTAATTTGGATCAATAGAAAAAGATTTCCTTTTATCGGTCAAACCTTTTAGTTATCTTTATTAAACCCCATAATATGGGTTATTTGGCGTGTTATTTTAGAGTTGTGGCATATTACTAACCACAATGATAAGTGTGAAAAAAAAGAGAATGACAGAATCTTGCTTAGTTAACTTGAACTTTGGTCTCGGCAATAAAGCTAATCTTCGCAACATGAGTGAATCCTTTTTTATTAATTTTGTAGATTTTAAACTTATTAAGTTCCTACGAAAACGATACTCGTCAGTATTTTTTATGAAAAAAAATCTCTTTGTCCCATAATGGATGTAACTTTTCTCCTTTGCTCTTTAGAACTGTTTAGAACTGCAAAGGCCTATCTGAAAATCTTAAGTAGTTGATTTTACGTACGGAGGGTAGAATAATTTGAATTGGACCCTCAAAAATGCCGATAAGTAACTTGGAATGAAATATCTTGTAATAACTCTTCTATTTCTGGGCCTCACGAACTCCGCATACGCTGGATTAATGGAATCGCTTGCTTCTCTGTCGAGTAATATTTCTGGTAACGATTGTAACCAAAGCTCAGCTCAGATTACTGAGGAAGGTACATGCGACCTTGGAGAGGCTCCGCTTAATCCCTTGCCTGGCGCTACTGATGACTTAGCAACAACAATTACTGAAAGTACTTATTTTGTTGAATTGGCTGAAGTGAGAAAGTCTGACTTTGTATGTGCCGTTCAATATATTCAAAACATTAAAAATGATTCACAAAAACTAGAATCATTAAAGAATGATATTTCTGAAAAGCTTATCTCTTACTCGGAGTTAAATGCTGATACTGTAAATCTCATGGGAACGATTGGCCGATTGGCACGGTCCGTACGCTATATACGAAACACTGAAGAAAAAGCATCAGCAGAGGCCGAACTTGTAAGTTTGAGAGAACAACTTCAAAAGATGCAAATAGCGACAGCGGCCATAAGGAGCTCTGTTCCTTTAATCCATCTTGAACCGATTAATGATTTATTTCAAGACTACTCAACAAGACTTAATGGACCTTCTGTCCAAATTAGAAATGATCGTACTCCAGCAGCTGAAACTATGGCGGAACTCGATCGAGTGCAATTCTCTAGAGATTTAAATGAGTCCTTGGATAGTACCTTAAGCTCTTTAGGTAACGATATTTCCACATTAAATTCAGGAATTGAATCTGGAGGAGTGAGTTTTGATCGAGCTATGCGAGAGAGCCTCGCACAAGATCTAAGCCTTCTTGAAACATACCAGCTGCAAAACCCTAATAATCCTCCTGAGATGCAAGAGCTTACCTGTAGTGTTGATCAACGTTATGGAAGTGGTGCTCAGACACGCGATCAAATTCTTAATTTTGGTTCCATTGGTTTAACCTTGGCCTCACTTGGAATTGGCGGAGTTATTCGGGGAAGTGCTGCCATTGGAGCAAACTTCTTTAACGGCGCAAGAGTCGCGGCCCTAAGTGGTATGTTGTCTATGCGGAGTGCAAATGTCTTAAGTGCTATTGCGATTGGCCTAGATGCTGGTGCAGGAATTAATGAGATCGGCAGATCTTGCTTTGGAGACTCTTTAGAGAATATGGTTCGCTCAAGTCCTGGGACTTGTCAGGAGCCAACGATTGAACAGAATAATCAAGACAACTGTATTCTTGCTTCTGGTCTCACTGCTTTAGGGATTGGTCTCGCTAGTCCTGCTGGTCAACAATTGTTAGCTCGTGCGATTACACCTTTAAGTCGTTCGACACCTCAGCTACCTCGCTCCCTCATCGAAAGGTCCCGACCTTATACTAATACTAATCAAATACCTGGCGGGGGTTCTGGCGCTTTAAGCACCGGAGGGCTAACTGAGGGAAGATATATTAGAACACAAGATATTGACCCTGCAGACTTAACCTATGGGCAAGGTCTTGGAACCCCTAGAAGTTTTGAAAACTTTAGGGATCTTGAAGGTATTCCTCGTGTTGAAGTTACACCTTCTGATATTATCTTGGCATCTGATGAAAACAGTGGCTCTGTTGGCATTGTTCGTTTGGCCACTATGGCCGACGGTCGAACTGTCGCGATTAAAGCAGTTGAACCTTATGTTCCACCGAATGGTGATCGTTATTCTCCAGAAAACTTAGAACGTATTAACAATATCATTTTAGATGAAGCAAGAGGGCTAGAGCGTGCTGAGGCCCTTGGCATTGGCCCTGAATTTCATGGTGTCTTTGTGGATGAGTTTGGTAGAACTAATGTTGTTATGGATGTCGTGACGGGAGACTTTCCCAGTGAAGCAGGGGAGTTTATTACGGCCAGTACCTTAGGAGAGTTTGATAATATGTACGAAAGAATTCATAGTGCAGGTTTTAATGGAAGTCTTGGTGACTTTCAATTTTATATCACAAGGGATGGCCACCCACGGGTCATTGATGCCGGCAGCCTAGCTGATACCTCTAGGATTGGAGGAGGGCGAGATTCCTTTTTAAATTCTCAAGCTTCAGATAGAATTAGTTTACTAAGGGGCGGAGGACCTAACTTAGGTGTTCCTTACTTAGAGGAACTAAGAACCGCACAACCCGAACAATATGCTACAACGATGAGGTTAATGCAGAGATATTTAGGAGATCATCGAGCACATCTGGTTGAACCCTACCGTGATTACTTTAATATGGCGATCGAAAGGCAGAGAGGCCTACAAACACGATGAAAGTTTATATCAAGTCGTTAGACTTAGACTTTTCCCTTGAATATATTTTCAATCCAGTAGAACAGGCGACTGTTGAGATGGGATGTGATCCTTTTTGCGATCTTGTTCTTCCCAGGGAACTCTTTTCTGGGCTTCCTAAGAAATTTCTTACTATTGCTATCGGTGAGGAGGAAGAAGTCGTTATTGAAAATCTTCATAGCTCAATTTACCTTACGATTAATAATGAGCCCCTTTCAAAGATGCGTCTTAGGCAAGGTGAGTATGCTCTTCAGGTAATGCACTACAAATTCACTATCATAATAAAATATTAGGTACGTGATACTTTTAAAAGTACCACGTACCTATTTTGCTTCACAGTTGTATGCTTCATTACCAAACTCTAGAGCAGACTGATCAACATCATAAGATCCTAAGAAGGTTTTCTTCCCGAGGATAGACCTTTTCCAAATTTTTAAAGCTGCCCTTGCCGTCATACTCTCTAGAGCGCCAGGTATGTAGCCTTTATCTGTTGGGATGAGGAGATTGAAGAAGTTTTTAGGTTCATCTCTGAGACTGAGTTCAAAAGTTAGGTTTTTGTCAGCACCCGTTATTTTGAGTTGGGTGCAGTTATTGGATTCTATTTTATAATGAGAGCGCTTATTGAGAGGAGACACCCTTATTACCCCAACGGGAGTTCTTATCGCGAGTAGAAAGGCCGGAATATTAAGACCAAGAAGTTTTATCTTACCACCTGCTCCAGAGATATAGACCTTTTGCTCCTTGTCCATAACGTCCAGCCAATACCAGTAATGTGGAAAGACCTTTCCCCAATTTTTTTCGTGGTGAAAGGTGGCCGTGCTCTCTATATCAAGGGCATGCTTTGGAGAGTATATTTTATAACGAGCTTTTCCACCCATATCGTTTACGTGCCAGTGGGTAGGGAAAATTTTAAAGCGAGCCGCCATTCCTGCAGGAGTGGTAACTCCACTGACTCTCGTTGCTGGCCATGGGATTCTGTCCTCCTTAGACCAGGTTGAAGTGACATGGGTTCCTTCTAGCCTAATATCTAGTTCTCTATTATTCACATGACCTATGTTTGGAATCAGCAATTCATAGCCGAGATCACCACTATTGCTTAAATAGACTTCATCGAAATTTTTTTGGTGGAGTATTGGGGTCTTACCTTCTTTTTTGATAATAATAGAGACGTAACCGTTCTTGATCCCTGGTTTCGTCACCCCGCGAGTGTTATAGGCCGTGGTGATAACAACCACAGATGTTTTATTTTTCCTATCAATAAGACGGTGGTACCAACCCTCGAAAAATCCATTTCTATTTTTAGACCACTGCTTATTCATAAAGTTTTTTTGCTCACCTAAATTGTGTCGTAAGAAGCTGGCCTCAAGTGGAGAGGCCAAAACGACTAAGATAATGGTGATAACGATACTATTCAGTTTTTTCATTCGGATTTAGTTCAATGGTGCTGCGTTCCCGGTGATTCTACACAATAAATACCTGAATCCGGCATGTTATAAATGTGACGTGTAATTGTTATAGATCTGAAGGGGTTATATGAGGCGGATGATAAAGAATTACTTAAGATTATCAATCGCTCTGATGATTTATAGAAAAAAAAAGACCAGTCGTGAAACTGGCCTTCCTTAAAACTTATGCTAATTAAAATGTTATTCAATATCTTGAAGTGCCTTAAACATTTCTGCAATTACTTTCGATAGGGCTTCAAAGTCACTTTCCTCTGGCATTTGACCAGCGGCAAGGCTATTGAAAATGTTTGTTACTGCAGTACGTACAATTTTAACATTATCAGCTCCACCATTTAGGTCTCCAGTAACGGACACGCTTGCCATTTCATCAGCAGCATTAGGTAAGAAACCTTTGATCTCTAGGCCATTAACAGAAGGATTTGTATTTGTTGCTGAAGGAGTCATAGTAAGAGTTAGGTTTGTTCCATTAGCAACACCAGTCATTTTAAATTTTGCAACGTAGTCACCTTTAGCATTAATATTGTCCACAAACTTTTTTGCATCAACTGCTAGGTCTAAAATATCATCGGCTTGTAGTCCCAACTCTATGGCGCTTGCTTCAACAGAGCCAGATAGAACAATGCTTTTTTCTTGTGTTTTTAAACCCAGCTCTATATTGGCAACGCCTAGGACATTTGCACTGAGGGTAGCTGAGTTTAATAGCTTAGTATCTTCAGAACGATCTGCTTCAGTAACTTCGATTTCAACAAATTGACCAAATCCACCAAGTAACTGACTAATATATTGATTAACGTTATTTAGTTCTGATTGTGGAACTTGTCCTGCGAAAACTGAAAAACTGACGATGGCCAATAAACAAAGAATTCGTGCTTTCATTTAAACCTCTCCAAGTGAAAATTAATATATAATATGGAGATTTTTAGCACACAGATTAGTCTTCGTAAGACCAAGTGGTTGAGTCTATAAAAGTTTCCTGTCTAAGTATTTTCGGGAGGTTAGTGGTACTTGGTGCCTAAAATCAATTTTAGGTTTATTACAAAAGTGTTGTGGCAAGGCCTATTATTGCACCAAAAACACCGCCCCAAACAACAAGCCATCCCAGATGTTCGCGAATCATTTCTTGAATAATCTCTTTAACCATCTGAGGAGTCAGTTCATCTAGGCGGGCATTTACAACTGTTGAAACACTATCAAATAAAGATGAGTTGTCTTCACTTCCTTTCGTTATATTCGATATGAAGTTATCATCATTTAAAATTTCTTTAATTGAATCACGAAATTTCTCTTCAAACTTTGGTTTTAATGGGTCAAGAGCTTGCTCTCCACCAAACATTCCAAGCATGTCCCCAAAGGGAGATTCAATAATTGCATCCTTAAACTTATTAAAAATCTTATCAAAATCGATTGCATCCATAATAGTGTCTTCTTCAATTTTTATTAAGCTTGATTCATTTCCACTCATAAATTTTTCAAAATTAGCTTTTGTGAAGAATTGATTCATAATTAAGTTTTTTATACCAAGCTTAAATTCTTCAAATCGTTCTGTCACAATACCCGAACCATAGAGGAATGGAATCTTCTCAAACAACATATGAATAGCTAACCAATTTGTAATGGCCCCAGAGAAAGAATAAAACCCCATAGTTTTAATCTCATTGGAGTATATTGGAGAAAAAGACCCAACAACAATTAAAACGATTGTAATTAGATTTGTTACTAAGCTCTTGTTCATTAAAACCTCTAAAATAATTGTGATAAAATGAATGTTATTTTTTAAAATTATTCTGGAAGGTTTCTTTCGCTTTTTCAACAGCAGAAAAGTCTAAGCCAAGTTCCTCGACCGCTTCTTTTATAATACCCGGGTTCATCATGATTGTTCCCATGATCTCTTTCATTTTTTCAGGCGCTAACCCCATCTTTCCGATTATGCCCATGGCCATCATAGGATTTTCAGTTAAGGTCTGGAAGAGTTCTTTAATTTTATCTTCAGATATATTTAAGTCTTTTAAAGTTTTAATAATTGGATTCATTGCTATCCCTTACTTATATTCGGTTTTAATTTACATGATCTATTATATACTAGTAATTTATACTTCCTAGCAAGGGAGCTGACTTCTTACTTAATATACCCATCTTCAATTAATTTAAAATTATTCTCCAATTCCTAAAGAAAATAACATAAATTTTCCCTGTCACATCCTAATCATGGTGGTTATGAATACAAAAGGGGCCTTATTTGTCTTAGTCGTAAATGAGCATCATGTTACAATTTTGTAATGACTAAAGCACTTCATCTATTTTTAATTACATTAACATTTCCAATTCTAACTTATGGCCAGTTACAAGAGACTAGAGTTGAAAAAGGGTCTTTCATGAAAGCGCTATTTAATAGAAGCAGCCTCGGCCGTTATGCACTTAAGATTAAAGCTCAAAATATTACTTATGATGAAGTGACCGACTATATAAAAAAAGGGGGTAATCTTGATAACTTTAAATACTACAGTTTCACAAAAGAGTTCTTTCACAGTGCCCCTGAGTATTCGATTCTCAATCATTTTTTAAAGGAAGGCTATACAAGCGTGTCGGCTCCACCGGCCAGAAGGCTTGATATTTTAAAAGTCTTTCTTCAGGCAGGTTCAAACCCTAATTTTTTTGTTCCTAATGCTACCTTCTTAGCAGGTGGCTACCTCGCTCCAGTCCTTCAAGCTTGTGCAACTGACGATATCGACGCTTTAAAACTTTTTTCAAAATATAAAGGAAACTTTAATTTGGTTGAAGAAATCTATACTGGCCTCAAGGGCCCTTGCTTAAATATAGTAACCAGCAAGGAGACTTTAAACTGGCTCATAAGTCAAAATGCTAATATAAAGTACCTGGATCCAGATGGACGTAATTTACTCTTCCTTGCAGCGAATGCAAGACAACCTATCCATAAATTAAAATGGCTTTTAGATCAAGGGGTCTCACCAAACCAAAAAGATAATCATGGAGAAAGTACTATAGAGCGCTTAAACTGGCTCATCAACTCTTCAGATAAAATTATTGAAAGCACAAGAAAATCACACACCGAAGGTCATATTGACTATAAATCGCTACAATCTACTCTGAAGCATGAAAAAGAACTCAAAGGCCAATATATTAAAGTCAGAGATTTTTTAATAAAGCCATTACAATCTTCCTATAATGGTGATTATGATTGATAGAAAATGGGCCTTATTTGTCTTTTACGTTAAAAAGCAAAAGAAACTAGTTCAACATATACTTTTATTTTCTCTCTCTTTTTCAGTCATAGTTTTAATTGATCAGGCCATAGTTTTCACGAACCCTTCTCTTCGTTCTAGCCACTCTATATATTGTAATTTGATACAAACTTGTGAAAATGCCAAAATTTTTCGCACCCACCCTGAGCATTTATTTTTCTTAGATAAGAGAAAAGGAGATAAAATAGCATGGATTCTGGGTACAAAAGGTAATTCACAAGTCTTTAAAGAATTAACGGAGCTTGGTTTCCGTGATATTCAAGGCCATTCACAGAATAAAGCATATATCATTAATGTTTTTGGTGACTCCTTTGCGTTCGGCGCCTTAATCCCTCTAAATAAGTCGATCATTTACATATTAAACCAAGAAAGCCAAAAGTGTTATTTTAGAAATTATGCAGTCCCCGGACATAGCTTAATTCAGATGATTAACCTTTCTAAAGATAAAAGTATCGTAATGCCAGCTAATGAGAACCTCTTCCTCCCTATTTTTGACGATATCTTTAGAAGCACAAGACCCTCGCCCTATATTCCAGTTGAAGGCTTTTCACCTTTCTGGAAATTAGAAAAAAAACTCTATGGAAACTCAACATTTTTCATAATACCTAAAATATTAATAATTAATAGTTTCTTTTTTCAAGAAGTTTATAAGAAACTCCTTTCAGATTTTTGGACCGATAAAACTATAAATTCATTTCTAAGCTACACAAGGCAAAAAATTTTAGACGACCCTACTCCTGGAGAACTTTTTTTTATTCCATCTATGGATCAATTTAAAAAAGGTACTTTTAAGCCCTTAAACTCACTTGAAAACGCCTTTGTTCACTCATTTGATGAGATCAACAAGCAAAAGGATATGCAGCGCTATTATTTTCCTATTGATTCTCATCCAAACGTCAATGGAGCACGCTGGATTGCTGACGGATTAAAAAAGAGATACAAGTCGACTTGTTTTTAAAAGCCCCTTTTCTACAAGTCCTAATCTCCATAAATAGGGCCAACATGAGAATTTCTAGCTTACCTTTTTTAGGAAGAGGGAAGATCATTTGGAAATGATTGAGGATGGGTTTATTAAACTTATCGAAAGCTTATGTCAGAAGAGAAGTACTTTCGAATCGGTCGTAGGTGGTTACATATAAAAAACTCAAACATTGTATGTGGTCGATTACTTAGAGTTCGTAATAAGAGATGTATGATGCGAAGTGGTCGACAAAGGAAGCCTAAAAGGTAGAAGCATATTGTGCTGAAGAAAAAGAGTAATCCTAATTGCCAATCACTAATGTCATCAGACCAAGATTTAAAATGTTTTAAGCTATTATTTATATTCTTGTGAAGGAAAAGTTCATATTCTTCATTAGTCTTTAAATTAAGCTTGGCCTCATTTTTAAGTTCGTCAAATAACTCTGAACCTGGATATGGTGCAAACTGCATACAAGCAATATCATTGGCTCCAAAAATCGCTGCTTGTAAAATAAAAACAAAATTTTGCCACGCCTCACTCTTTGTTTGGCCAGGAAGGCCATAAATAACATTAACTCTGATCTTAAAGCCTAGCTTTGCTGCTGAGCGAATAATTCCCAAAATATGATCAACACTCAGTCGTTTTTTAATTCTCTTTAGTGTTTCAGGGCTTCCACTTTCTGCACTTAGATCCATACTTAAGCATCCGCTTCGTTTTAATAAGGAAAGTAACTCATAATTAACGGCTTCGGTCCTAGTACCTACAGGAAGAGACCAAGTGATAGGTAAGTCCTCTTCTATCAAACGGTTACAAAACTGCTCAGTCCATTTCTTATTGATAATTGCGGTCAAATCAAAAAAACGGATATGTTTCACATTATAGGTTTTAATATTGTGCTTTATTTCAGCGATTAAATTTTCAATATCCCTGGCAACCCAGCGAGTTGTCCACATATTTGGACTTGAACAGAAGGTACATGAATAAGGACAGCCTCTTGAGCCAAGCATAGGCATACTGCGTTCTTCGACGGCATAATAACTTCCACTTGTGCGCATATATTCTTCTAACGGAATTTTAGACCAATCAGGCCATGGGATAGACTCTAAATTAGACACCCTCTTTCTAGGCCCAGTTTTAATAACTTCCTTATTTTTTCTAAAAGCTATACCAGTTATATCAATCCAGCTCTTCTGTTCTTCAAATGCTTTTAATAGTTCAAGTAAAGTTTCTTCGCCCTCGCCCAAAACACAAAAGTCAACTTCATGGTAATTTTTTAAAATATATTCGTAGTCGGCAGTAGGATACTCACCACCTAAAATGATTTTCACACTTGGAAAATGCTCCTTACACTGGTGGAGCAATTCCTTAATATAAATCCAATCATTTGCAAACATAGAGGAGATTCCAATCACATTAGTGTGATGAGGAATATTTGATACAATTTCTGAGTTTGTTAAACCACTAACCTCAGCGTCGATAAAAGAAAGAGGCTCACTTCCGGCAATCTTTTCGCCAACTGAATCAATAACATCATAATCATAATCGTTTGCTTTTAGCACGGCCGCCAAATAAGCAATCCCAATCGGAGGAATAGCAGCAGAGCCTCTTTGAAGACCTTTTGGAATGATAAATGGTGGTCGAATCAAAGTAATATGCATCGTATCAATTGTAGTGAGGAAGAGACTAAAAATCAATCAAAACAAGGAGAGGCTAGTAAATCCCTTGGTCTTTTGGAATAATTCTTCATATGAAAAATATCGGTCTTTTATGTATATCATTCATTCTGATTATTGGATTAGACCAAACATTTTTTTACTTTAATGGACATTGGCCTAGTCACATTCTGTTCTGCCAGTTCAGGGATTGCTCAAAAATTCCTTTTACTGCCCATGATGAAGTGGGTTTTTTGTTCGACCCAAAAATTGCTCCTTCCTATATAGATAATGTTGGCCGCTCCAAAAAAATAAAGTCTCATGAAAATTACATACTCAATGATAAGGGCTTTAGACAGGCCAAACCTATTACATCGGATAAGACCATAAATGTTAATGTCTACGGAGATTCTTTTACTTACGGAGTTTTCTTAAAAGAGGGTGAAACCTTTATCGATATAATGAATAAAAAAAGTAAAATCTGTCACTTTAGAAATTATGGTGTTCCTTCCTATAGCCTTTTACAAATGATTGACCTACGGCATAGTATTAGCTTGGTTTTGCCCGCTCAATTTCATCTCTTCACTTTTATTAGTGATGACATTCTTAGAATGACAAGGCCATTTGATGTACATTCTATTGGCAGAACCTCAACAACTTACGATTTAGCACAGCTTCTTCCCATTAAGAATGATTCCTTAGTTTTAAATATTCCTTTGGTTTTAATTCGGAATAGCTACTTTTTTCAAAAAATATATAAGCATTTGGACTATAAATGGTGGCAAAATATTGATGGGGGGAAGGTCGTAGAATTTTTTAAAAATCGAGAACAAGCGAACACCCGCATGATGCATATACCAAGCATTCCTGATTACAAGCTGGGCAACAAAGTGGGGCAACATTTTTATCTTAAAAAAGGACTCGCTAGTTTCTCTGGTGATGGCTTTAAAAACCTCGAAAGGCCTGAGCAATACTTTTTTAAGCATGATGGCCACCCAAATCAAAAAGGGGCAAAACTCATCGCCGAGGTGATCTTTAAAGAGTTAACAGATATTCGCCCCCAATAATTGAGGTTATGATTGATAAGGAAGGCTTTATTTGCCTTAAACGGTGGCAGGTTTTACTTTTAAGGTTTAGTGTGGAGTAAAGGTATACAAAAAGCGTGACACCCATAGAAAGTGCCACGCCACTCTTCAAACTTAAATTATCCGCAAGTAATACTTTCCCACAAAATAAAAGGGCCACCACAACCGGCAGGCACTCCTTCTTTATGGTACTTCCCACAACCCCCTAACTTATTATCAGGTATGTTGTCATCGTGAGCAGACTTTGATTTGGCCACAATACGATCAAGTAGTGTGAAGACTGGATCTGATAATTCCACATGTCCACCACTAGGCCCGAGGTAAATCTCACCAGTTAATTTTCCATTTTTAATTTCTTCAAGATAAGAGGTTCCCGCAGTCAAAGACCCGCCCTTAGGATCTTCCATACCACCACTTGCCCAACGAGCAAGGTAGCCGTCATCAACCATGCCAATGAGTTCATCAACAGTTTTATCTCCTGCTGTGAAATAGGTATTAGTCTGTCTGGTCATCAAAGGACGCCGCCAACTCTCTCTCTTTCCATTAGCTGTTCTAGGAACATTTAATTTTGTAGCTGAAGTTAAATCAGTCATTGGTGCCGACAGCATACCTTTATCAAGTATTGTCTGCGGTCTCGCGAGCTGTCCTTCATGATCAAAGAAGTAGGAACCATTTGTCCCATGATCCATGTCATCCATAGAGAACATATCAGGGTGATTCATGATGCTCGCCTGGTCATTACCAACTTTAGTTTTAGAGTGGTGAAGTTCACTTGCGATACTTCTACCCTTCATCCAAGTATCACCTTCTTGAGTATGGCCGAAGGCCTCATGGGCAATAACACCTGTTACATCAGGACCAGAGATAACTTTATATCTTCCAGGAGCCAATTTCTTAGCTTTTGCCAGTTGGAGAGAACGAAACGTCACTTCTCTCTTATCTTCCTCAGAGAGCTTAGTCAGCTCGAGTCCACCAAGTCCGCCAGCGATTGCGCGAGCAGTTTGCCCGGCCTTAGTCATTCCCATTGAATAGTTCATTGTCGTTGGAACCACTTGAGACATATTCTTCTCTCTATCAACAAAAACATTCGTAACAATACTTTGTCTGACCATCGCGCGAATATCTGCAAGCTCGTCAAAATCTGCATTCTCTTCAACATTCTTCTTTGTAGTGCTTAACAACTCAATTCTAGTTTTTGTTGCAATATCTTTTAATTTCTCAATGTTGGATTCAAAGGGATTCATCTCACAATTTGGCGAAAAGTGAACTTCTGACTTACTTGAAAGGTCAGATCCGAGCTGAGAAGAAAACTCCTTGCTCAAACCCATTTTCATCTCAGCATCCCAGTTAGCAGGCTTATAGCCCTTACCGCTAACAGAAGGAAATTTTCCATCAAGCTCAGCTCTGAACTCTTTAGCGAGTGCCGTCAAAGATTTAGGATCAAGTTGATTCGTTGATTTTTCAAAATTCTGTCCATCAACAAAGATCCTCATGACAAGACCTCGATCGACACTCTCAGATGCGGCCTCTGTTATGGCCGAAACATAGTGCATACTCTTTGATTCTTCTAACCAAACAAAGGCGTACCAATCTTGCTCTCGACCTTTCTCTAAAGTCTCAAGTAACTCTGGCATTAATTCTCTTGTAGCTTGTAAGTGTTTTGGAAATATTGGTCTCATTCTATTCTCCCGCTATCTTTACACCAGATTCAATCAGCATATGATTAGGTCCGATATAACCACTGGCCGGGCTAAAACCACCACCAGTAGAGTTTTTCTTAGTTACTTCATTACTAAACCTGAAGTTTGTCAGGTTTTCTTTGATGTCTCCGGAAACCACACCACCTTTAATCATGGCAGCAACTTTTCCATTCTTCCAAAGCTTGCCGAGTTTAATTTCACTACTCCAAGTCAGAGTATTTGAATTAATCAAAAGTGAGGAAAAGGTTAAGACTTCAATACATTCTTTAGAACCTAGAGAATTCAGAATTTCTTTCTTTGAAGAAGTGCCTGCATCAACAATGACATTACCGTCAATATAGTTTGGTGTCTTTCCTAAGTATTGACCAATGCGATTATTAATCAATTGAGTCGTTACTTTATCTTTATTGATTACTTGGGCCTTAACAGGCTTCATCCCTTCAGCAGTAAAGGGGGTTGTCATGGCCATAACAGGAACGGAAGGGTCAAGAGTTAAGCTCAGCTTATCAGAAGAAGCAGATTTCTCTCCTTTTAAAACCGAATCCCCCTCACTCATAAAGGGTGTCTTGTCATATTCTCTATTGGCACTTAATTGATTAACTAATTCTTCCATGAGATCTGCAATAGACTCGCCATCAATCATGATAGTGGCATTGTCTGAAGTATGAGGGAGTTCAGTCTCTGTAATACTGAGAGTTTCCTCTACCAAGTCATCAATGAATTGTGAAAGGTTTGCGTCTTCAATACTAATGGCATTCTTATACTTTAGAACTTCTTGAGTATTAGGAAGTGGAAGCTTTTCAAGAGCAATCTCAAAGTAGATGTCTGAGTTTTCTTTTTGACCGGCAAGTCCCGTGGACATCTCAAAGTAAGTTGTCTTTAGATTAGTAAAGAGCTCACCGCTATTTACCTTAACTTTATCAAGGCCTTTAACTTTATCATTGATTTCTAGATGTAATCTTTCATGTGCACTTGTGATGCTCTCAGCGATAATGGGATCAGTCGTTAGAACTGTCTCGTACTCACCATTTACTTTGGTGGGAAGATCCCAAGGCTTATTGCTCACCATGAGAGAGTTTGAAAATGTATTCTCCACTTGAGCTATAATATCTCCAAGAGGATCAATAGTGAATGAGGCATTACCCATAGCTTGTGGATCGCTATGACGTGAATACACCTCAATCTTATAAGCGTGATCAAGAACGTCCCGATTTTGATACTTTTCGAATGGACTCGACTCTTTTCCAACCATGAGTGTCTGTAATGACTTCTCATGCTGGATAACAATTTTCCAAGCGTAGAAATGGTCTGGATTGTTGGCTTTTACTTTCTCTAGGGCTTCTTTCAGTTTTGGAAGCATAGTGTCTTGAGATAGGTTCATAAGGGTCCCTCGTATTGCTTGTTAAGGGCCATAATGTAGCAACTCGCTTGCTAAAAGACTAATAAGGTAAATGGACATCCCATAGGTATAGTTAACAGCTATGGAATATATAAGATATATCAATTTTGTGAATCTCATTTGATATATTACAAATGACTAACTGATTGAGAGGACGTCCCTCTTAACGAAACTTCGGAGAAGGCCATGAAACTTATCGCACTACTTACTTTAATTTTTTCTATCACTACTTCAGCTGGACTTGTTCGCAACACCCCAATCAAATGTCAAAATGAGCGCTATACTTTCACTATTCAAACGGCCATGGAAGCTCTAGGAATGACTCCTTCGCAAATGATCGGCGAGCGTAGCGAATTCTTTGAAAATAGCATTCTAAGTGGCAAAGCAGGAAACTCAGCATTCACCGTTATTACTTATGGATCTGATTGTCGTAATCTCGCAAATACTGGTGAACTCTTTACTCCAGTAAGATACTTCACTGATACTTTCAATGCGGAAATTCTAGGTGACTATGCTGAAAGCCTAAAAAAAGTAGGAAGCAACAGACACATCAGTGAGTCTGGAATAAAGGTAACTGTTTCGAATAAAGAAAGAAAGTCGGCGACGATCATGATTGAGCAACCTAAAACAGGTCTCATCATCAAGGTTCTTGCTAAAAGACTTAGATAAGATAAAAGCTTGTTTCAAAAACCACTTCCACGCTTCTCAAACACAGCACGTTTCAGAGGCGTGGGGCTTTATTTTTTTTATCCGTAATAGCTAACAGTAAATTAGATTATCTTTTCTTACGTTAACAAGGCTTTTATGCCTTAGAGAATTTTTATGATGGTAAAGTAAGAGGTTCCAGCGGCCATGGTGGTGGTGACATTTCCCTTTTTGTCATCACAGGATATTTGGATTTTTACGACATCACCTATATTGAACTTCCTCAGACTTAGGCTACCAGTAGTAGTTAAATACGTACCTGTACCATTCACATTAATTTCTGATGAGGATATATTATTAGTGGTGTCAATTTTTAAGGCGACTCGATAATACCCCGTTGCCGGAACAGTATATTCATAAGTCGTGTTGTCGTAGTTATTGTCCGTTTCTTCAATCTGATCAAAAGGAGTATCAATAAGAGGCGGAACTGAGGGAGAACACGTTTGAGCATAATTGGTAGCAAACGTGGCAATAAAACCTGCGTTGTTGTTATTGACGGCAGTGTAAAGCGTATCAAAGTTGGCATTCACTTCAGAGGCACTAATAGGGGTAGCAGTAGTGAAGTTAAAAGGCTTGGTGTAGGTCCCGGCTATCGCAACAATGGCCGTAAAGCTCAGACCAATTATAACACCTTGGGCCAGTCGAAAATAGCTTTTAATAGTCTTTCCCTCTTGCTTTTCTTTTAGGCCCTGAAGTTCACCTTGAAGTTTTTCAAGTTCTTTTTGGATGTCTTTTTTCATATCATGGTCCCCAAATTCCGCTATCCCAAATAGCATTGTCCCATGTCGCCAATGATGAACCAGCTGTGGCACTTGCCTTCGCTGCGATCATGGAAACATAGGGCTCAGAAATACAGTTTGATGTGTTTATGGTTATCGGAAGATTAATATCTGGTGTTTCTAATAAAGTTTGAGGAATGGAGCCACAATAATTTGTTCCCTGCCAAGCAGAAGGTCCAAGGTAGCCGTCCAGGTGAAACTCCCACGATCCAACAGGGATAACAGCTGAATCATTTGCATCAAGGTCAATCATCAGCGTCTCAGTTTGGTTACCATCTTCATCGTAGCCAATGGCCCACAGGTAAATCCCACCATCCATGGGTGTCCCTGTTACAAGACCGCCAAGACTAATATTAAAGTCAGTCTTTGTGGCCTCTTTTTTTCCACAGCCTAAGCTAAGAAAAAGGGCAAAACACATACATGTAAGTTTTAATAATTTACGTCTCATCTCACCTCATTTATCGGTATTTTCATTATATTTTATAAACAAATTCTTGGTATTTTAAACCAATTTTCATACACTTAGAGGAGTAAATATTAGTTATGAACCTAAAATTAGCCTTCTCCTATTGGCAGAGGGAGAAAAAAACGGATATCTTTCTCTTTCCTTAGCAATTAGAAATTAGATATAGTACTTGATACTTTTCCTGAACACTCGTTCAATGTTTCTTAGCCCCCTTTTTCTTGCTCCAATCTCTACACAACAGAGCTATGGGTTTTAATTAAAGTACGGAATACTTTTAAGTTAGCTATGTGTAAGCAGAAAAGTATCACGTACCTTTTTAAATTTTTTATAACTTTTTAGATACTCAGTTCACTCATATCGATCACATAGCGATGAGCTGGGTTGCTACTTGTTAGCTTTTCCCAAGCCTCATTTATTTGCTTTGGAGTGATCATTTCACAGTCTGGGTGAATCCCATGCTTGGCACAAAAGTCTAAAACCTCTTGTGTATCTGAAATACCACCAATGAGGGAACCAGCTATTCTTTTTCGGCCAAAAAGAAGAGGGATAGTTCCTGACTCCTCCATTTCCCCGACCTGTCCGACAATAACCAAGGTAGCATCTACATCGAGAAGGGGTGTATAGGTGTCATAGTTATGCTTCACAGGAACAGTATCAAGAATAAGGTCGAAAGAGTTCATGGCCTTATCCATTTGCTCCTCATCCGTAGAGACGAGAATTCCCTTGGCACCCAGTGACTTAGCTTCTTTCTCTTTGCTATTTGAACGGCTGATAACTGTTACCTCGGCGCCCATGGCCACAGCTAACTTAACACCCATATGACCTAGTCCTCCAAGACCGACAACCCCAACACGAGAGCCCTTACCGACATTCCATTTTTTAAGAGGTGTATAGGTGGTAATTCCAGCACAAAGAATTGGAGCCGCTTTACTCAGGTCAAGCTTATCTGAAATACGGAGAACAAACTCCTCACGCACAATAATATGCTTTGAGTAACCACCTTGAGTAACATCACCAGTCACTCTGTCTTCAGAGCCATAAGTAGCGGTCATACCGTTGCGGCAGAACATCTCTTCGCCTGCTCCGCATTGGTCACAGCCCTGGCAGCTATCAACCATACAACCAACACCAACGTTCTCGCCTACCTTAAAATTTCTAACATCCGGTCCTACCTCAATTACTTTCCCAATAATCTCATGCCCAGGAATAAGTGGGTATGGTTGCTCACCCCAATCACCCTTAATGGTGTGTAAATCGGAGTGACAAACACCACAATAGAGAATTTCGATAGCAACATCACCTTTTCGCAGATCTCTTCTTTCAAAATGATAGGGAACAAGTTCAGACTCTGGTGAGTGCGAGGCGTAACCGACTGTTTTCATCATCTTCTCCTTTTAGGTCTTTAATAGTGAGTTCACTATAAAGAAAAAAAAGAGAATTTAAATAAGACTTTTTTGTTCAAAATTGATGAAAGAAACAAATACAAAGGTTAAGAAATAACCGTAAGGATAAAAAAGATAGCAAAGTCTTGCTTTCCAAATTTTAGCTTTGAAAGTATCGTGGTTAACATAATTTTCCCTGCCAGAACGTGCTTGAGTGCCGAATAGGAATATAACTTAGATTATACAAATTTAATTTTAACGTGTAATTTCTTCACTGCCTTTCATCGTTCCATTTAGTCCTAAGTAGCCGAAAGCAATCCAGTACATGCGATCGCCTAATCCTCCTAGAGAGAAATGAGCATGATAGATTATAAAGACCAATAAATGAGAGAATAAAAATATCCCAAAAATTCTCAAATCGTAGGACTTGGAAAACATTCCATTTATGGCCCCAAATAGCATGAGAATATAGCCAACGATAGATAGTATTAAGAGTGGCCAGCCCCCAATAACTCCAGCACTAATAAAAAGGTTATGAGGGTCTTTAAAAGAGTTATAGCCACTGACTTTAATGCCTTTTGCTGACATGAACTTATAGAGAAGGCCTCTGCCCATAAGGGGTTCTTCTTGAAAGTATTCCAACCCTCTGTAGACTTCCTCTAGCCTGGTTTGAATTCCATTTTGCGCCTTTCTCATGCCAAAACTTTTTTTGCCAGTTGTAACATCGTAAAGAATCCCTACTCCTTCACCACCGTAAATGGCGATGGTAAGGGTTGCTAAGATAAGGAAAATAATTTTAAACAGTTTCAGACTACGCCTCTTGGAAGGGAAAAGAAAAATTGCCGCGAGGAAGGTCATTATCATGGTAACAAAGGCTGCCTTCGTGGAGGTCAGAATAATAGCGACCCCACAAAGCAAGAGAGAGGTTATATTGAAGTTTCTTCTCAACCTACCCCATGAAAGATTTGGCCTTAAAACATCTCTTATTAGAAAAATAAAGGCAAAAGTGGCAGCTGAGACCATATGGGGGATGTGCTTGAAAACACCTATAAATCTTCCTCCCTTAAAAAAAAAGGGGAAGAAGAAAGGCAGCAAGATAAGGGAGAAAAGGACAAAACCTACTGACAAGTTTCGAATCCAAAAAACTGCTTTCTCGACCGGGAAAATATTTGGAATAATTACGGAATATAATAGAATTAAAATAAGGGCCATAAAATAGCCTGATAATTGGAGTAACGGAGAAAAGGAAACATTAACAAAAATGATTTGAAAAATAGTTTGTATTCCTAAAGTAACTCCCAAAACAAGTAAATAGCAACTATACGTTTTACTTGTTTTAAAAGGAGTTTTTCTTTTTCTCCAAAAAAAGAAAAGAATCATAAAGCCTAAAAGATTCAGACCAAAATTAATAAAAGGGTGCATTCCATATTGAAAAAAGACTGGGGGGAGGCTTCTTGGAACTACCATTGTCCATTTAAGAGAAAGTTTAGAGAAGAACATTAATCCTATTAAGGAAATAATGGCTCCTTCTATAACTGTACTTACTTTTACATTACCAATTTTATTTTGAATTGAATTAATCTTTAAGTCTGTCATCGATTGCGACAATTGTAAGGATAGAAGTAAGCGCCAAAGAAATGAGAGATATTAATCTCCAGGTATCGGTATCAATGACAGGTTTTTTCCTTTTCACAAGGACAACATCATCAGGGCGTAAGTCGTAGAGATGAATCTTTCCTTCCTCCAACTTTTTTTCAACATTAATCTCAAGACCCTTGTTTGTTTTGTTATCTTTTTGCCCTATTAATACATTCACTAGATTAGCATCAGAAGTTGTTCCTCCAGCTAGAGAAAGAAGTGTTGCAAGGTCCATTTTCTTTGGAACGTGGTATAAGCCAGATTTTTTAACGGCCCCAAGAAGCTTTATGGTCATCAGCTCTTGTCCTTTATAGGACTGAAAGACAAATTCTGATGGAGTGCCGATTTTAAATTGATTTAATCGATCGGTTCCTAGCGCTAGGACTTGATGCTGACATAGCACAAAACATAGTAAAACAGTCAGAAGTCTCTTCATTGTTACTCTTACGATAAGGTTTTCAATTAGTATAAGGGAAAATCCCCAATAAAAAACAGTGATAATTAAATAAACTATAGTTGATCTTTCCCCGATAAGCTCAGTGAATCTCAATAAAACTGGAAAAAATATGCTCACTAACGGTCCTGAACCAGACATTGCAGAGGATTACATCTCACTAAACCAAGCGCTTGTGACTTTCACAAAGAGATGGAAGATCCTTATTATATTGGCCCTTCTCTTTATTTTGGGCGCCCTTGTAAAACATAAGTTTTTTCCCACTTACCCCGCGAGAGGGGTTCTCCTTATCAAAGATGTAAAAAACTCAAGATACCAGCTTCTCCTAAGCTCCATTGCTAATCAGCTGGGAGAATTTGCCCCAGATGAAGGACAGAGCGTTGATGCGGTCTCTCAGGCCATAAACTATCTGGATACATATAGATTTCATAAGCATTTGGCCCACAAATTAATTCAAATCTATGAAACCACAGAAGCGGAAAAGAAAAGCTTAGAATTAATCTTTAAAAATATTCAAAAAATAAAAAAAGATTCTCTAAAAGAACTAAGAGCAGCACAGATACTTCGTGCCTACTTAGGATACTCTAACGAAGGAGGAGGTAGGCTTAAAATTTATCTAAAAACCAAAAACAAAAAGCTCAGCTATTTGATTGTAAGTGTTGCACTAGAAGAAGCTAAGAAGGAGCTTATAAGAAGAGATATTCATGAACTTGAAGAAGCCGAAAAGTACTTCACACTTCAAATAAAGGAAGTTCAATCACATCTTGATAAAATCGAGAAAGAAACAATTGCTAAGATGCAAAAGCATCAAGTTTTATCCGTTGATATTGAAAAGGGGGAAACTTCACGCTATCTCAATGAACTAAAGAAAAATATCTCTGAAACAACGATAGCTATTCAAAAAAATAATAACCTTATTCGAGACTTAAAACGAAGAACACTGAAAACAAAATCATTAGAGACAGGGAGGTTTTCAGGTTCATCTCAAATCAAAAATCTTCATGCAGAAAATAAAGAACTTTCCGCAAGGCTAAAATCTCTTGAGAAAACTCTACGGGGATACGGCCAAAAGCAAAAGGGCCTTCTACCTTTTCAGCAAGAAATTGAAAAAATGAGAGCTAAATATACTTACGAGTATAAAGTTTATGAGTCCCTGAGAAGCTCTCTCGCCAAAATTGGCCTTCAAAAAACCTATATTAAAAATAAAATTGAAGTCTTAGAGCCCGAGTTTCTTGAAAGAATTCAGTCAAAACCTGGGCTTTTAGTCATGGTTCTATTGGCCTTTATTTTAAGTCAAATGGTAGGGCTTGGAGGTATTTACCTTTGGGAACTTTTTAAGCCATAAGAACAGATAAGGCTCAATCACAACCTCCACGATAGGGGGTAACAGGAAAGTTTTTAGGTAAAATTTATTAAGAATTAGGGATAACTTTGAAAAAGCTTGAGGATGGGTTTATTAAGTACTTTATAAATAGGAAGGGTTAATTAAATAACAATTTTTTTAGAAATGATTCTTTTTTGGACTTACTGGCCTTGTCCCAACAAAAGTTTAGCTTCTCTAAGAGCTCCTCTTTCTCAATAGGTTTAATGATGTAGTTTGTTGCTCCAGCTTCAAATGACGAAATAATTATATCCTGTTGCGACTCTGTAGACATCACAAGAAATGGACAGTCTGCTAACGCCTTTTGAGATTTCAATTGGTTTAAAATTTCATGACCAATCCCATCAGGAAGGTGCATATCGGATATGACCATATCGATGGTGGTTTTTGACTGATCAATCAGCTTGAGAAGTTTAAGGCCTTCACTGATTGATCTGGCAACAATGACCTCCCCATGAAACCCTAGGTCTTTGAGGCAACCCAATAAAGTATCTAAATGAAGTTGCGTGTCTTCAATGACAAAGAAATCTAGATTTCTAGGGATCTTGTCCCATGATTCATTACTCATATAAACATATTATAAAGGCAAAGCTCAGGAGTACAAAGAATTATCACTAATAGAGCAGATATAACATCAGATATCAGAAAAAGCGCCTACGACTAGTCCGTTTGGAATAGCAGAAGAATTCATTAGGGATGTTTCCTACCATTGTAAGACCTCTCTCCCAATAATTGAGAGAGGGGGAGTAAATTAAAACATTTTAAACCCAACGTTTATTCCATACGGGTAAGACAAATAAAGCCCCTTCCCTAGCAATCATAACCTTCAAAAGAGAATGAAATCCTAAATTTACTTTGTAAGGACTTTTCGATATTTTCCCAAGGGAGAAAAATGAGAAGTACTGGACAAAGGAAAAGTAGATCAATTTTCATTAAGATATAAACTGAAATGACAAAGACCAATGTAGTAAAGACATAGAGTTTTTGAAGTTTTTCGAAAAAGAGGCACAAGGGAAAAGTAAACTGAAAGAACAGGACTAAGGACGAACCTAGCCTACATAAATTTATATAATTCGCCAATTTTAGAGCAAGGGGGATATCGAAAAGAATATGATAATATACCAGCCAATACTGTAAACTTTCCCCATTTGCCCATGAAAGACCTGAGTTACTAACCTTACTCACGAACGCGCCAAAAAACTGTAGAGCAATAAAGAGAAGAACTAGCTTGCGGATTGAAATCCTTTTAAAAAAACTGGGTTTTAAGTAGAAGATAGTTAATGTCGTCAATAAGTAAAATGAAACCTGCTGATCATGCCACATAAGAATATTGTAAAGGGTTCCTTGAATGATGCCACACAAAATCAAACATAGCGGAAGCAATACTTTTGGCCTAATAAAATAAAAAATTCCTATGGAGCAATAGAGAACATAAAAATAGTGAAAATTATCCTGAAAAAAACTACCTAGTAAAGTTTTATATAGATCGATATAACCAGCCTCAGACACACTCACATAGAAGATAAGAGCATGAAGGTGAATAAGCATGACTATCGGAATATAGAATCGAGCAAAGAGATTAATTTGTTTTAGCGTTAAGTTAGAAAACATTTTGTTTCTCGTAAATTCTCTCTTTTTTAAAAAGTTTCCCATCACTCTCATTTGTCAGGGTAAACTTATCAATAGCATAAATAGGAAAGTCGAAGTGACCTTCTAACTCCTCAAGAGGTATCTTCTTTATTTCAATTAACCAATGTAATTTATTGTTAACGTGGAATTGTATATTTTCTTCAAGATATAGATTTTTATCGGGAGACACAACAGGTCGGTAAGCCCTCTGACCATTTATTTTCTTGGCGTTTGAAAATGTATCAAAAGTACTAAAAGGAAAGAATTCAACTCCATATAAACTATACAGAACTTGGCAACCAATTAGAAAAAGACAGACCCACTTAAATTTATTCAACGCCTCACCTAGATTAAATATCTATTCTACTATTTTAACATCTAATTATTTTTTATAATAGTGGACATAATATTTTCGAAATACAGGGATAATTTTTAAAATGGTTGAAAATTGATTAATTAAGAAAATTAAAGAACTGTTTTCAGTGGCAAAGAGTAGTTATCTTTGTAAATTCGAGTCTGGTAATTTAGGTCCATTGGAGCCCTTTTCTGAGCTCGGAAGTTCTTTAAGTGTTCACCTTGATCAGAAAAGATCAATTTTATTAACAAAAAGTTAACTTCATTATCATCATAATGTGGAAAATTCTATATAACCTATTGTAGATAGCTACCTTATATGGGATCTGAGAAGAGCAATATTGAAGGACCAAGAGGATGTCATGAAACAAACGGTTATTTTTCTTTCTATCTTAACAAGCTTTGCAAGCCTTGCGAATAATGAACTTTACTGTAAGGGAAGTGATAGCAAATTGATTCCAATGAGTGATGAAGAAAAATTTTATGAAAACTGTAGTGCAAAAATGTATGTTAAAGATGCAGCCAGTTTTACTGGCTCACGAAAAAAAACAAAAGCTTTATTAGAAGAACTCAATGAGTGGGAGAAGCCTACTTTGTTGGCATACACTATAAAGGAAAAAGCGAAGTAGTTTATAAAATATGGGATGGTCCAAACGACAATCTTATGTATGATATGACCATCAAGCGCTGCTCAATTTAAATACCCAAAGTATCAACAAAACCTAATTTACAGACACTACTTCACTCCACTGAGCAAAAGACAGGGCCGTGCAAGACTTCTTATCCACAGACAAAGTAATATCACAGACTTGAAGTTCGAGACGCTTCTCTCCTTTTTCAAAGGGAAGAAACTTAATCGTGACATTCATATTTCTTAGGCCGTCACGAGCATTAGACTTTCTCACGATGACATTAAGATCTAACCCTGGTTTAACTCTATTAAAACTACTCTGTAACCAGTAACTACCAAAGCTATAACGACCCGTAGAGTTTTTGAAAATACCATTCATGGCATTGTCCCACAGGTAGCGATGAAGCTTATCAGCACTTGTGGTCCAATTATACTCTGGCAAGAAAGGAATGACAGAAAAGGTCCACTGAACTAAGAAGTCACCATCATCTACTGACAAAGGTCCTGAATCCCCTTGAAGTCTTCTCACTGCTTCAAAGTAGCTATTTTGGAAAGTGTTATTGAGCTCGGCCACAAGCTCCCTCTTTAGAATCTTCTTTCTTCTATTCTTCTCTTGTTGGTTTAAATCAAGATCTGTTAGAGCAAACTCAATTGACTGAACACCATCTCTAAATCCTGTCATATATTGGCCTAGGATAGAGCTTAGAGAACCTCGCTGCTCGTCTGAAGAGATAGCTCTAATTGAATCGATTACTCTCTTCTCTGCGGCCAAGTATTCTTGCAGGCGATTATATTCTGATGTGAGACCCAACTCCACGGCTTCAGCATTTTCTAGGTCTTCTTCTTGAGTCACTCTTGAGAGCCTCTCCATTTTTTCCCAAAAGACAGTCAGACGATACTTTTCAAGAAAGTTCTGTCGTTCAAGGTTTTTTTCGGCCTGAGAGAAGACTGAAAGACTAAAGGTGATTGAGATTAACAAAGCTAGAATAGGCATTTTTACTCCAAATATTTTGAACAAGAAGAGCACTCTATAAGAAAACCTGAAGAAAGGATTAGGTTACTGTAATAAATTTAGTATCTTGTATTCAAGATTTTAACTACTTAGGAAATTTAAGAGAGAAAAAAATAGAAAAGAATTCGCCAATAAAACGCCAGGGCGCAAATTCACAGGGCGCAAATTCTTTTCAATAATGGCCTTATCAATAAGAATCTCCATTATTTCTATTAATTTCTTTGATTAGAGACGGAAATGCTTCTTCACGAACAGGGTTAATAATTTAATTTAAAGTCTCACCACATTTATCATTCAACACAATGACCATTGTTTTTAGTTCCAAAAAGATAAGATATAAATTAGAGTTAGCTAGTTAACTAAAACATCATCGATTCATAGTTGCCCAGTCAGACAAACCTAAATTTAAATCAGGGCGCAAGGAGATTTGATTGAAGTATTGGTACTACCATTTTGATGGCAATACACAAGAATTTATAAAATTAGAAGCCAGCGAAAGTGTCCATTTAGCACCCACTAAGATTCTGGTGAAGCCCATTATCTCAGGTATTTGCGGTTCCGATTTGAGTCAAATTCACCATCTAAAAAAGGATGTCTCCGTTGGCCATGAATGGGTTGGAGAAGTCGTTGCGATAGGTAATCAGGTTAAAAACTACCATTTAGGTGAGAAGGTAACATCTGTAGCTAATACCGCTTGCGGAAAATGCCATCATTGTAAAAAAGATGAACCCCAAAACTGCAAGCAAAGACAACTCTTAGGTAGAGGCGAGAATTCAATCTTATCAAGTGGGATTATACTAGACCAGAGTGACATCATCTCTTTGCCAAATGAACTTAGTCTAGAGGACTTGATTCTTTTAGAAGTGGCCTATATTGGTGATTGCGCTTATTACGCAGCAAATAGGATTGGCTTAAATAAAGAAACTAAAATATTAATTTTTGGTGGAGGTCCTATTGGTATATTTTCGGCCTTAAGTTTTAAGTTAAGAGGCCATAGTGTTGCAGTGGTCGAAGTTGTTCAAGAGCGCCTGAGTTTAATAAAAAACTTAGGACTTGAATCAATGGCCTTTGCCCAAGTTATGCTAGATGAAACAAAACTCAACCAGTACGATGCCGTTATTGATTGTACGGGTGACCACAATGGACCAGGAGCTCTAAGAGTGTTACCGCTCTTTGCCAAAGAATATGGAAAAGTCGTAATCGTTGGAAAATATTTAAGAGAACCATTTAAGGAAAAAATCTATATGGGAAAAGCCTTAAGTGTCACATGGGTTGCCAATCACAAAAAAGAAGACTTTGAAACTTCTATAAACTTTTGGAAGGAACATATAAATAACTATACTCAACAGGTAACGACCTCTTTTAGCATTAATGATATAAACACTGCCTATGAAAAGGCTAAAGATAGGACTTCAGGAAAATGTATTCTTAAGTACACATAAATCGATATAATCAAAGAAGCCAATTAAACCTCCCGATAATCACCTTCTCGATCAAGGTCAAGACTAGCGCAATGAATACCGCCATCAAAGAGACGACAATGGCGCATTCTGACATGGGTCGTTTCAAACCCATACTTTAGAAGCAACTCCCTCAAAGGGTTGTCACCATCAGGAGTCGAATCAAAAATCATTGTTTCTGTTGGTCCCAGAGGTAAGACATTGATATTTATATTAGAACTAGCAAGAGCAACTTCGCCCCTTTCTTGTGAGTTAATGGTCTCACTACTAGCACTCTTAGGCTCAATAATATCCCATGATTTTAAAAACTTTGGTAACAAATGAATCTTACTTTTCATTGAACCAGAGTTAATCAAAAGCTTCCCCTCACTTAATGGCATAAACATACCGTCAATATGATTATCCGTTAAAGCTACAGGATGAAAGCGGTAGCGATCTTCAAAGTGCCTCTGAAGCCACTTAAGTCCAAGTTCATGATTCTTGGTCCTGATGTTCATGACTATATCTTTGCCAAACTTTAAACACTGAGCCCCATCAAACATTATTTCAAGAGCACTCGGTGTTTCAGTCCAGTTTTCGAGGATTTTTTCAGCATTACCAAATGTTTTAATATGTTCTAAATCGAAACTATTCATTCCCATTGCGGGTCTAGGTGCACTAGTCCACTTTGCACCCTGCCGAAATTGCTCCAATAGAATAGGCTTCATAAAATCATTTTCAAAGTAGCGCTTTCGCCACTGACAACTCGTTTCTATAATCTCATTACCCATAACCAAAAATTGATCTCGAGGATTGTGGCAAGCACTTGGCCAATCTTTGAACTCAGGAGTTTCAAATGGGTGAAGTTTTTGTAGTGGTAAGGGACGATGAACAATTACCCCTCTACTGCTTAAGACCCTTGCCATTTGATCAAGATCTTCTTGTCTTTGCTTAATCACATGCTGCTGCAATTCTATTGAATTTTCTAAGAATACATTTTTAACATTGTCTTGATAATAAAGAAGGAAACTAAAGTCTGGATGAATATTAGACCATTTGCCGATATTGCCGACAACAATCTCTTTTAATGGGTCCCACTCAGTATGAATATTAATCATGACTCATTCTATCTCGTTTATTTTATATGTGCTAGCCACCAAAAGAATCGGAGTACATAAATTTCAAAGTAGTATTACGTAATACTGAATATTTAATGCTCTTTGTTACGATGAAGGTGAGATTCTACTTTTCTAACTGGCCCATGATTCATATAAAAAAATAAGAGATGAGGTCATGAGGAAGCCGCATGCGAAGTAGAGACCAAATGGAATGATCAAGTAAGGAACAAAAATAGTTATTTTTAGCACTAACACAAGGCCAATTAACAAGTACCTTAATACCCAATGGATTGACATACTTTAATATAGAAAAAATTTAGAGAGAAAGTTGGTAAAGCTTTTTTGTAAAAAAGTAAGCAAAATTTTTATTGAGATGATCCCCATCAAAGGTAGGATTTTCAACTTCTAAATCGATATCGAGCCATTGACCTCCCGAATGTTTAAAAGCTTCTCTAAATTGAGTAAATGAGAAAACTTTTTCAAGGGCCTTCTTTTCTGCCTTTGCGACCATGGGAGATGTCGGCAAATAAAAGCCATAAACATCAATGCCTTCTTTTTTCCAATCCGTAACTGTTTTCAGAAGTTGATTTATAAGGCCACTGTCAGGAGGAAACTTTAATAGGCGTTGTTCATAATTACGGGCCATCGCTTCACTCTCTTTTACTTCTGCTGAAACTTCCCACCAGCCATTATCGTTATAAATGGTCGTATTACCTTCTAAGAATGGAGAATTAAGTTCTCGAAAGGTTCCCGTTTTTAGAAAAGAAATTAAATCGAGGGATGTAAAGATGTTTCTTTTTATAACATTCCATAAAGAGATCACTGGGAGTTTGTGTTTTAAATATTTATCTATCTCTTTATTCCCTTCATACAAGGACAAACTCTCCGGTGTAATTCCAAGGTAAATTTTTCTTTGGCCTTTCTTTTTGAGACGCTCTTTAGCTAAGCCTAAGTAAAATGAAGAATAGCTATTGGCCGAAAAAGCAAAATTATAAGCATTGGTAAAGAGTTCAGGATTTATAGCATGATAGACGCGAGAGTCACCTAAGAATAGGGTTTGGTAACTCCCATTATCAAAAACCTTTCTATGCCAGCTTAAATCTTTCCCATAGTTTCTTACGAGGCTTTGTGAACGGCAAAGACCCAAAAGAGCTAGTATAAAGAGAAAAATAAATAGATTTAAAAAAATGAAACTAAACTTTTTCATTGGCTCCTAAAAACGAAAATAAATAAATTCTTGAGCTTGTGGTCCTAGAAAGATCGCTAATTGAAAAGCGATGGTTGCCAGGGTCAATTTTACGCTCATTGGTAGAGTCTTTCTCTTTAACTTTCTCTTTAAAGAGAGACTATACTCAGACGATATAAAAATAATTCCGACTAAAACTAAATAAACTAGGGGTGAGTAAGGAGACCAGAAAGAGGAAAAAGAGTTATAACTTCTTCCCTTTACAAGAGTTTCTAATATGCCAATAGCTTGAGGTAAGCTATGAGAGCGAAAAAATATCCAACCGACCCACACCGTAGTGATCATGGTGAGAGGATAAAGTTTTCGCACCTTACCTTTGCCTAGCTTCTCTAGGCATACAACTACGCTATGAAGTAAACCCCAGACTAAAAAGGTGGCTCCTAGCCCATGCCATAGTGAGGATAAGATAAAAACAAGGAGAATATTTGAAAAAACTAAAAGGGTCTTACCTTGTCCTCCACCTAAAGGAACATAGACGTAATCTCTAAACCAATAAGAAAGGGTTTTGTGCCAATTTTTCCAAAAGGATGTTAAAGATTGGGAGTAGTAGGGGCAATTAAAGTTCTCTGGTAATATGACTCCAAAAAAGCGACCAAGGCCTAATGCCATATCTGAGTAACCCGAAAAATCAAAATAAATTTGTAATGAGTAGGCAGTAATAATGACAAACCAGTACGGGCCGAAGTTATTAAAGTTTCCATCAAAAGCTAGGTCCACATAAACTCTGAGGTAGTCAGCTAAAATGACCTTTTTAAAGACCCCTACAGCAAAGCGGATAAAACCCTCTTCCATTGAATTTCTTTTAAGATTTGTGAGTTTTCTTAATTGAGGAACTATTTGCTCAACCCGACAAATTG
This sequence comes from Bacteriovoracaceae bacterium, assembly GCA_017858255.1. Taxonomy (GTDB): domain Bacteria; phylum Bdellovibrionota; class Bacteriovoracia; order Bacteriovoracales; family Bacteriovoracaceae. Next base: position 65,323 of record JAFMBV010000004.1, read on the forward strand.
GTCCAGCAAGTAGTTGGGGAAAAAATGCTAGATAGGCACCTAGTTCTAAAAAGGTTATTTTCTCAACCTCTCTCTTATGAAGTGACATAAGATAACTCATTGCTTGTAAACTATAGAAACTAACTCCTATGGGTATAGCATTGTTTGTTTTTGTGGCGAGGCCTTTAGCAACGGCAAGTATAGCCACTAAGAATATTATCCCTGCAGTAACAGCACCGAACTTTTTATTTCGGTAAATTAAATGGGAGAAAAGATAAGTTCCACAGATAATTAGTATCAAATAAAATAAATGATTGGGATTGCCCCAGGAATAGAAAATCAAGGAAAAGATGAAGAGATACTTTAATTTTTGTGTAGAGGATTTACTGAACTCATAAAAGAGTATCAAGGCAAAAAACAAGACTAAAAAGGCTTCAGAAAAAAAGTTCAATAACACTCCACAAAACTAAAATTTCTCCCGTTTTTTTGGCAACAATTATTGGCACTAAATTTAGCCAATGTTCTACCTTTTCCTCTATAAGGTTCTGAAATTTGTTTAAAATCCATTTCATGCTTCGTGCAGTTAGGGAATCAACTCATAATTAATCTATATTATGACGATTAGAGTAGTTACACAGTGGAGTTGAATATGAGGGTAGTCGTTAACTTATTATTAGTATTGAGTTTTCTAACTTGTTCGAGTTACGCGAACGAGTTTTATAAAGTAAATCTCTCTATTCAGGTTCTTGATAGAAACTCTGGTCGAACCCTTACTATAGTCCCAAATGATAATTACTCTTTTAAGATCGTTGATGAAGGATCAAACTTTTATCGACTCGAGATTTATGATCAGGCAGGAAATGTAGTGGCTGGCAGATTTATAACGAGTAAAAGTAATGTTAATGCTGCTTTTGTTGGAGCATCTTTAATAGAGTCTTTTGAAGAAACGGTATCTACTGTTCAGGGAACAGGGGATTGCCCGGCTTGTGGTTCGGCGGAAAACTATACTGAAAATGATCTCGGATCTGATCCGAGATATCAGTATGCTCTGAAGAATTACGATGCTCCTAGAGAAGGGTGTATTCCTGTAGAAGATGTAGATTTAGAAGAAGCAAGGGATTTACTGGCGTCTCAAAACCTAACAACGGAGAACGCAACCAATTTAGAAATTCGAACTGTCGGTGCCGCCGTCAAGCGAGTTCAGGAGTTGAATGGTGGTCCTCTTAGGAGTGGAATGGGACCGGGAGATCGACCATTTCCTTTTAGATTTGTAGATGCCAATGGTAGCCAACAATATGGAAGTTATATAAAGATCGGTAGAAATACAGCAAGGAAGGGGCGTCATCATCATGGCCATAGTGTAGCTCAACACGTTCATGAGTGGGCCCACCTTATTGGGAATCAAGGGGCATATTCTCAATTCAGAAGATATATGGATTCGAGTGGATATGGTCAAAATGACTACTGCCAGGTCTCAAACTATGCCATGAGTAAAGCGAACGAGCAGTTTGCAGAAGTTCTCACGGCTTTTGTAACTGAGCCTAGAATCCTTTTAAATAACACCCGAACTCCAGCAGCATGTAGGAAAGTCTTTGAGTTCTTCACTCAATGGTTTGATGATGGGGAAGAAGTCGCTAGTTGTCTCTAGGAGAGCTATAACTTATCGAAAATAAAACCTTTCCAAGTATTTTACTTGAGTATAGTGGATATTGAACCGATAAACACTCATGAAAAAGTCACTCCTTTTAGCATTATTAGCAATAAGCCCTTTCATCTCTTTGAATGCTAGAGCGAGTGACCTTGAAGAGTCTCTTAATGATTTCAACTGCACAATGCAGTCACTATCACCTGTTGGAGATAAATCTGTTTGTGGTGGCAGTGGTTCAAGTGGCGCTAAAAGGGTGCGAGCGCAAAATGATCCACCTGGTATACGCTGGCTAAAAAGACAATGGCGCAGCCTAATGGGTCCTACTGTACGCCGTATGTCTATGGATTCTCCTATCGGTTGTAACGTTGAAGCCTACCAAAAAGCTGCTCTTACTATTCCAGACGCACAAGAGTGTAGCTATAGTCTTGCTTATGATTTGAACTTTACGAATCGAAGTGGCTCTTTTCCTTTAACAAAACAAAAACTGTGTTCGTATTATGCTTGCGATATTGTGGGAATAGATAAAATCCAAAATGTGATTGAAGAGCAAGGGTTAAGACCAATTGAAGATTTAAATCTGTTTTTTGGTTGTGAAGAAGGTATCGCTATTTAATGATTTTTTTTAGAAAGAAGTACGATTTCCAAATTTGGTCACTTTTAAAAACCATCCTCAACAATTTCTAAAATCACCTTTAATTCCGATCATAGTATGCCTAAAGTCTTTTTATTAGCCCCTTTTATAGAGGTTATATTTGATAAAAAAGCCCTTTTTTTTTATTATCTGTTTTAACCAATTTTCTATCCCAAGCAATAAGAGTTACAATTTATAGGATAGGAGATTTATTAGTCTCTGGTATTACTATGAATTCGTATTTGAGGATGAAACTTATGAAACTCTTATTGACCTTGGTACTTTTTAATTTTTCGTTAACGGCATTGGCGAAAGGCGCGGTTTACCAACTCATTAATGGAAAGCCGATTGTCTACCTTGGTAAAAAAGAGGGCCTGAAGACTGTGAAAGCTTCCAATGTTCCTCTTAAACTCAGATATAAAGTAAAAAAGTTTCGTATAGAGAGAACACCTAGTGGTCCTAAAATTTCCTTTGAAGATGTTTGTGAGAAAGATTCAAGTGTTGAAGTTAGAGATATGACGGGAGGCGGGCTCATACAGGAAGAGATTTTTGGCACTTGCCTCGCGAAGTGGATGGGAAAAGATGTTCTGGTTGTGTTGAGTGGTATGGTTTACGACAACATCATCAGTGATTTTTCTGATGAACCTAGAGAGTATAAAAGGAACTTCTTTAGTCATCTCTCTGTTGAGGGAACGATTGGTGCTTTTGGGTTAGGTGACTTTAATTTGGATAACACGAAGACGATCAATTTTGGACATTGGGTAAGTGACTTATCTCTAGACCCTCGCTATAGCTCTCTGTCGCCGCTACAAGCTAGAGAGGGCTTTACAGCTTCCCTTAGATACGAGCAATAAACTGTTAGCACTTAAATTATCCCTTATTTCTAATACTAAAGGTTATGCCTAATAGAAAAAGCGCTTTAATTGTCTTATCTGTAGGAAAATTTATGAGAGTCTTAATTATTGGCGGTAGCCATTTCTTCGGTAAAAGATTAGTCCAAAAGCTTATCGACGCAGGAGATGACGTCACTGTCCTGACAAGAGGGAACCGACCCATCAACTTTAATGGTGACTACAAAACCTTAAAAGGAGATCGTACAAACTCATTAGAACTACAAAGTCTTGTAAAAGATCTCAATTTCGATTGTATTTTCGATCAAGCTTGTTTTGATTATCCCAGCGCAATTGCCTCATGTGAGATCTTTGCAGACAAAACTAAGCACTACATTTTCACCTCATCGCAATCGGTCTATGGACCTGGTAAAAATATTAAAGAAGAAAGCTTTGATCCAAGTCACCACACTTATGAAAAGGTTGTCTTGGCGGAAGAGAATTATGCTGAAGCTAAGAGGCAAACAGAGGTCGCTTTTCAAAAAAAAGCCCCCTTTACGACCTGCTTTGTTCGTTTTCCAATTGTCATCGGCGAAGATGATCAAACAGGCCGCTTTAACTGGCATCTCAAACGTATTGCAGAAAGAAAAGAGATATTCTTTCCAAATATTGATGCCTCTATTTCGTTCATATATGCCGGAGATGCTGCAATGGCTCTACAAAAAATTGCACGAGAAGAAATTAAAGGTTCTCTTAATTGTTGTAGTCCAGGCCCTATTAAATTGAGAACAATGGTTGAAGATTTTGAGTTATTTTTGGGTAAAAAAATGAGAATCGCCAAGAGCGGGAATGATACTAATTATTCACCTTATGGTATCAAAAACGACTGGTATATGGACAATACCAAGGCCATGAATAGTGGTCTAAGTTTTATGGGCCCAAGAGAGGTCTTGAAAAGAAGCCTTGAGAATTTAGTTCAGGCTTAAAAAACTCCATTGGCAATATTCATCGGTGAGTTCCACCAAGCGCTCAGCTTCAGGTGAGTCAATCATTGCAACTGAACTACTATTTTGATGTGAAACATGAAAGTTGGTTCCCAGTATATCTGAAGTTAGCACATAGTTATCTTGAATAGCGTAGAAATAGGGGAAGAGGTAATATTTTTTATCCTGACTTACTCTTCGTCTTTTTAGGTTATTTTGTGTCTCAACAACTCTTAAAAGAGAATCCATCTCCTGTGCATCACCTTCAGTCATCTGCTTTGAACGTGTACCTAGAGGAATTTCTGGACCAATCATTCCCAAAATTTGTTTTTTGGTGATCGTAATTTTGCCAGTCTTAGAAAATGAGCATTTCATATCGAAGGACATATTCTTGTACGAACAGTTATCACCATCACAGCGAGTGGCATTTTTTGAGATCTTATACCCAGTGTAGGCTTGTGAAACTGAGATAGACAAAAGAGCGACAAAAATGCATGACATTAGCTTCATTATACATCCCAAAGTTAAATGTTTTATTGCGTGAAACTTGTATCAGTTGAAGCTGGCAAGTGCATACGGAAGTGATCATGACGTCATGAGATTGGATACTAATAGTAGTTATGGCAGAGAAAAGGATGCAAAATTTGCTAAAAACACGAAAGAATTAAAAAAGTTGGAAGAGTTTCGAAGTAAGGGCAAAAATAGTGACCGTTATGTTCATATTGTCGATGTCCCTCGAAATAAAAGCACGAAGTTACTCTATCCTTACTTAGCAAATATGAATATGCATATGTTTGAAATCTTAGCTGACCCACTTCATAGGCAAATGATAGGTGAACTCTTATCTAGGCCAGGCGCGGCTCAATATCTACCGTTTCTTGTCGACACAATTGGCCGGACCCACGGGAGAGAGGTCATTATAACTGATGTTGATTTTGAGAAGTTTCCTTCAGATAACCCAAGTGAGGATTTAGAGAAGTATCGCAAGCTCGATAGCGAACGAACGTTACAATTTAGTAATCATCAAGATCGTACCCTAAATAGACTTGATGTTTTAAATCCAAATGCTAACCCGAGAGGGGTTTTTGCTCACTTTGGAGTTGTCGACGAAAGTAATTTCTCTTTAATTGAGTACCTAGGTCAAAAGGCTAGAGTAAATGTTGATTTTTGGCGAGAGGGGATCAAGGGCACTGTCGTGAAGCCCTGTGGTAGGTTCTTTGTTAGAATGCTTGAAGGCCTGAAAGGTCGCCTATAATTCTAATTCTATGGTGAGATGCATAATTAATCGAAATAAGTTAGTATCTCAAAATGGATGAACAATACAATATTCTGGATTTTGAGACGACTGGTTTTTCTGCCGACTTTGACCGAGTAATTGAAGTTGGTGTCATAAAGATTAATAACAACGAAATTGTCGATACCTTTCAAACGTTAGTTAACCCCGGCCTGAGAATCTCAAGTACTATAACCAACTTAACTGGAATAACTAATGAAATGGTTAAAGATGCCCCAAAAAATTCTTTGGTTATGCCAAAACTTCAAGCTTTTGTCGGAGAGGAATTAATTGTTGCTCACAATGCTTCATTCGATGAAAGATTTTTTAAAACGGAAATGAAACGTTCTGGACTAAAAGTGAAAAATCAATTCTTATGTTCATTACTCTTAGCAAGAAGAATTTATCAGAGCTTAGACTCTCATAAACTTGAAGTAATATGCCGCCACTTAGGTTTAATTAATGTTGCATCACATAGGGCCATTGGGGATGCTGAAGTTACCCATAAAGTTTTAAATGATATTTGTGATCAAATAAAAAGGCATAGTTGGAAAAATCAAATAAGTCCCCAATATTTAGCTAAATTATCAAAGATACCTAAAAAGAATGTTCAGTCTTGGCTTCGAAGTTGATTGGGTCTCATTAATTAAATAGTTGAAGTAGGAGGCTCGTTAAAACTCTTCCTCATTAATGTGAGTCTCTTCTTCTTCGCGGCAAATTACACATTCATGGTTAGAAATTGGAGGGATTAACATGGGCTCTTCGTTTTGATCTTCTTTTTCCGCCTGCTGGTTTTTCCCGTCAAACTTATTGCGAACCCTTGCCCCTAGCGAGATAAAGGTCTCTACCATTTTGGAATCTTTGGCCTTTATTCCCTCAAAAAGTGGCTCTCGACCTTCTTCATCCCTATCATTAATTTTTAATTTCCCATTATTGATAAGATACTCTACCAGCTCATAGTTTTTTGAATGAGCTGCATAATGAAGACAGGTCTTACCATTGCGTGCTTTTAGCCGTAAGTCAGCTCCATTTTCAATCAGCTCCTTAACCATTTCAAGATCACCTGAATAACAATAGGCCATGGCAGGTGTTAGTCCCTGTGAGTTTCGCTTATTAGGGTTTAGCTCTCCATCTTCATCTGGAGAAAAACCTTTGATTTTAATAATATCAGATTCTGGATGAAAGGAATCACCTCCAATAAGTGTGACCTCTTCATTCATTTCTTCTCTTTCACCTTTTATTATTTGACTGCTTTCTTCTTCGTCTTTGCTACCTTTTATGGTTATTGATGATCGGTCTACCTGATCATCACCAGAGACAAGCATCTCTTCATCATCGTCCTCATGATGACCCTTTATCTTTTGTATTTCTTCTTTAATGTTCTGAGTGGTTCCTGTGATTGTAACGTCATCACCTTCCTGGATTTCTGTTGCGGCATTTCTCCATAATAGAATATCCTTCATAGCTTTAACAAAAGCACCTCTTCGAAACGGCTTCTTAATCGCATTAATCACGAGAAGAAATTCTTGATCATAATGCCCTTCATTTATTTTTTTCCTGTAAGGACAATCGGAATTTTAACTTCATGAGAAAGACTTGCTAGAAATTTAATAAAGTCTTCACTATCCTCACCAACGCCCAGTTTATTATCAATTATGGCGCCAATAAATGCCGTAGTCTTAAGTAATTTCCTTGCTTGAGTTTCATTAGGTATCGAAAAAACTTGAAAGTCCCCCTCAACAAGCTCCCTTTTAATCAGAGATAAAATATCTGGATCATCATCTATAACGAGAACAGAGGGCAGAGAATCTCCCCTTAAAACGGCTGCAATCACACCTGGCTTAAGTGGCTTTTTAAAAGTTGAAAATACTGAAGGACCCTTTAAAAGAACCTTTCGTGCGTATTCATCGTCCATACGGCTAGACATGATGGCAAAAGGAAGAAACTTGTTACTGCCCGAGGCATCTTGTTTTAAATAGTGAATAATCTCATTAGAAGACTCATTATTACCAAGTAAAATATCAATTAGACCAAAAGTAAAATCATAGGAGTCGAGGGCCTCTACGGCTTCCTCAATGGTGTAAGCGCTCACAATATTAAAAGGTTGGTCTTTAAGATCATGCTTAATAAAAGCATGAATATCAGAATCATCATCAACGACAAGAATATGACTCAACTGATTCAATGGACTTCCTGGGAACAAATAAACACTTTATGATTTTAAATGAATACTAAGGAAATTCAATCAATGGTATATTTTTGTTTAGGCACTGTAGTTAAACAAAATGGTCGGGCAAAGCTTGGCAAGGCCATTTAAATGGTAGGCATTCTGTTTACTGTACACCTGATAGAAATTTTCAATGTAATTAGCTTTATTAAAAATAGAAACCTGTTAATGAAATCTAACATGTTTGCCTTCAAAACTTTAATGGAATATGTAGTGGGGCTTTTTGATCTACTTTGAATTGTCCTGATATTACTTTCCTTCCACCATCTATTATATTCAAAGTCCATTTGCCCGTTTCCATGGGAGTGACTGGCCTATGGTATACCCATGATGAATCCCAGCCCTTTCTGATTGTAAAATTGAAATCTCTTTTCTCTCCAGAAGGAGAAATCCATTCGTAAACAAACAACTTATCTTTCCAGTAGGGAATACCGAGAGTCAAAACCGCCATTGTTTCAGAAGGATTAATTGTTTTTAACTCTTGGAAGCCTTTATTATATTTTTTTATCCCAAATGCTAATCGACGAAGTTCAGATTTATTTTTTGTACTAGACCAGTGAAGTTTAGCCTTTGATGTTACTTTATATAAAGTTGAAATGATCTCTTTACCTTGTAAATCAAAAATTGCGACTCGCCATGTTCCTGTCTCTCGAGGTCTTTTTGGCCTATCGTAGACGTGAACAGTTGACCAATCTTTTCTATGATTAAAAGTGAATCCATGCTTTATTCCCGAAGGAGAAGTGAATTCATAGCGCAACTTTGTTTTTACGGGGTAAGAAACACCATGAGTCCAAATTGTTAATAGTTCTTCAGGATGGATTTCTTTTAAAGCAGTGAAACTTAGGGCCCCGGGCTTGGTTCCAACAGCGATTCGCTTTGGACCATAGCTATCAAAATCGGTTAGAGCGAGACCTGCATCACCTAAATATTTGAAACCTTTTAGATTTTTTACAAAGGAGTCATTTGTTTGCACAAACCAGTTTGCAATAAGCTCATTGTAAATTTGTGATCTGTCTGTATGCCTTGATAGAATATTTGTTTGCTCATGAGGGTCAGTATTTAAATTATAAAGCCTTCCATTATTAGCCCCCACCTTTTCGGTGAAATACTTCCATTGACCATCTCTAACACCCCAAACCTCCGGAGGAGTGTTCTTGTGAAAGAAAGCGAGTTTTTCCCTATAAACAGGGGAGTTGAGGTTTTGACCAATTATGCCACTGGGAATTTTCTCTTTATGAGGAGCAAGGATTGTCGGCATGATATCACCTAGTGAACCACGTCGCTCTGAGCTACCGGGTCTAAGATCTTCTGCGGGGGAGTAAGTTAATAAAAAGTTCTTGATAGTTTCTTCATAGACAGAAGACTTATGGGCAAAGTTATTAGTGTGATGCTTTCCAAAAGCTTCTCCGTGATCACCTGAAATATAGATAACCGTATCATTATGAATATTAAGTTTTTTTAATTTTTTGACCAATTGTTTAATGAAATGATCCGTATACCTTAAAGACATACGATACTTGCTATAAGTATCTTCTCCTCTTATGCCATGAGCGAAGTCATTTGGAGCTCCATAGGGGTGGTGGGTAGTGTTAGTTAGCAACTGTAAATAAAAGGGTTCATTTGAGTTTTTCTCGTACCACTGTTCAAATTTTTTTAAGGTGACTCTTTCATCAATACCCCATGACTGAATGCTGTTCTTCCGTTTGAATTCACTTGTTTCTCGATCAGAATCATAGACATAATTAAAACCGAGGTTATTATAGAAACTAGCTAGATTTTCAAAATCTAGGCCCATAGCAGATATAAGAGCTGTCTTTTTTCCAAGATTATTAAACTCAGAGGCCAGGGTTGGTCCTTTATAAGGATAGAGAAGTTCGTTAAATACAGAGCCCCAGGTAATGGTTTGGCCACCAGTAATAATAGGAATATGGGATCTAGTTGTTCCGGGAAAACTATTTTGAAGATTTGTAAAGCTGAAGATAGATCCTTTGTTCTTAGCTAGATAAGGTAAGTTCTCAGAATTGATTTTACCTTTGTCAAAGATCTGCATACTCCCAACAGACTCCAGAATAAGGAAAATTATATTCTTTTTTTGTGAGATTATTTTTTGGTTGTAAGCTAATATTTCCTTATTTTCTTTTTTTGCTGTGCCGTACTTTAGTTGATAGAGCTCTCTTGGATCTACCCGCTTAATTATGAGTTTATCTGTTGGGATAAGTTGAATTCCTCGAAATAAAGTGACAAATACATGGCTATTTACTTCACTGTGAGAAGATAGATATTGGATAGGGAAGGTGAGTAGTAACAGAAGAGGGAGACCAAACTTATATGCCAATTTAGCATTACGCCATTCCAGCTTTTCTTTTGTCACCCAATCATTTTTAATTAAAATAATTAATACGAAAAGTAGATAAGTTAAATTAATAAGATGAAAGCCCTTCAGTTCTCCTGTGAAGGACCCCCAGTAGCTCGCAGTATCCGTAAGCTTGAAGCCATCTGCAAAAGTAAGGGCAAAGTTTTCGTGAAAAATTTGAAAGAAGACTTGGTTCATGGAGATGAAAAGAAGAAAAAGGAATAAAACTAAATGCAGGGCATAGATAAGGACTTTATTCTCCCTTACTAGATAATATGTTGCAGTCAAGAAGGCTGAAATTAAGAGGTTCTGAAACTGACCACCAAGTAATTTCCACCAAACAACATTGTAAAGCATAAGAGCATTTTCAATCTGAATAAGTAAAATGAGAAGAAAGTGAATAGCAAAGATTATGGTTAAGTTTTTTTTAAGCATAGCTTACCTTAAAGATTTAGTTAAACGATTTTTTTTTCTTTACGTCATGATTAAACATCTTAGCCACTTCTGTGGTTATCCTTACAGCTTCTTGAAAAGAGGCTTCATATTTAGTTTTGTTTTTATATGATTTTAACTTTCGCTTGCACTCATTATTTCCATTGGGTTTATCTTTTGCATTAAGGTCATGGGGGTACATGTCACCTATTAAGAGCCCCGCTTTTTCACCTTTATTTGCTCTCCCATCCCATCCTGTGAACTTAAGGGAATTAGGGGGGGGCTCTGCTCTATTTAAGATAAAATTTAAGCTCAAGACTCTATCTTTCTTGTCGAGATCCACTAGGTTTGAATGGGAAACAAAATCTTGAAAAATGTGTAATGATTTTCCAAAAAAGTGTAACCCTTTAAATACTTTTCCCTCTTTAATATAAGTGCTGGCGCGTTTTAAAAAAGCATAGGCAGCTCTTTTGCATTTTTGTGCAATATCTCTATGAGTAACCCCGCGATTGCGATCGCAATGAAGTTCTGCTTTGTTGATTAAGTTTGGATAAAAGTCATGCGAGACGTTTCCGGCCATAATATTTCTAAAGCTAATGTTTGTGAAGTGGAATGGCTCAAGACCCTTGTCGGTTATTTGCGCATGAATATCTAAGTTGTCGTGTTTAATATATCCGGTGACTGAAGAGAAGGGGAATAGCTTAGGGGAGTAAAATAGAGTGACAATAAGAACGATTTTTATAAAGAAAAGGCTATTGGGTTTATTATCAAATATCTCTTGATAACGGAGCAGGGAAGATTTTTGAGAAACGTTTATTTCTTTAAACATAAAAACCTTTTAAAAAAGCTCCTAACAAATAAGTGCGCCAGAGAACTAAGGAAATAAGAGTTTCTGATTTAGAATATTCAATTTTCAAAGTAAAAGGATAACTTTCTGAATATATGAATATTAATAATTATCTTCTTATAGATTGATTTTTATCAGTTAATTGAAAATACTCTTTTACGAAAGAAAATTACATTGATAGTCATGCCGAAGTTATTCATCAGTACAGGAATATCAAATTATGAGTGCCCTATTTTTAATGATTCTTGGAGAAACGATGGCGAAAACAGAGGGTCTAAATTATAAAAAGGATTGTATTTTATGGCGATTTAAAACCGAATACTCTCAACCAAAAACCCTAACAAAAAGATCGGAAGAGCG
>JAFMBV010000050.1 GCA_017858255.1 Bacteriovoracaceae bacterium
ACTTTAATGCTCATTAAAAAGACCGACATTAGAAAGGTTCTACGCTCTTGTCCGGAATGGGTGAGTGATATCATGATTACGATTAGTGACAGGCTTAGAAGTACTGTTGAGGTTCTTAGAGAACACCGTATTGTGGACGACCTGAATCCTGGAGAGAACGAACAGTTATCCGCACAAGACTTAAAAGCTTTTCAGTCAAGTGTAGCGTCCTATCGATCTAGAAGAGGTTTATAAAGAAATAATTTTTTTCTTTGATAATGCTGACATCACAGCTTTGATTCGTTCGCTTGCTCTTTCAACATCACGGGCTTCATTACTAAGTCTTGTGTTCATTACCTTAAAAGCTTCTTCTGCGTAAGCTCTCTCACAAAGAGACAAAAGTTTTCTTTGAGACTGAGTATTTAAGGTTTTTAATGCGACACCAAGAATAGGGGCTTTAACGTAGGTTAGGATTCTTTCAATCGTATGATCTGGCAGCTCTACCATCGACTTAAAAGAAATAGAAGTTTCCATGATTTCATCAGCAAGCTGAGGATTACGAGGACGGATTTGTTTTAACAGTCTTTCTCTCTCTTCTGGAGTTAAGTATTCGAACATCTCTAAAATTTGTGCTCTTCCGTTAATAAATACATTTCCAGTGTTATCGTTTTCCATCATATTCCTTTATTTTTATTCTGACTGAATTAGGCCGTAACAAATTTAGCTTTTTGTTTAATAAATTTTTCGCGAGCATTTTCAAGAGTATTGCGATGGCTTTCTCTCATGTTTTGTAATTCGTTTTGCTGAGATTCGCTTACCTCTGCAACTTGATCTGAATGAGTTGATTTCAAACCATTTAGCTCTTCAGAGAGTCGTTTGTTCTCTCCATGTAGCCTCATCTCATGTCGACTTCTTACATGGTTTAGTTTCTGCTCAAGCTCGGCCTCAAGACCTGAAACTTTAGTCTCATATTCTGCGCGCATACGACTTAGCATGTTTTCGTAACGCTTTACTTCAGTCTCGTAGACTTTATTATTTTCGGAACGAAGCTTCTTGAGTTCAAAGTTATAGCGCTTTTCTTCCGTCGCTTTGAACCTTTCAGCCTTCAAGTTGGAGATGTCCGTCATAGGAGCTTCCTTAATTCCTTTGTAAATGCCATCCTGGCATCCTATATTTAGAGTATCTAATAGGTTTGCTTTACATCAAGGAGGCAAAATATGACGCTTAATGATATGCTAAGTACCCGAAATGTTTATTTGGTTGAGGGGAAAAGAACTCCCTTTGGGAAGTTTGGTGGCTCTTTGAAAGATATTTCCCCTGTGGATTTAGCTGTTCATGCCACAAAAGCCGTCTTTTCTAGTACCGGAATTAGCGGTTTAGATGTTGACCATTTCATTCTCGGTTCAGTTGTTCCTTCAACAACGGACACTCTTTATGGTGGACGTCATCTTGCTTTAAAATCTGGGGCCAAAGAATCAACTCCGGGTTATTGCCTTAACAGATTATGTGGTTCAGGTGCTCAAGTTATTCTTGATGCCGTAAGACTTATTCTTTTAGGAGAGGCCAGTTCTGTGATTGCAGCAGGAACAGAAAATATGTCCAATGTTCCTCATCTCGTTTACGGAAGCCGCTTTGGAACAAAGTATGGTCCTCTAAAAACAGTTGATATGTTAATGGATTCTTTAACTGATAAAAACGCTGGTTGTCCGATGGGGATTACGGCAGAAAATTTAGCAGTAAAATACAGCATCTCAAGAGAAGAGGCCGAAGAGTTTTCGGTGAGCTCTCATCAGAAAGTGGCAAAGGCCTATGAAGCAGGACATTTTAAGGGCGAGCTTGCTTCTTTCGAAACAAAGAGGGGATCTGTAGAAGCAGATGAACATTTTAGAGGCGACGTTAATATCCAGGATATGGCAAAACTTCGTGCCTCTTTTAAAGAAGGGGGAGTTGTAACTGCAGCAACGGCCTCAGGAATTGTTGATGGCGCAAGTTCAACCTTGATTGCAGGAGAGGACTTTTGCCAAAAAAATAACTTGAAACCACTAGCAAGAATCTTGGATGGTACAGTTGTTGGCGTAGATCCAACAATTATGGGAATTGGTCCTGTGCCCGCCATTAATACTCTTTTAGAGCGCAATAACTTAAAGATAAGTGATATTGATTTATTCGAAATTAATGAAGCTTTTGCTAGTCAGGTACTATCTTGTCAAAAAGAACTTGGTATTGACTCTGAAAAGTTAAATATTTGGGGCGGTGCAATCGCTCTTGGCCACCCCTTGGCGGCATCGGGAAATCGCATTACTCTTACATTAGCAAGACAACTTAAAGAGAAGGGTTTGAAGCGAGGGATTGCTTCCGCTTGTATTGGTGGTGGTCAAGGAATCGCCATTCTTATTGAAAGTGTTTAATTAAGGAAAAACGTCATTGAGTGATCGGATAATTTATAACGAAGAAAACTTAAGACACTTTGAAAAGTGGCTAGGCCTCAATTATGACGCTCTTACATGGCAAGGGCGATATGAGGCCGAGTTTTTAACATTCTGGCAGGCCTTTTTCGTGGCCGGTCAATCATTAGAGCAAATGGTGGAGCGCTTTAGGTATGCACTTCTTTATGCTCAAATTGGTCCACTTCATTCTTGGTTCACTTGGCTTCGTGACTGCTTTATTTGTTACACTTACATGACAAAGAATATTACGGTGATTGAGCTCAGCCGAACCGTAAATATTCCTTATGACTCTCTCGGTATTATTCTAAGAGAATACTTTTTAGAGCAGTATCCTCACTTTGAAGAAAAGCTTTCTGATCGTTTTCAATTGGCGAATCGAATTAGCCCCAATTTAAATTTAACCTTTAAAGAATTGAAGGAAGAGCTGGGTCTTAAAGAAGCAGATGAATCTCATAATAATGATTCAGTATTAAGTAGTATGGAAGTAACTCTCTATCCAGAGTGGCAAACATTAAACAAAAAGATGCAGCACGACCTTTTTCATCCCAACTTCGACTTCTCAAGAATAAAAACAAACCTCTCGTTTACAAGGCAACTGAAAGTCTTTCGTGAAATATTAATTTTCCTTCTGATTGGAATCGGTCTTGTTTTTGCTATTCAAAAAATAAATAAGAAATGGGAGAAATCTATTTTAGAACAAATTAGTATTTATGAGCCTCAGCTTAAATGGCTTGATACCAGTTTGACCTTTAAAGAGTCCGATGAAAATGTCAGAAAAGATTTTGAACTTGGAGAACGAGAAATTGATGAGGTTGAAACAAAAGAAAGTCAGTTTGATTCGTTAGGGTTTTCAGATGAGATTAGGTACGAAGAAGAATCAGATGTTGTTCTAACGAGTTGGGATGCTCTTCCAAAGGACTTTGATGTCATTGATCTGGAGCAATCGGGTTATGAAGAACTAAAGAAAAGAGGCTATAGAGATAGTCGCTACGGTAACACTAAAGTTTATCGAGTTCTCATGCGTTCAGTTGACACAAAGACATCTAAAGAGCGTTTGAATTTTTTGTTAGAGAAATACCAAGTCACTCGTGTGGACAATGTAAAACCTGGCAAGCATGTTCCGGGCGGAGTTTACTATAACCTCTATGTACCTAGAGAATATTTAAAAGAGTTTATGGCCCAGGTTATGGACTTTGATGATGCTGTTCTTTATGAATCAAGAACTAGAACAGGTCGAAATCCCGCAGGTAAAAACAAGGTTTTTATCTGGATTAAAAATATCTAAATGATTACATCTGCCCGTCAGGGATCTCAAAAAGAGTTTTAACTTTTCTAAGAGCAAGGTGAGTTAATTTTAGGTAATACCATTGCCTAAAAAACCCAATAAACATCGCTGCCATAAATCCATAGACAACTCCAGAGTGCACAACCTTGGAGACTAGTTTGGTATCGTGCGCACCACCTAGCAAGAAGGCTATGGAGCCGAGGATTAACATCAGCATTGTCCATGGAACGGTTTGTCTCTTCCAGCGTTCTGAATCTTGGGCAAATTTAAGTGCTTTTTTTCGATAAGGTTCAAGATCTTCTGGAGGATCATCAAATAGCTCACCAAGATTAGATTCACTTTGAAGGACGGAATAAACATTATTCATAAGCCTAGCGACGCCAATAAAGTAAAACATGACAAAAGCTTGAGCAAAAATAGTATAAATAAAGCTCACAATCGCCAGTTGAATATGACTGTAACCAACGGACCACCAGCCAAGGGCGACACCTGTGGTGAGACAAATCCCAGAAACCATGAGAAGAATAAGAGATCTCAACAAATAAGCCATGCAAGGAATTCCTATTTAATTGTCAATATTTCGAGGTTTTGCTAAACCTTTGCCAAATTTAAGGCACATTACTTTATGGTAGTCTCTTTTAAAAGACTCTAATCAGTTAAGCGAATTTTCTTGAGGTACCTCAAGGTGGAAAAAATATGAACAACGAAGTCAAAAAGAAAAAAATCCTCGAGAATCCCATTGCTAGTGGCATAATTGTCCCTATCGCCGTTATTTTGATCGGTGCCCTGGTTGTTTTTGGGGTAACCAAACTCTTGTCCTCAGAAAGATCATACAAGGATCTTGTTAGGGAAATGCACACAAAAACTTTGGGAAATAGGTGGGTTGCGGCCTTTGAATTGAGCAAATTGATTTCTAGCTCCCAAATTCCCAAAGAAGATATTCCTTGGTTAATAACTAATTTAAAGGAAATTTATGGAGATGCGAAGGATCCGCGCACTCGTCAATTTGCTGTCGTGGCCGCCGGTGCACTGCAGAATTCTACAGCAACCGAGTTATTAGAGAAGGCCATAAGTGACGAAGATGATAAAGTTCGCTTTCATGCCATCGTTGCGCTAGGCAATATGCCGCATGGTGTAGATTTTAAAGCTTGGCCTGGTGTCGTTGCTTATTTGGAAAGTAAAGACGTCGGAATGATTCAAGCTGCAGCTCTTACCCTTGCAACTCACAGAGTGCCGGAAGCCAAAGAGCCCTTGCAGAAGCTGATTGAGCACCCCAATAGAGTTTTACGCTTCACTGTGGCATCAGCATTGGTAAACTATAAAAGTGAGAAGGCCATCGATACATTAAAAGAAATTTTATTTTTAGAACCGGAGAAGAAAGTTGACTCAAGTCTTAACGAGCAACAGGTAGTTGCGCTTAAGTTGAGTTTATTGAGTTCTCTTGAAAGAAATAAATGGCCAGTATTGAATGATGAGTTGTCTATTGTTGCTAAGCAAGACAAAAGTTTGAAAGTGGCCGCTCGTGCAGGAGAAGTCTTAAATATATTGAAAAACTAAGTTATTCTATTCAATAATTAAATGGCTGATTTTCCATGTAAATTATGTTAATTACGAGGCACGATTATTTGTCTGAATAAATTAATTAAGCACTTGAAATAAAGTGTTTGAGGTTAGTTCTATGAGTGAAGCAAGACAGAGTCTTAACCGTAGAGAGTTTTTTAGCTATCTCACAGTCGCTTGGGTTGCCTTTGGTGCAGCCTGCGCAGGTATGTTGAGTTTAGCTTTTCGCTTCTCTTACCCAAACGTTAACTTTGAGCCCGAGATGGAGTTCCTTGCTGGAACACCTGATATGTACGAAGAGGGTGTGGATGAGCGTTACAAAAACGGCATGGGTGTTTGGATGGTAAAGCAGGAAGGAAAACTTTTTGCCCTTTCTAATATATGCACCCATCTTGGCTGTATCCCTAATTGGTTACCTGCAGAATTAAAGTTTAAATGTCCTTGTCACGGTTCTGGTTATTACACTTCAGGTATTAACTTCGAAGGACCTGCTCCTAGGCCGCTTGAAAGATATAAAATTGCACTCACCCCCGAAGGTAAAATCAAAGTTGATAAAACGAAGGTGTACCGCTGGGAAAAGGGTCAGTGGGATAACCCAAGTTCATTTTTATCAGTTTAATTTTTAAAAGGAATATAGAAAATGGCAGCAAATGGTTTAGCCGACAAAGTAAGAGCAACGCAAGTCTGGAAGTCTATCTTCCGTCACGGGCCACCTGATAATGCCCGAAACAGAGCAGCTGTTGTTGCAGGTAATGTGTTTCTTCACCTTCATCCTATTAAACTTAAAAAATCAGGTGTTCAGCTTGGTTACACATGGTGCATGGGTGGATTAACTTTTTTCATCTTCCTAGCTCTAACTGTGTCGGGTGTTTTACTAATGTTTTATTACCGCCCAACTGCGGAATATGCTTTTAACGATATTATCGCCCTAAGGGAACACGTGCCTCTCGGGATCATGAGAGAGATTCATCGCTGGGGTGCTCACGCTATGGTTATTACAACTTGGCTTCACATGTTCAGAGTCTTTATGACTGGTTCTTATAAACCGCCTAGAGAGTTTAACTGGGGTGTTGGAGTTATCCTTCTCGTCCTTACCTTACTTCTTTCCTTTACTGGCTATCTTCTTCCTTGGGATCAGCTTGCTATTTGGGCGATTACCGTTGGAGCTAACATGGCCAAGGCAACCCCATTTTTGGGTCATGGTGGTCCAGGTGCTTCACTTGCACAAATTGGCGACTTTGTTCTTGTCTCTGATAAAAACGATGTTCGGTTTCAACTTCTTGCCGGAAGGTTCGTTGGTGAGCCCGCACTTTTAAGGTTTTATATTCTTCATTGTGTCTTTATCCCCTTGGTTGTTGGAACACTTATTGCTGTTCACTTCTGGCGCGTGAGAAAAGACGGTGGGATTTCAGCACCTTTATAAGATAGGGATTTTTTAAATAAGGTTAAATAAATAAGGTTAAATAAAGATGAGAGAACTAATTAACTGGATTGCAGATCCCATTAGGTCCTTTCCAATCGCTTGTGTACTTTTCTTTTTGATGATGAAGTATTACAGGATAATTGGAACGAAGAAGTTTTTATATGCTTCTTTGGTGGTTGTTGTACCTGTGACGATCTGGTTTGCTGCTGATCCTAACTTTTTTACGATTCTTATTCTTCCAGATAATATTCCAATTATCATTCTTCTTGTATTAGTGGCATTTTTGACTTGGTTAACGATTTATAAAGCCGCTGTGAATGATGCTCGAATTGAAAAAGGTTTGGGTCCTTTAGAGGGGACCCCTGAAAATAGAGAGAAGGTTTGGTCATGGCCGAATTTGGTTTATACCGAACTTTTTATGATTATCGCAGCAACTTCATTTTTGATTGTCTGGGCAATTCTTTTTAAGGCACCTCTTGAAGAGCCTGCCAACCCAACTTGGGCACCAAACCCCGCAAAAGCTCCTTGGTATTTTCTTGGTCTCCAAGAAATGCTTGTTTATTTTGACCCGTGGATGGCCGGAGTTGTGCTCCCAGGTGTCGTTGTTGTGGGCTTGATTGCAATACCTTATATAGACACAAACCCTAAAGGAAATGGCTACTTCACTATTGCAGAGAGGCCTGTTGCTATGTGGGGCTTTCTCTTTGGTTGGCTAGTTTTGTGGATTTACTTAATTATTGTGGGGACTTTTCTTCGGGGCCCCAACTGGACATTCTACGGTCCGTTTGAATATTGGGATTTCCACAAGGTTGTCGCTGACTACAACGTGAACCTTTCGGAGTTTATGTGGATTAAGTGGTTTAACACTGCGATGCCGGCCAATATGTTCGTCCGAGAAATTTTGGGTATCATTATTTCTCTTGGATACATTCTAGTTCTTCCGCCACTCTCTGGAGCAACGAAGTACGGAAAAATGATGATCGAAAAAGTGGGAACGATTCGTTACTACATATTTATTGTATTGCTCCTTTTGATGATGAGCTTACCAATTAAGATGGTTCTTAGATGGCTGTTTTCATTGAAGTACATCGTCGCTCTACCAGAGCTAGAGCTTAACTTGTAGATTAGTTGGCTTAGGGAATTGAAGGAAGGTTTGTAAAAGATGAAAAAATTAGAACCAGGAATGGCATACGACACAAATAAGCTGAATAAGTTATTCGCTTTTTTGTCTGTTCTTTTTCTCATGATTACTGTTTGGGTTTTCTTGGATGATTACATAAGGCCATGGAAAGCAGTTCAGCTAGAAGCTATGAAGATCAAAAAGGAAATGATCCAAAAGAAGCTTGATGAAGCTGAAAAAGAGATTAATAAGGATAAGTTAAGTTCACTTAAGGGTGGGCTAACAGATGCTGAAAAGATTGTCTCTTCTAGGAAAAAGGAAATTTCTAAATTAGAAGTAGAAATCACTCAAAATCAAAAACTTCTCAAAGCTGAGACGATTCTAAACGGAACTCTAAACTCTTACGTTGGGGGTTTAACTTTTAAGTATGAACAAGCTCAACTCAAGAATAAGTCCAATAAAGCCGTTGTTTTTGCTGATCTAAAGAAAAATAAGAAGCTTTTTGCTGAGTCAAAAGATCGTATGAAAGGCTATTCGTTTAGGGCCAAAGAACTTTTTGCTAAAAAGCAGGGGCTACAGAAAGAAGTATTAGATACAGATAAGAAAATCAAGGCAATGACGATTAAGACAGAGCTTCTAGGAAAAGCTTTAGCAAAAACTAATGTTGATCCTATTTTTGCTCTTAGAAATGCGCCGATGATTGATTATCTCGACCCAACTCTTAAGATTCAGCAAATTGTATTAAATAACATTAAAGATGATCGCTACTTTCAACAAGTTCCTAGGGTTGATCGTTGTATTACCTGTCACACTTTTATCAGTGAGGCCGGTTATGAAGATCAACCAAATCCACATAAAACTCACCCTAATTTAGACCTAATGGTAGGCAAAGATTCACCTCACCCTATGAAGGAGACTGGATGTACAGTCTGTCACGGAGGTGAAGGTCACCGTGTAAATGACTTCACAAGCGTTGCTCACTGGCCACAAAACGAAGAGCAAAAGAAAGAATGGGTTAAAAAATATAACTGGCATGAGCCTCACAGAATCCCTTCACCTATGTTGAAGCTTCAGCATACAGAAGCCAGCTGTGTGAAGTGTCACCAAGGTGTCGAGTTTATCCCCGGTGCAACAGTCCTAAACGAAGGCCGCCAAAATATTGAAAAATATGGTTGTTACGGATGTCACAAAATTGATGGGTGGGAACATAAGCGTATGGCAGGTCCTTCTTTAAAGAAGATTGCCTCAAAAGTAGATAAAGAATTTTTTAAAAACTGGGTTTGGGATCCGAAATCATTTAATCCACATGCGATGATGCCACGTTTTTTTGGTCAATCTAATAACTCTGAACCAAAACACATGGTTAAAAATATTGCTGAAGTAAATGCTATAGCGGAATTTATTTGGGAAAAATCCAAAGCTTACAAACCCTTTATGAAATATACTGGGGGAGATTCCACACGCGGTAAAGAACTCACTGGTCAAGTCGGTTGTCTGGGTTGTCATGGTGTTCAGGGAATGGAAGAAGTAAGCGAAAAGATTGGTGCCTATGCTGGTCCCTATCTTTATGGAACAGGTTCTAAAGTTGATCCGGATTGGCTTGTTTCTTGGTTGAAAAAACCTAATCACTATCAAGAAGATACGATCATGCCTTCTCTACGCTTAACGGATAGAGAAGCTAATGACATTGCCTCTTACCTTCTTTCTCTTAAAAATAAGAAGTTTGAAGGTTACAAGTTTGAGCCAATGGATGAGAAGTCGAGAGATCAAATTCTTATGGCCTATCTTTCTGCCTTTGATACAGAAAAAGTTGCTGGTGCAAAGCTTGCTAAAATGAGTGATCGTGAGAGAACTCTAGAGCTAGGATACCGCTCTGTTGGTAAATATGGTTGTTATTCTTGCCACAATATTGATGGCTTTGAAGGCCGTGGACCGATTGGTCCCGAGTTAACTAAAGAGGGCTCCAAGCCTTTGACTCAATTTGGGTTTGGATTACAAAAGCAAGTTGAACATACTCGTGACGGTTGGATTAAGGCCCATCTTCTTGATCCACGACGTTGGGATATAGGTATTGATAAGCCTTTTCAAGACTTAACAAGAATGCCAAATTTTTACCTAACTGATCGTGAAGCTGAAACGATGACTCTGGCCATTCTTGGGCAGGTTGATGAAAAGATCCCGCTGAAAGGTGTAAAACGCCTTAACTCTAGTGAACAAATTGTTGAAAAAGGCATGAAGGTCATTAATAAGTTTAACTGTATTGGTTGTCACCAGGTTGATGGTTATCGTGGAGATATTCTTGCTCAATACGATGAAGACCTAAACGAAGGGCCACCAAGACTTGTTGGCGAAGGACATAGAGTACAGCTGGATTGGTTCCACTATTTCTTGGATAACGTCTATCCGGTAAGACCATGGCTTAAAATTAGAATGCCTTCTTACAATCTTACGGATGAAGAAAGAAATACGATTGTGACTATGTTCCAATACAAGGCCGATCAAAAAGCCTTAGTGGATCGTTCAAAAATTGTTGATTGGAAGCCAGGTGAAAAAGATGCGGCTTGGAAGCTTTGGGATGAGATGGCCTGTGCCTCATGTCACTCCGCTGGATTTAATAATGATGACCCTCAGGCACCAAACCTTTATTTTGCGAGAAGAAGGTTGCGTCCGAGTTGGGTTAAGAAATGGTTATTAGATCCTCAGGCAATATTACCGGGTACTTTAATGCCTAACTTCTGGACTGATGGTGAATCGACTTCACCTGATATTCTGGGTGGTGACCCTGATAGGCAAATTGATGCCCTTACTAAATTAATGTATGATTTTGGTACTGAAAAATTACCAACAGAAAATACCAAATACTGGAGTAAGCAATGAGCACAGCTGCCACTAAGGTCGGTCACGACGGACCACTAAAGTATTCTGACGATCCTGAATTCGGTAAGGCCAGTCCTGGAAAAATCGGTATGTGGCTTTTCCTTGGAACGGATGCGATGTCTTTTGCTGGACTCCTACTTGCCTATGCGATTCTTAGATCACAAGTAGCGGATTCATGGCCAAACCCAGTAGAGGCACTTGGCGGTGTCGGCCTTTCTGGTTTTATGACTTTCTGGCTCATTTGTTCATCAGTTTCAATGGTTTTTGCTATTGATTCTTGTAAAATGAAAGACCCTAAAGGGATTAGGTTATGGCTCGGGCTCACAGTTCTTGGTGGTGCAGGGTTTTTAGGTATGCAGATATATGAGTATTCTCACTTGATGCACGATCTTGGGATGACTTTTAACTCTTATGCTCATGGTAACAATCTTTTCTCGGCAACATTTTTTAGTATAACCGGGTTTCACGGATTACACGTTTTATCTGGTACCTGCTATTTAGCTTATATGTATAAACTTGCTCTTGATGGGAGGTTTGATAACGGTGATTACAACCTTCTTGAAATTGCTGGTCTCTTTTGGCACTTTGTCGACCTCGTTTGGATTTTGGTTTTTACCTTCGTCTACCTTCTTTAATTTGAAAAAACTAATCACAATAATTCTAATGATATTTACTAGCGCACTGTGGGCCTGTCCCACTTGCGTTGGAAGTATGGACGACCCAAAGAGTGGCAACATTGTTTATATTTTGGGTGGTTTTATTCTTTTGACCTACATTCCCTTCTACTTTATCTACAAAACCATCATTAAAAATCACGATTTTAATAAGCAGGTAGATAGTGGAAAATCAGAATAACTCTTTTAAAAGTCTCTGGGTTTCAATTTCACTAATTAGTTTGGCCATTTTTGCCTTTTTAGTATG
Source organism: Bacteriovoracaceae bacterium (assembly GCA_017858255.1). GTDB lineage: Bacteria > Bdellovibrionota > Bacteriovoracia > Bacteriovoracales > Bacteriovoracaceae. The sequence goes on from JAFMBV010000050.1 coordinate 11,613, forward strand.
GTGGATATACGGCAAAGAAACGGCAGATGGCTCGAGCTATCCCTGGGTGTCAGCACTTCCTTATATCAATTGTGCTCTTAATTCTTTAACGGCAATTCTTCTGTGTCTTGGTGTTTCTCTTATAAAAAAGGGAAATAAAACGGCCCATCGAAATGTGATGATTACGGCCGGGGTAGTGAGTGCGATATTTTTAATAACTTATCTGACTTATCATCACTTTCAAGGTGACACGAAATTTCTAGGGCAGGGCTTTGTTCGCTATCTTTACTTTTTTATCCTTATCTCCCATATCATTCTTTCAATGGTCCAGGTTCCTCTTATCTTGGGAACCTTTTACTTGGCCTTTACAAAAAAATGGGCGACCCATAAAAAAGTCGCCCGAATTACATTTCCTATATGGCTCTATGTTTCAATAACAGGAGTTCTCGTTTTTATTTTTCTGAAAAGCTTTTAATGCCCTTTAAGCACACCACCATCTATGGCAATAGACTGACCTGTAATGTAGCCAGCTTTTGGTGAAGCAAGAAAAGTAGCAAGATCTGCTAACTCCTCTGGTTCTCCTAAACGCCCAGCAGGTATCATCTCTTTAACTTTTTCTTCACTAAGATTGAGGGCCTTCAAACGATCTGTGTTTGTATAACCGGGAAGGATTAGGTTTAAGGTAATACCATCTTTTGCGTATTCATTTGAAATTGATCTGACTAGACCTGCAAGTCCTGCTCTCAAGCCATTGGAAGTCGTAAGTCCTGGAAGGGGTTCTTTTGCAGCTAAACTAGTAATTAGTAAAACTCTACCGAACTTTTGAGCGCTCATTGCTGGAAGTGCCTTCTGAAGACTTTCGACAACAGAAAGCCATAAGCTTTGAAAATCACTTTCCCATTGTTCAAGGTCAACTTCTAGAAAAGAACCCTTCTTAGGACCGCCGGTATTGGTAACTAAAATATCAATTCCTTTGTGATCCGTTATCATCTGCCCTGTAATATTGGCCGCAATACCTTTTTGAGTAAGATCACCTGCGTAGAAACCTGCTGCTCCAATTTCTTGGGCAATGGCCTTACATTTCTCAATGGTGCGACCATTGATATAAACACTTGCGCCTTCTTTAATAAGAGCTTCAGCAATAGAGCGACCGATTCCCCCTGTTGAACCAAATATAAGTGCTTTTTTATCTTTAAGATTTAAATCCATTACCAAGTCCTGTCTGTGATAGTTCCGCAATTGGAACAATTTTTATGTTCACTGTTATAATAGCGGTCAAAAACAGCGCCGAATTGAGTTTCAATATTTTCTAAGTGAAAAGATTCTTCATAGAGTTTATGGCAGCAACTCTTGCAATACCATTGAAGTTTATCGATTTCACCTTCTTCGCGAGTCTTTTCAACGACTAAACCAATAGAGTTGACCATCCTTTGAGGAGAGTGGGGAGTGCCTCTTCGAAGCATGTATATCTCCCCGGCCTTGATCGGAATATCTTCAAATTTTCCTTCTTCATTAATCGTTCTTAGATTCATTTCTCCTTCTAATTGGTAGAAGAATTCATCAGATTGATTGACGTGAAAGTCAGTTCGCTCGTTTGGTCCACCGACTACCATGATAATAAATGTAGAATCTTTGAATACGACTTTATTTCCAACGGGAGGTTTGAGTAGCTCACGGTTTTCGTCGATCCATTTTTGAAAGTTAAAGGCTTTCATTTAGTCTCCTTATTCAGCAACAGTCGCGATACAGTTAAGTTCGATAGCTATTGGGGTCGGAAGTTTGTTTATCTCAATAGTGGTCCTACAGGGGCGATTATCTTTGAAGTATTCAGCATATATTTCATTATATGTTTTAAAGTCATCATCCATATTTGTGAGAAAAACTGTAACATCGACTAAGTTTTCCCAACTTGAACCTGAGGCTTCAAGAATTAAACGAACATTTTTGAAAACGCTATGGCACTGAGCCGCAATGTCATAGGAGGCGATTTTTCCTGATTCATTTAATGTCACCCCTGGGATTTCTTTTTTCCCTCGCTCTCTTGGACCAACACCAGAGAGAAATAAAAGGTTTCCAACTTTTCTAGCATGTGGGTAGAGCCCAACGGGCTCTGGGGCTTGATCTGAATTATGTTCTTGGCTCATGAGTTCTCCTAATATTGAATACAAATATTCTTAGCTTCAGTAAAAAACCTTAAGGCATCAAATCCACCTTCTCTTCCAACGCCACTGTCTTTAGTACCACCAAAAGGAGTACGAAGATCTCTTAGCATCCAGGTATTAATCCAGATGATTCCAGCATCAAGTTTTTCGGCTATTCGATGAGTACGGCTTGAGTTTTCTGACCAAACAGAAAATGCCAGACCATAGTTTGTCCCATTTGCCAGCTCTATTGCTTCTTCCTCTGTTTTAAAGGATTGGATGGTGGCCACTGGGCCAAAAATTTCTTGTTGGTTTGTTTGGCAATTTGCTCCAAGTCCCTCGATAAGAGTAGGTTCTATAAAATAGCCGGTGTCGCCATGGCGATTCCCGCCAGTGAGTATTCTTCCACCCTCTTCCTTGGCAAGTTCAATGCAGCTAATGATTTTCTCAAAGTGTTCTTTACTGACAACAGCACCTTGCTGCGTTCCCGCGGCCATTGGGTCGCCGATCTTTAGTTTAACAATCTCTTCAATAAGATCACCTTTCATTCTTTCATAAAGAGAATCATGAATAAGAATTCGTGAACCACACAAACAAATCTGACCCTGGTTTGAATAAGCGGCCCTTAAAACACCGGCGAGAGCTTTATCATAATCACAATCACCAAAAACGATGGTGGCATTTTTTCCACCCATCTCAAGTGATACTTTTTTAAATTCAGAAGCAGCAAGTTTAGAAATGACTTTTCCAGTAGTTGTTGATCCAGTAAAAGACACCGCCTTAATGAGTTTATTTTGTACTAATTCCTCTCCCATGCGGGAGCCCTGTCCGTGTAAAATATTGAGAACACCATTAGGAAGTCCAGCTTCTTTAGCTATCTCTCCCATAAGGGAAGCGGTAATGGGTGTTACTTCAGAGGGTTTTCCAATAACACAGTTTCCTGCTGCGAGTGCTGGGGCGATTTTCCAAGTAAATAGATAGAGAGGAAGGTTCCACGGGCTAATACAGCTAACAATCCCTAGGGGCTGACGGCGGGTGTAGTTTACAGCGTTCTTCATGTGATAAGCATCTTGGGAAAATTGTCCAATGGCATCTGCAAAAAATTGTAGGTTTATGGCAGCTCTAGGAATATCAACAGTTTTTGCGACGGCGAGGGGTTTTCCGTTATCAAGTGATTCAAGAGTGGCAAGTTCATCAAGACGAGACTTAATGATATCTGCCATTTTTCTTAAAACCTTAGCTCGTCTTTCAGGACTTTGAGCACTCCAAGCGGGATAGGCTTTTTTAGCAGCTTCGATGGCCTTGCTTACATCTTCTGATGTTGAGTTGACCACATCAGCTAACTTTTCCTCTGTTGCTGGGTTGATGGATTCCATCCATTCACCCTTAACACCTTCACAATATTCACCATTAATAAAGTTAAGTACTTTTCTCATTTGTTTTATCCCTCCAAAAGGATCGCTCTAACAGGACTAGCATCACCACCTTTAATCGGTAAGGGCAGTGCAAGAAGTTCATAGATTCCTTCTTTAACATCGTCTAAAACGATTCCTTCAAGGATAGCTATTTTATTTTTATATATTTCATTGTGAGTAAGAAGCTCTCTATCATCAGCAGGGTCAACACTCGGAGTATCGATACCAATCAGTTGAACACCTTTATCGGCTAAGAAACTAACTAGCCTAGGGTCTAGTGCTGAAAAGTCATCATTCCAGTTGTTCGGATCCGGAAAACTTCCCGTTTTAAAGAGAACGCGTGATGCAGTTACTTCTACATTAAAATCTTCAGGGGTAATTCTTGAGACCTTTTTTGAAATTTCTATGACCTGACATTCTCCCATATAGGGACTTAGGTCACATTGATCCATTGTTTTTCCATCTGGATGGTAATGACTTGGTGCGTCCGTATGGGCACCAAGGTGAACGGTTGTATTGATAGTAGATAGCACCAAATTGTTACCATTTTTAAAGCTCAGCAGCTCTTCTCTTTTAAAAGAAGTATCCCCAGGAAAGACTGCAATCTCTCCACTAATAACTGGAGTTATATCAATAACCCTTTTTCCGTGAAAAACCATGGTAATAGCTCTCTATTTGCTAGATTAGCCTTGTAAACAAGGTCCATAATTTCTATCATTCATTTGGTTTAGAAGGCAAAAAAAAGGGGATTAAATGACACCTGATGATATTAAAGATTGGGCACAAACGCTGCAAAATGCACGTCTGGAAACGGCACCAATCGAGCAAATTTCTGACAAGATTAAAGATTTTTCACGACCTGATGCTTACTCCATTCAAGAGCGTGGAATTGAGCTTAGAGAAGAGATGGGTGAGAAAGTTATAGGCTTAAAGATGGGGCTAACCTCTGAGGCCAAGAGAAAACAAATGGATTTAGATTCACCACTATATGGTGTTCTTACAAATAAAATGAAAGTGGAAAACGGTGGGACCTATAAATTGACCAATCAGATCCACCCTAAGATTGAACCAGAAATCGCCTTTCTTATTTCTAAAGAGCTCTCAGGTAGCGTTACTCGTGAGGAAGTTTTGGCGGCAACGTCTGAAGTTTATTCTTGTATGGAAATTCTTGATAGTCGATATAAGCAATTTAAGTATTTTTCAATGGAAGATGTTATTTCTGATAACTCCTCTTCAAGTCAGTTTATTCTTGGAGAGCCTTTAAAAGACTTTTCGAGCCTAAACCTTGCAGATTTAAAATTAAAAATGAAGGTTAACGGAACTGTGGCCCAGGAGGGGACAACGGCTGCCATTAGTGGTGATCCTGTTATCTCTGTTATGCAGTTATGTGAACTTTTAGCGGTTAGGGGTAAGTCTCTTCCAGCTGGGAGTATTGTATTGGCAGGGGCTGCTACTATAGCCGTTGCTTTAGAACCAGGTATGAATATTGAACTTGAGATGGAAGGTTTTGAAACCATGTCCGTTAAAGTAGAGGCTTAATTATGATGTCATTTAATGAAAAACATAATTCAATTCAGGCAGCTAAAGAGCTTGATAATAAAGACAAACTTTATAACTTCCGTAACCAATTTCATTTTCCTTTAACGGAATCTGGTGACAAGTCTCTATATTTCACAGGTCACAGTCTGGGTTTAATGCCGAAAAATGCTGAAAGCTTTATTCAAGAAGAGCTTAATGCTTGGAAGGCGTTTGGTGTAGAGGGTCACTTTAAAGGAAAGCACCCTTGGTTGCCCTATCATGAATTTTTAACTGAAAATATGGCAAAGATTGTTGGAGGAAAACCTGAGGAAGTCGTTGTTATGAACTCTTTAACGGTGAATCTCCATTTAATGTTGGTAAGCTTTTATCGTCCAACAGAAAAGAGAAATAAAATCCTTATTGAGCACACAACTTTTCCTTCTGATAAGTATGCCGTAGATTCTCAGGCACGCTTTCATGGTCATGATCCTGAAAAAGCGGTTGTAATGCTCAAGCCAAGTGAAGGGAAGATGACTCTAACTGATGATGAGTTAGTGGAGCAGATTAAGTCCCACGGGGATTCGTTAGCGCTCGTCATGCTAGGGAATTGTAATTATCTTTCTGGACAATGCTTTAATTTTAAAAAAGTTGTTCAAGCAGCTAAGGAAGTTGGAGCTAACGTTGGCTTTAACTTGGCCCACGGTGCAGGTAACCTATTGTTAGATCTTCACAATGTTGAAGCTGACTTTGCCGTTTGGTGTACATACAAATATTTAAACTCTGGTCCTGGTGGACTTGCCGGTGCCTTCGTACATGAGAAGCATCTTAATAATCCTGAAATTCCTCGTTTTGAGGGATGGTGGGGAACCAAAAAAGAAACTCGCTTTAAAATGAAACCTCAATTTGAGCCAATGGGAACTGTTGAATCGTGGCAACTTTCAAATCCACCTATTTTTCAGCTAGCGTCGATTAGGGCAAGTCTTGAGCTTTATAACGAAGCAGGAATGGAGAACCTAAGAGAGAAGGGTGATAATTTAACGGGTTACCTAGAGTGGTTGCTTGAAACAAACTGCGGAAACTCTCTTGAAATTGTGACTCCTAAGTTTGAAGAAGGAAAACAAACTCGAGGCTCTATGCTTTGTGTAAGAGTTAAGGGCGACGCTAAGAATGTAGAAGCAAAACTAAAAGAAGCTGGAGCGGTTGTTGATTTTCGTGAGCCCGACATCTTAAGGATGGCACCAATACCTATTTATAACTCATTTGAAGATGTCTTTGAGTTAGTAGAGGTTATAAAAAGCGCATTTTAGCTAAAGAGAAAAACTATGGAAAAGATCGTTATATCTGGAGCAGGACTTGTTGGCGCATTTTGGGCCCTGGCGATGAAAAAAAGAGGTCACGAAGTTGAACTTTATGAAAAACGATCTGATATGCGTTTGGATTCTGCTGATGGTGGGCGCTCGATAAACTTAATTGCAACATCCCGTGCTCTTAATGCCTTTACCACCGTCGGAATTTTGGATGAGGTGAAAAAAATTGTTGTTCCGGTTACAGGAAGAATGATGCACTCCTTGTCAGGTGATTTAACTTACCAGCCTTATGGTAGGGACGAGTCGGAATGCAACTATAGTGTTTCTCGTTCCCTTCTAAATATAACCCTTTTAAATGAAGCGGAAAAAGCTGGCGTAAAAATTATCTTTTCTCACGAACTTGAATCATTGGATCCTGATGCTGGAAAAGCGAAGTTTGGTGGAAAGACCACTTCTTTTGATCGTTTCTTTGGCGCTGATGGAGCTGGCTCTCTTACTCGTAAAGAGCTGTTGCGTTTGATGCCAAATGAGTCTGAATCTGTTGAGTTTATCGATTCTGATTATAAAGAGCTTTTAATGCCAGCTGGTAGTAATAATGAATACCTAATGGAAAAGAAGGCCCTTCATATCTGGCCTCGTGGAAACCATATGCTTATGGCCCTTCCAAACCTAAAGGGAAGTTTTACGATGACTATGTACTTACCAAAAACTGGTGAGGACGGTTTTGAAAACTTAAAAACAAAAGAGGACGTCACAAAGTTCTTTGAAAAATATTACAAAAGTGCCATCCCTCATATGCCTGATTTTGCAAATGAGTACTTTGAAAACCCACAGGGGAAACTTGGTACCGTTAGGATGAGCAAGTGGGTTTATAAAGATAAAGTTGCTCTCATGGGAGATGCTGCTCATTCCATTGTTCCTTTCTTTGGACAAGGAATGAACTGTGGCATGGAGGATTGCTTTTATCTTCTGTCCTTTATTGAAAAACACGGAGAATCTTGGCAAAAGGTCTTTGAAGATTATGATCGTTATCAAAGACCTAACGGTAATGCGATTGCCGATATGGCCTTAGAAAACTTTGTCGAGATGAAGGAGAAAGTAGGAGACGAGAGGTTTCTTCTTAAGAAAGCTGTCGAGCATAAGATAGAAAATCTATTTCCTGAAAAGTACCGTGCCCGTTATGGGATGGTTACGTATACCTTGATTCCCTATGCAACTGCTCAAAAGGCAGGAGTCATTCAAAATAAAATTCTTGATGAACTGATCGATGGAATTTCTGATGTTAGTGAGCTTGATGTTAAAAAAGCAGAGACCTTAATTGACGAGCTTTTCGTTCCTTTTGTGAAGGAATCAGGAATAAGTTTAGAGAGATACCTTGAGGGACAAGCCCCCAAGTATATTTCGTAATTATCCTTGAAAATTAAAACTTAAGTCTTTCTTTAGATCTTTTGGAAGCTCAGGAAGATCCTTTCTTGCAATTAAAAAGGTTGAGAGATTAAACATATCTTCATAAACGCGATTGTTCTCTGCTGCCATCTTTAAGTAATGATGACCTGAAGAGCCACCCGTTCCAATTTTGGTTCCAAGCATTCTCTGCGCCATTAAGGCATGGCGATAGCGCCAAGTTGTAAAGTTCTCATCAATATCCATCAGGCAAGTAAGAAGACGATAAGGTAACTGGAGAATCGCTTCGTCTCTATAAAGAAGAATGAATAAAGCATTCAAAGTTGCTCTTTGAGATAAGTTTCTTTTCCCTTGTTCTTTTAGTTGATCGTGGGATTCTTGGTTAAAAAGCGATTTAAAGGTTCTTCTTGTCGCCTCAAGGTTTGCAAGTTGACCCTCGAGTGCTTTTGGCGAGAGAGTGGCCAGGTTACTGTTGATAATTTTTTCATCACGATCAAGCATATTTGCGATAACTTTTTCGTATTCATCCCAAAAATTAAAATTTTCTTTTTGAGTAAACGGAAGTCTCTCTAGCCATTTATTAACAAGGTCAAGAAGAGAGTCGTCTTTTTCAATTTCAAGAATATGAGACTTATCTTTTTCACTAAGGCGGCCTAAGAAGTAATCTCGATCTACAGACTTACGGTTGTTGGTTCTTAGTCCCATGCGCACTTCAATTTCTCTAAATTGAACAGATTGAAAACCTGAAGCGGGAACTAGCAGGTCTCTGAACTCTAAGAAGTCCATTGGGCTCATCGTCTCCATAACAGGAAGTTGATCCAATAATAAGGATTGAATTTTAATAACTCTTTCTAGGCGTGAGACGGCTACAGCTATTAAATTCTCTGGAATCTTTGGTGCTGAGAAGATGTCGAGGACGGAAGAAAACTCGTGGATGATTTGTTTAAACCAAATTTCATAAACTTGGTGCACTATAATGAAAAGGGTTTCGTCGTGGGCCTCTTGACCAATTTCTTTACTCTTTGGATGCTGAGCGTCGAGAAGCTTCTCAAGTTGCAGGTAATCACCGTAATAAGTACCTTCAATATTTTGTCCCACTTCAGTCTCCTTTAAACTTACCGGATTCACCGGAATTGATTGCGATAGGCCTTGCTGATGTGTATAAAACCACAAAAAGTTAGAAATCTTATGACACACGCTAGAACTTACAGTCTTCTTACCATTGTGTTTTCGTTTGGGCTATTACTGCTCGGTGCATCCGTGCATCTTACGGATATTTTCTCTGAATTCCCTAAAATTGAATTATTCAACCAGATAGCGGGAATGGCCTTAGGTGTATTAACCCTCTTTTTGACCTTTTCTCTCTTTAAAGACAACCATAATGACAAAAGCCCCTCAGGGGTGAGCTACTCCATCCCAGTTCCACAAAGTCTAGTGGCCCTTATCATTGTTGGAGTTTTGGGTCTTATGGGCGGAAGTACAACTTTCTATAGGCTGCCTACGATTTTAAATACAACCCACTTTTTTCTAGGCCTCATTTTCATCACATTAATTATTAATATTGACCACCGCCTGAGCCTAGGCCCTAAGGGTCCATTAATATTGAATAGAGATAATTTAAATACTCTATTAAGGAGAAGGTTTCACTTCTCCGATGGCCTTGCGCTTGTTTTTATAATGGGACTTGGTCAGCTCACTCTTGCAGCTTTTACAAAACACGCTCAAAACAGAATTGAGCTTGGAAGCCAGCTTATAAGCTTTCTAAACATAATCTCGATTATTTACCTCTGCTTTGCAGGATATTGGATGTTTCTTGTTGGAGAGAAATTTAAAGCACTTGGCGGCTTGTTTAAATTCGGCCCTTGGCCAATTTACTTAAATCTGGGCATTTGGTTTTTGGCCTATGAAAACCCGCAAATAACTATTCTCTCCTTTATGACCTTTGCAATTGGTGTCCTTTCTCTTGCTATCATTTGGAAAACGAACCTCGTCGTAAGGTCCATTGAAAAGGAAATCTTGAAAGAGGAAAGGTTTTCTTTTTGGAGTGATATTTTAGAGATCACCAAGCCAAGACTAGGTCTTCTTGTCATGTCGACTGTGTTTGTAGGCATGATGTTAGCTCCAAGAGATATTCCATTTTTCAAAGGCCTTGCCGGCTTCACCTTTACTTTTCTATTGGTAATGGGCGCCGCCGCTTATAATTGCTGGATGGAAATAGACATTGATGCCTTAATGGATAGAACCAAAGATAGGCCACTACCTACTGGAAGAATGAGGCCGGAAGTGGCCTTGATTTTTAGCTCTTCTTTGATGATTCTCTCAATTATTGGTTTGTATTACACAGTTAACCTAACAACAGCAGCTTTAGGTCTTGCTGCTGCAGTGCTCTATGTTTTTGCCTACACTCCGCTTAAGCAAAAAAGTGTCTTGGCATTGTATGTTGGGGCAATCCCAGGAGCAATTCCGCCCTTAATGGGCTGGACAATTGTTATGGGTAAAATGACAGCGATGGCGTGGATACTTTTCGCTATTCTCTTCGTTTGGCAATTGCCTCACTTCCTCGCCATATCCATTTATCACGCTGAAGACTATGGAAAGGCCAAGATCAAAGTTTATCCAAACTCTTTTGGTTTAAAATTAACGAAATGGGGCATATTTCTTTTAACTGGCGTCCTGGCCTATGTTTCTCTTTATGCGTGGTGGCATGATTTGGGTGTTACCGACCGCTTTGGTTATTTCGCCATCATTCTTAATATTTTATTTATGGGCGTAGCGACAAAAGTCTTAATGACGCCAGTATTAAATAAAAAGTTGTTAAGAAAATGGGCAAGAATCTACTTTTTAGGTTCTATTTTTTATTTACCTTTATTGTTGGGGTCGATGATCTATCTAAGTTAGTTAGAGAAATAGGTGACGGAGATGGTAAATTGACGAAATTACTAGTAAAATATCAAGCAAATTATAATTTGAAAGACACCTTAAAAAAATAGCCTCTGGCTTAAGGGAAGAACAATATGAAGAACAAAATTTTTACCGAGCCAGTATTGAAAAATGCTGAAAACTTAGGGTTCTTTGAAATGTTAGCTCCACCGGAAGATATTTCGGCAAATGGACATTTAATTGACTGGCTCTTTAATTACACAACATCGATGAACATTTTCTTTTTCGTTCTTGTTTGTATCGGTTTGTTTGGTTTCTCTTATCTTTACCATAATAAGAGACACCCAAAACCTTATTACACCTACGGTAATAAAAAAGCTCACATCATTATTGCTACTGTTGTTGGTATAGCTGTATTTCTTTGTATCGACCTAATGATCACTGGATTCTCGAATAGAGACTATACTGGTGTTTTTATTAACTGGCCGGACGAGAGCAAGGAAGACGTTGTACGTGTTCAGGTTCTTGGTCAGCAGTGGGCATGGAACTTCCGTCAAGCTGGAAAGGACGGAGTTTTTAATACACAAGATGATATCGTTACCTTAAATGACCTTCGTGTTCCTGCGAATAAGAAAGTCGTTTTTCAGATTCTTTCAAAAGATGTGATCCATTCTCTTTATTTCCCAAATGCTCGTCGTAAAACAGATGCGATCCCTGGGAGAGTTACTAGAATGTGGATTGAGTTTATCAAACCAGGCACCTATGACATCGCTTGTGCAGAGATGTGTGGGACTTATCACTATAGAATGAAAGCAAAGCTTACTGTTTATGAGGAAGAGGATTTTAGCCACTACCTTACAGAGGCTCAGCAAATAAGTAGCGCAGTTAATGACCCAGAAGACGGTCAAATTTATTGGGGATGGAAGTGGACTTCTGCTTCTTCTTCAAAAAAGATTGGAATGAATAAATAAGTTAATTTTTTTAGGAGAGTATAGAGATGGCTTTTTACGAACAGCACATCCACCCCAAACCAACTACGTTTCTGTCAAAGTACATTTTCTCTTTTGACCACAAAGTCATTGGGAAACAGTTTCTTTGGTACGGAATTTTGTTTTTGTTTGTCGGTGGCTTAATGGCCCTTATGATTCGTTGGACTCTGGCTTTCCCAGGACAACCTTTCCCCGTGATTGGAAGTTATCTTTTTCCAGAGACTGGAGGAGCTGTCCCGCCAGATACCTATGCCATGCTTTTTACCATGCACGGTACGATTATGATTTTCTACGCCATCACGCCTATTCTAATTGGTGCTTTTGGTAACTTTTGTATCCCACTTATGTTGGGAGCGAGAGATATGGCGTTTCCCTTATTGAATATGCTCTCTTTTCACCTAGCAGTGATATCAGGTCTTCTTCTAATGGGATCACTTTTTACACCCCTTGGGGCGGCGGCTGGTGGTTGGACTTCTTACCCAACTCTCTCAACATTGATTGGTTCCCCTGGTGTTGGCCAGACCTTGTGGTCATTGGCGATTTTTGTCTTGGGTGTTTCTTCAACTATGGGTGCTGTTAACTACATCACAACGATTATTACTTTAAGAGCACCAGGCATGGGATATTTCGATATGCCATTAACTGTGTGGGGCCTTGGTCTTACTGCAGTTTTAAATGCTATTTTTCTACCTGTTCTTGGAGCTGGCGTTTTACTTCTGATTTTTGATCGTGTTTTTGGTACGACCTTCTTTCTGGCAGGAGCTGCTGCGACAACAGGAACTGGCGACCCAGTCCTTTTCCAACACGTGTTTTGGATATTTGGTCACCCTGAAGTTTATATTCTCATCCTACCTGCTTGGGGGATTGTTTCTGACCTTCTTTCTTTCTTTTCTAGAAAACCAGCGTTTGGTGCTAAAGCAACGGCCCTGGCCATGACTTCTATTACCATTCTATCGACTCTTGTTTATGGTCACCATATGTTTACGACTCAAATGAGTCCGTTGCTAACGCAAACATTTATGACACTTACAATGACGATTTCAATTCCTTCGGCCATCTTCTTTACGAACTGGCTTGGAACTCTTTGGAAAGGGTCTATTCGTTTCCATAGCCCCATGCTCTTCAGTCTTGGTGTTGTTTTTGTTTTTGGGCTTGGAGGTTTAACAGGGCTTTATCTAGGAACTGTTACAACAGACCTTTACCTTCACGATACTTACTTTGTTGTCGGTCACTTCCATTACACAATGGCAGCTTCTGTTCTTCTTGGTGGGTTTGCGGCAACTTACTTTTGGATGCCAAAAATGTTCGGAACTCTCATGAATGAGTTTTGGGCAAAAATTCACTTTTGGATCACAATGCTTGGTCTAAATGGTGTCTTCTTTGGAATGATGCTTGTTGGCTACGGTGGCATGCATAGAAGAATTTATAACCCATTTATTTATGAGTTTACTCAAAAACTTATCCCAATTAATACGTTCACAACTTGGTCTGCAATTGTAATGGGCTTTGCTCAGATTATCTTTGTGGTCAACTTTGTCCATGCTGTTTTCTTTAAGAAGCAAAAAGCTGGCGACAACCCTTGGGAAGTTGGAACACTTGAGTGGACAATTCCATCTCCGGCCCCTCACTACAACTTTAAAGAAATTCCAGTTGTTAAGTGTGGTCCTCATGAGCTTGGAAACCCAAATGTTAGCGGCAAGGACTTTCAGTACCAAACCGAAGAATTGGCTTAAGGGTATTTAATGGCAACTATGGTGGTAGATAAAAATTTTGAAAGAGAGAGGATGACATCATCTATTGCGATGGTGATGACTCTTATTTCTTTTTCAATGCTTTTTGCCACACTAATGCTTGGCTATGTCGCTTACCGTTTTACTTCGGTAGTTTGGCCGCCTCTAGGAATGCAGCGTGCCTCTTTGGAGATACCAACTTTAAGTACGCTCATTATTTTGATGAGCTCTCTTTCTTATTACATGTCTGAGAGTTCTTTCTTACAAAATAAATTGAAGGCGTTTAAGAATTATTACTTTGTTACCCTTCTTTTGGGCACTAGTTTTATGGTGTCCCAAATGTTTCTTTGGCAAAACCTTAAGCTAACAGGGATATTTGTAGATAGTACTGTTTTCGGTTCAATCATCTATGCTTTTACATGGGTCCATGCGGGTCATATGGTAGTTGGACTTTTAGCCCTTCTTTTCTTGATTCCTTCTTTGAGAGGGAAGCGAAATGAAGGTAAGACTCAGATCTGGTTAAAAAGTGTTGGTCAGTTTTGGCACTTTTTAGGAATAGTCTGGGTCATTATGTATTTTAGTATTTTTATTTTTTAAATATTTGAGGAAATTATGATGAAATTATTTGTACTTTCTCTTACGGCACTTACTCTTTTACTTTTCGTTGGTTGTGAACCAAACGAATTTAAAGAAGGTGTTGTGATGGCAGGTGGTCAGTATGTACCAGCAGCAACACTTAATAAGGGCAAACAAATCTACAGTGAGTACTGTATGGCCTGCCACGGTGTTAATGGTGATGGAAACGGTGTCGCATCTAAAGGTCTTCAACCACCACCACGTAACTTTAAACTTGGAATTATCAAATTTGGTAATGTCGTTAGTGGAGAGTTAACCCACGATGATGCTGTTTATAAGTCTTTTAAGCACGGCCTTAATGGCTCTGCGATGTTGCCATGGGATCTTAAGCAGGGGCAAATGGTTGCTGTCTGGCAATACATTAAGACCTTCGCTCCTGATACTTGGATTGGAAAAGACAAGAAGCTTGGTGAGAAGCTAGATCGTCAAACTTTTAAAGATCCTTTTACAATGGCCCGTAAAGAGCAGGCCATTGAGCTAGGTAAAAAAGTTTATCACGTTGAGGCCAACTGTCAGAGTTGCCACCGTGGTTATGTTACCTTGGCCGAATACGATGCTATGTCTAAGGAACTGACAGGTGACGGAATTGATGAGCTTGATGAAGACTTTTATCAGTTAAAAATTCAAGGTTCAGATCATGATTATCAGGTTATTCCACCAGACTATACATGGCATGAACTTAGAAGTGTTCGTACTGGTGATAAGGAAATCGAAGATATTTACTTGAGACTTCTTGCTGGAGTTGGTGGAACGGGCATGCCTGCTTGGAAAGACACTCTTGAGGATCATAAAATTTGGGCCTTGGCATATTATGTTAATCACCTGAGGTCTTTTAAAGATTCTCCAAAGAGAAAGAACTTTGTTTCTCGTTTTAAATAGGTAGAAAATTAAAGAGATGACAACAGATACTCTAGGTTACATTAGAAAAGAATTATTTTTAGAAAAGCTTGTTCGAAGTAAGCTTTTCTGGATTTCTTTTTTCTTATTAACTTTCAGCTATCCAATTTATCGCTCGATCAATAGAGAGTTGCCTCCAGAGCTTCCAAGGATTGCTCAGGTTCCAGCCTTTTCGTTAATGAATGGTTTCGGTAAGCCTTTTGGTTCTAAGGAGCTAAAAGGGCGTATTTATATGGCGTCTTTTATGTTCACTTCATGCCCCACAACTTGTCCGGGTCTTATTGAAAGAATGAAGGTCGCCCAAAAAAGATTGAAAGGTTTAGGCCAAAAGGTGGCCCTTCTTTCAATTTCTGTTGATCCAGCCTATGACACTCCTGAAGTACTTTTTAAGTATGCGCGAAAAACTAAGGCAAACCCTTACATATGGCACTTTCTAACGGGAGAGCGCAAAGAGTTAAGAAGTTTATTAATTGATGGCTTTAAAGTTCCTATGGGTGAAAAAGAGCCAGTTGAAGGTGTTGTTGGTGCTGAAAAAGTATCACTTTTGGATATCGTTCACAGTGAAAAGCTTGTTCTCGTGGATGAATTAG
>JAFMBV010000051.1 GCA_017858255.1 Bacteriovoracaceae bacterium
ATTTTTTAAGGCCTTAAATATTGAGCCCACTTGTTGGAGCAGTCGAGACACTTTAGGAAAATCTAATATTTCTGAAATTCTTGATTATGACCTTTTAATTAACTGCGCTCTCATGACCAAGAAGGCCACTCCTTGGCTCTCTCTTGATATGCTTGATGGACGCCAGAGACTTACCACTCTTTCAGATATCAGCTGCGACCCTACTGGTCCTTGTAACCCGCTTCCTCTCTATCCCCACGCAACAACGATGGAAAAGCCGGCATACTATATAAAAAATAAAAACTTTGCAGTAACAGCAATTGATCACCTGCCTTCTCTTTTACCAAGAGAGTCCAGCGAAGACTTTGCTAACCAGCTCTATCCTCACCTACTCAATTATATGGAAGGCAATATAGTTCATGGACCATGGGAAAGGGCCTTAAATCTATTTTACAAGAATCTCTTTAATTATCATCCTGGATCTGGCCTTGATACTGTGCCAACAGTTTTTCAATAAAAGGAAGATGCAAAAGGTTTTGATGTTTTAGATAGCCTAGTCTTAAAATCTCGCATTTTTTTAGTAGAACCTTTCTTAGTTCCGATTCTTCATCTGCAGAGAGACCACCCGTTTGGAAAACTTCATGCATCGCCAAGACTCGCCAATAGTCCATGGCCTTGTAGCGACTTGATAGTTGATCCTCATGACCACCATATTTAATAACGATAGGCTCTTCCACAAAGCCAACTTTATATTTGGCCGTAATACGCAACCACAATTCATAATCTTCACAAACTGGATAATCTTCTCGAAAGCCATTCATCTCTTCATAAAGATCTCTCTTCATAAGAGTTGCCGAAGGCGATATCAAGCAAAGATGGAGACACTTATTAAATATGGCCCCTCCACTTTTTTTATAATTTTTTGGCAGGTTTACTCTTTTTCCGTTACGAACCCAAACTTCTTCACCGTGAATGAGTGGTAGTTGCGGGTGGTTTTTCGCTAACTCCAACTGGAGTTCTAAACGATTAGGCAGCCATTCATCATCACTATCGAGAAGGGCAATCCAAGGGCCAGAACTGTGCTGAAAGCCTGTGTTACGGGCCTTACTCACGCCACCATTTTTGTCATGAGAGATTACTTTTAGACGTGGATCATCAATGCGTGCAAGAATAGCGACTGTCTCATCAGTAGAGTTATCATCTATCACTAAACACTCGAGATCCTGAACAGTCTGATTGAGAACCGAATTCACGGCCCTTTCAATAACTGAAGCGCGATTAAATGTGGGGATAAGAACACTTACAATCGACATTGTTTTTGGATCTCTTGCCTTTGTTCTTCAGTTAAAAGAATTCTTTTTCCATTGAGGACTTTCTCAAGATCTTTAATACTCTTCGCTCCCACTAGAGCAATGTGTGACCAAGACGGCGCAAGAGCATAAGATATAGCGAGTTCACTAAGGTCCAATTCAAGTTTATCTGCAAGCTCTTGAAAAAATGAAAGCTTTTCACACTTGGCGATAACATCTTTTTGTACCCACCAAGGAGCACTCTTGCGACAGTCTTCATCATCGTAATCTTTTGCTTGCTCTCGCTTCTTTGTCACTCGCCCAGTAAGAATACCTTTATCAAAAGCTCCCCAACCCATAAAAGAAATATCTTTCTCTTTCATATAATCGATAACGTCTTGAGGTGGTTCTTCGTAAATATTATGTTGAGACTGAACGACTCTCACAGGGACA
Source organism: Bacteriovoracaceae bacterium (assembly GCA_017858255.1). GTDB lineage: Bacteria > Bdellovibrionota > Bacteriovoracia > Bacteriovoracales > Bacteriovoracaceae. The sequence goes on from JAFMBV010000051.1 coordinate 1,722, forward strand.
ACCTCTTCAGAGCCTTTGAGGTCATCAATATTGATGTTACAAAGTCCGATCTCTCGAATCTTTCCTTCCTCACGTGCCTTGGATAACACTTCTAGTGGATAACGAATATCTACCGATGGATCAGGCCAATGAATCATATAAAGGTCAATATAATCTGTATTGAGCCTTTTAAGAGATTCCTCTAACATCTTTAGAGTAACCTTAGGATCATTCGTCATGTCGACTCTCTTAGAGCTTTGCCAATAGACCCCAGACTTACTAATGACCTTAACGTCTTCCCTTTTATTCTTTATAAATTTAGAAAACTCCTCTTCACTCTTACCAAAACCGTAGATTGGTGCTGTATCAAAGATTGTTAGACCCATCTCGTAGGCCCGCTCTAAAAGACCTTGAGGGTCGCTCACACTACCAAATCCGTAACCTCCGCCTTCACCACTTACAGCAGCTCCACCAAAGGCAAAAGGTTGTTTACTCCATTCATTTAGCAGATGTGTCATATTCTCTACCCCCTATAGGTTTAAGGTGCCCTTATTGACGGACTCTTAGGGCGTTACTATAAGATCATTTACGCGCTCAATCAAGAACCGTAAGTTTTGGGAGAACTTTTGCTCACCAGTCCAGAGAGAAAACACATTATCCTCGCCTTCGCTCATCGCGGAGAGGCGAAATGCTTTCTTAATGAGTTGGACTTTAAACCCATCAATGCTCTCAGTGACTCTTACCTATTAGACAGTGAAAATGAAAGATTAAGTCTGGTCATTACCGGTGAAGGCAAAGAGAATGCCATGATCCATCTCTCCTACACGCTCGCGATCCTGAAAGAGAGATTTCCTAAAGATCATTTTCTTGTTCATAATCTAGGCGTTTGCGGCCATCTTCAAGACTCACCTATAAAGTTTGAATTAGGGGAGATTGTAAACGTAAGAACGGTCTACGCTCAAAAAAATAATAATGAGATGGAATTTAAAAGCTTCTCGACAGTTCCTAACGGTAATAATAACAATAAAAAAGACTCTAAAAATCAGTCTGACCTCATTTCAACCTCAGAGCGAATTCTCTCTCCGGACTCATCCCACCACTTAAGTAACTTTGCTCCATTAGTAGACCGTGAGGCCTGGGCCATGGCCTATGCCTGTCATAAACAAGACACTCCTTTCATGTGCACAAAAATCATCAGTGATTTTGCAGATGGAGAAGTCTGCGTTCGAGTTAAAGAAAAAAGTGAAGAGTGGAGCGATGAACTATTGAGATTTTTTCTTAATCAAGAAAAACAAATATCTTCTGCTCTTCCAACGAACAAAGAAATTCTAACGGACTTGCACATAACGATTTCGCAGGAGCGAAGTCTCAACAATCTCATGAGGGCGCTTGAAATAAAGGGTCATTCATTAGAGCAAATTCTAGAAAAATGTAATTACTCCCAGCTTCTTGCTGAGGAGATTAGACCAAAAGAAAAAACTAAAGAACTTCTGAAAAGAATGGCCGATCTTCTCAATCCCTTAGAAAAGGAATTAAGGGATCAGTTAGAAGAAGCAACAGGATGCCTTCAAAAGGTCGGGTTTAAGGTGCGCTTTGATCAAGGCCATGAAAATGATGTCGTTCACCTCACCACCTCTTTAGAAAATCATGAAAATATCAATAACCTTATCGCGGGCCTTGAAAGCTTTGATTATTTAAAATTTAAAGAAATCCTGCGAGGACGAGATGTTTAGTCGCATCTTTGTAGAAAAGTCAGTAGGTCACCTTCCTCAAATTTCTGTCATCAAAGAACGTTTTTCAAACACACCAGTAACTGAAATTGACGCCATAGAAGATATTTTTGGACGAGTTAAAAAACCTTATCTTCAAAAAAGGTCAAACCTTCAATTATTTCTTGGAAAGAAGAAAGGCACTCTCGTTAAGGAAGCACCTGATGCCTATGGTCTCGCAGGTGAACCCCACTACTATTTTATCCACGCCTATAACTGTATTTATGAATGCGAATATTGCTATCTTCAAGGCTATTTTCAATCACCTGACATCGTACTCTTTCTCAATCATGATGAAATCGCCATTGAAATTGAATCTGTCATAAAACGCCATCCGGACCAGACGGTTTGGTTTCATGCAGGTGAATTTAGTGACTCTTTGGCCTTAAGTCATCTCACGGGAGAATTGCCCTTTTACTTTGAACTATTTAAAAGAAATCCTCAGGCAAAACTAGAGTTAAGAACAAAGTCCGCGAATATTAAAGAGTTAAAAAAACTTTCGGCACTTGAAAATGTCATCACAAGCTTCTCTCTTTCCCCACAAAATAGAATCAAAGCTACTGATCTGAAGACTCCCTCTCTAAAGCACCGTCTGAGCGCCATGAGAGAACTTCAAAATTTGGGTCATCCTGTGGCAATTCACCTCGACCCCATAATTCATGAGGATAACTTCTTAGAAACTTACAAAGGTCTCTTTGATGAATTGAATGAGTATCTTGATCTTACAAGTTTAGCTTATGTTTCCATGGGAGTTGTGCGTTTTACGAGCAAGGTCTTTCATCAGGTTAAAAAGAACTACCCACATTCGGAGCTCTTGGCCGCTGAGTTTCACTCAAGTTTTGATGGTAAGGTTCGCTACCCACGTCCTTTCCGCCTCTGGCTGCTAGGAAAGATCAAACAACTCGCGCTACAGTCTGGACTTAGAGAAGAACAAATTTATCTTTGTATGGAATAGAATATGAAATAGGTCATGGAAAAGAACTAATCATCATAGGTATATTTTTTATTAAGATTTTCAATAAACTCAGAGATATATTCTTTCAAAATTTCTTTTTCAACTTCATTATATTGTAAGACTTCTTGAATTTCTGCTACTGTTTTCGCCCTTTTCAATTCACTTCGATAGCGCTTAATAATATCTGCAGTTCGATAGGAGAGCTCCTCTAAGTCATAAACCTCAAGTGGGGAAAGCAAACTCCCAACATTCATATTACTAAGAACCGCTATGGCCAACATCTGGGCGTTAAATGTTCCAAAGCTTAGATATTGTCGAGACCATAGAGAGAGAGTGTGAATCGATTTATTTGGAGACACCCCTCTTCTTTTTAATTCTTCCATTAAAGTCAAAGTTATTACACCTAGACGCTCATTAGCAGAGCAACCAGTAAGTATGCCTTCATAGACATCAAGAAGCTTCTTATAACCTGAAAGACTCAAGTCATTTCCAGGGGCTAAGAAACTAGAGTTCACCTTACCTAATTCGGCATGGTTATTGTGTATGATATAAGCATAGTCATTAAGAAGCATCGTTGTTACTTCAACGGCTTTTAAGGGCTTAATGTAATACTCGCTACTTCCATCTATTAAATCATTATAATCATCTAGTTTTCTCTCAAAGGACGCACACTCTCTCTCAAATTTGTTCTGTGCAATCAACAACAAACTTTCAATATCTTCTCCCCTTTCAGGAGTTCCAGTCTTCTTTTCCTTTTGCTTATCTAAGACTCTTTTCCTTACCACGCTTTGATCGCGAATAAGTGTTTTCAAAGGCCGGTACACAGGAGAGGTAGTCCTATAGCTAATATCTTTATTAAAAAAATAAAGATAAGCGCTAATAACCAGCAATATGGCCGAAAATAATACTAAGACTTTCCAGATCCTCACCCTTGTTATTATAAACTCAGCCATTCTAGAAACCAGAGAAACTTTCTTATCCCCACTCAAATCCGTGCAAGTCATTTCCCCTCTTATTTATTATAAGGAGAACATGAAAAAAGAAGGCTCACACACAAGCGGTTTTGCTCATTACCAAATTGATCTTCCCCTAAAATGGACAAAGCTCGTCCAAGATGGGGATTATGATCAACTATATAACGACGCCATGGCCGCTATGAATGAAGGTCAATTTCTCTCAAACTTTCTAAAACCCCATTTTCTCGAGCTAACAGGCCGTTCGGGTTACTCTCATGAGTTAATGCTTGCCCTTAGAGAAGGGCCTCAATCTCAGGATGATGAAGGTATATGGCATGATGATGCCTCAAGGGACCTAGCATTTAGCTTAAGCCTTAATCACCGGCCAGAAAGTATAAAAGGGGGGGATCTCCACCTAAGAAACAAGGATAGTCGTGAGAAAGTGACGACTCTAGATACTCAACTTTGGGGAACCATCATTATCTTCGCAACAGGAAGGTATGGCTGGGAGCACAAAATTAGCCGTGTAACCCTTGGTAATCGCTTAGTTTTGGTAGGTTGGCTCACCAGTAAGCCTGACCTCTGAGCCGACTTTTTGAAAAAAATGGACTTTTTTCAGCAATTCCTCAATACCTACTTGCGCTTTAATCCCGTGCGTTTTATATTACGCCTTCATAACTTGTGGAATTTTAGAGAAATAATAAGGATGATGTTATGTCCCGTACATGCGATTTAACCGGCAAAAGAAGACTCGTAGGAAACAAAGTTTCCCACGCTAAAAATAGAACAAAAACGACTCAAAAGCCTAATCTTCAAATGAAGAAGGTTTTTGATCCTGAAACTGGTCAAACTATTAGACTTAGACTTTCAACCAAAGCAATCAGAACACTTGATAAAGTTGGTTCACTATCTAAGTTTTTGAGAAAGTATCGTCACCTTTTCGAAGCCTAGAGGCCATTAAATTCATTTAAATATAAGGCCACTTTCACAAGTGGCTTTTTTTCGTCCAAATCCTTATCAATCCCCTCATGATGCCTGTTTAAAAACCGATAAGTTATTGAGATGAAAAAAATTTTCGATAAAATAGCAGATCATTTTATACCCAAATCAATTGGCTTATCAGCTGTTGATATGATCAAGGCACGGGTTCTCATTAACTCTTGTTTCTTGGCCTCTACACTAATGATTCTTAGTGGTCTTAATCGCTACTTTTTAACAGACACTTTTCCAAAGTCGGTGATTGCCGTAACTTTTGTTCTCGTCTTTGTTCCCTACTTTATTAAGAAGTTAGGAAACTTCCAATTAGTGGCCTATCTCCTACCAACTATATGTCTCTTGGTCTTGCCTATTGTTGCGTATATGAGAGGTGGATTAAATACAACACCAGCACTTTGGTTTGCAGCGATTCCTATTATAAGTCTTTATTTTGTTGGCCCTAAAAAAGGTCTTATCTACTCCCTCTTAGGTCTAGTGATCTTAATTGCTTTTCTTCACTTACACACTAGGCAATTCCCCTTCCCTCTATCAGACCTAAGTGAGCAGGGAAGAAATTTACAACATGGCATTGGTCTTATTTGTCTTTTTGTCTTTGTCACCTACTTAACCTGGCATTATGAGAAATCAACCTTAGAGAATCAAACTCGTCTTAAAAGAAGTGAACAAAAGGCCCTACAGGCGAACAAAACAAAAGATATCTTTTGGGCAAATATCTCTCATGAGATTAGAACACCTTTGAATGGAATTTTAGGTATGACAAACCTACTGCTCGATTCTCGCCTTAATAAAGATCAAAGTGAACTCTTACAAATCATAAAAGACTCTGCTGAGAACCTTAACATTATCCTATCTGATGTTATTGATTATTCAAAAATTGAAACTAATGAATTAGAAATTCAAAAGAAACCTTTTTCTTTAATAAAGACCTTAGATCAAATAGTTCAACTCTTTGAGCATATGGCAAATGAGAAGGGCATTGACCTCTCCTATAGTGTCGATTCTAATGTTCCATATGGTATCCTCACCGATGAAAATAGACTCAGACAAATTATTATTAACCTCGTGGCAAATGCAATTAAGTTCACTGATCATGGACTAGTCAAGATACTTGTCGAGCGTGGTAGTCGAAAGGATGTCATAAAGTTTTCGATTGAAGATACTGGAATTGGGATACCCCAAAGTAAAAGAGAGAAGCTTTTCAAACCCTTTACCCAAATTGATGATAGTAACTCCAGAAAATATGGAGGTACAGGTCTTGGTCTGGTCATTTGTAAAAGACTAGTCGAGATACTTGGTGGTAAAATAAACGTAGAAAGTCAGATAGGACAAGGTTCAACCTTTTCTTTTACAATCAAGGTAATGTCTGTCCAAGTGAAAAGCAGAGACACTGATAACCTTAACGACAATTCGAGATTACACCTCACAAAAACTATTGCTCTTAAGATAATGGTAGCTGAAGACAATCCTGTTAACAGACGCCTTCTTGTTAGCCTTTTAAATAAAAATGGTCACGACCCTGATATGGCCGTAAATGGTGTTGAAGCGGTAAATTTGGCCCGAGAAAATAAATATGATCTTATCCTTATGGATCTTCAAATGCCTGAGAAAGACGGGATTACCGCCACAAAAGAAATTCTAGCGATGCATGAAAATTCTCGTCCAAAAATTGTTGCTGTAACAGCAAATGTATTACAAGAGGACAGAGATAGATGTTTTGAAGCCGGCATGGATGATTTTATGGCCAAGCCAATTAATAATAATATCCTTCTCTCAATACTTGAGAGGTATTCAAAACAAGTTCTCCAATATAAAGATGCCTTCATGGACTACGACGAGGATAAAGATGATCATATAAGCACTGACAATAAAGTTTTAAAAATGGATTCGAGTGAAAAGTACTCTACATTTGATGGTATTGAACTTTTGGACAACTTCTCTGACGATATCTTTGTGATCGAAACTATTGTTGAACAATTTGCTAAAAAATATAACGAAGATTTATCTATTCTTAGTAACGCCATTGATGAGAATGATTTCAGTGCTATTGAACTACATGCCCACTCCCTTAAAGGTAGCTTTGCCTCTCTTTTTTGTAAGAAGGGACTCACTCTTTCAATTCAACTTGAAAGGATGGGTAAAATAGCTGATACAGCAGAAGCAGAAGATGTTCTAAATGAAATGAAAGTTCTTTGTGGTGAGCTTGTGGAAGAGTTAGAAACCTTTCTAAGTTTACGTCAAGCTGCTGCTTAAAAATAGGCCTCCCCTATTATTTCAAAGGAAGGCCATTATCTTCTCTTAAGACTTATTGATATTGAATTATCTCAATCACAAAACCCCATTTGGTTACTGAACGATCAGAACGAAAGGTAGCAATCAAAGTGTCGCCTTCAACATAATCTGTGATGTAGTTACTTCCAGCTCCTGAAATTTTCTCTACAAGGGTACGACTACCAGTAGCAACTTGGATAAAGTCATACCGATCTTCAAGTTCATGCTTTTTAATCACAAGACGCACATATTTTGCACCAGGAACAGTAAATGGCATTTCCTCATTAAGATTTATACCATAAGGATGTTGAGTTTCCCATGGAGTAGAGAGCCTCTTTGTTTTCCATTTACCTGGATTTGGCTCCTTACGAGCGGGCCTAGTGTCTGTCAAAAGGTTATAGGCATCTAAACGCCCTCCTTTAATGATTTTTCTTCTGTAGGAATTTACTGGAACTGAAGTTGCCATTAGGCGCTCTTTCACTTCAGTTACACTTAAATTACCAACATGGGCAACAAGGAGACCAAGGGCTCCAGAAACATGAGGAGTCGCCATAGAGGTTCCAGAGAAAACACTATAACCACCCTTTTTTACGGTAGAGAAAATATTATGCCCTGGAGCTGCGATATGAACGGTTCTCTTTCCATAACAAGAAAAACTCGCCAAATCGTCCTGAGCGGTGTGAGCAGCAACCGAGATTACATTATCTACTTCATAGTTAGATGGATAATGGGGGCTCGTATCATTATTTGTGCCTGAGTTACCAGCTGCTGCCGTAAAAATAATACCAGCATCGCTCGCTCTTTGAATTGCATCTTCAAGCGCTTGAGAGCGACCACCGCCTCCCCAAGAGTTACTCATAATATCTACGCCCAACTTTGTAGCATAATCAATGGCCTTAATAGCATTGGCCGAGGCACCTGAGCCGCTATCAGTTAAAAACTTTAGACCTACGATAGAAACATCGGCCATCACACCAGCAACACCAATTCCATTATTATGAACGGCACCGATTGTTCCAGCACAATGTGTTCCATGGCTATTACCATCCATTGGGTCCCCATCATCATTTGCGAAATCGTATCCGTGAATATCGTCAATGTATCCATTTCCATCATCATCAACACCTGGCCGACCATTTTTTTCTGCTTCATTCGTCCAAATGTTATCAACGAGATCGGGGTGATTATAATCAATCCCCGTATCAATTACCGCAATCTTAACCTGCTTTGAACCGGTTGTTAGATTCCATGCCTGTCCAGCCGCAATATCTGCACCTGACCTTCCAGGAGAACGCCCACCCGGTTCGTTTGAACCTGTATTTATAAGTCCCCATAACTTTGTAAATTGAGGATCACTTGGAGTGTAATTATTTAATTCATAACTTTGGGAAGACACCAATTGAGAGAAGTCCAACGCTGCTTGAGGCTGGACAATAGAATAAATAAAGTTTGGCTCTGCGTATTCAATATTCTCATCTTGAGAAAGACTTTTTACCATTTGATCTGAGTTTTTATTTCTATGATCAAATTTTGCAAGATACAAATTTCCGTAGCTCAGCTTTATTCTTTCATAAGACTGAACCCCAAGACTTTTTAATCTAAGGTGAGAAGATTTTTGAGAATCATCTTTGAACTTAACAATCAGTTCTCCTGGAACACTGGGATGAACACCGGCGACTGCCGTCAAAGGCAAGCCCATCATGCCAGCAGCGAAAACGCTTAATATTTTGGTCATTCAACCCTCCTTGGTTGACCACAAGGCCCTTGCAGGACCCTGGATCCGTACTTTAACGGACTAAATAGTTCGGGAAATTTCAATTTACCACTCTCTAAGGGTAGGTATTTGCTGCGCCGCTCACCTATACGGGTAATTCCTGCCCGGAGGTATAGAATACCTATTAATGCTTCATTTAACGCAGTTTGGTATATTTAGAATGATGTGTTTTGTGCCAGGAGGGCCAATTGATTCACGGAAACTCAAACGATCCCATTTTAGTTAAAAGAATAGGCCTTAAAATTTGGCGCCTGAGAGATGAAGTGGAAGCTGTCGTTAATAAGGTTTTAAAGCAAAACCCTGGCAAAGAAAAACTAGATCCATTGGAACTTCAAACAATAAAAGACGAATATTCTTACCGTGGTCCAATTGACCAAAGGCCTAACCTTCAGATTGTTCAAGGTGGAGCCGAAGCGCCTAGCGAAGGTGGTGAGGAAGAAGATCTCGAAGCGGCGATGGCAGCTGCTATGGGTGGTGGCGATGAGGGTGCTGAAGAAGAAAGTGCTGAAGCCTCTGCTGAAAATGAAGAAGAGGGCGAAGAAGATCTTGAAGCGGCAATGGCCGCTGCCATGGGCGGTGGAGATGCGGATGCTCCAGAGAAAGCAGATGGACCTCAAGCTGTTCAAAATCCAACGGGTCCTCTAAAAGTCATTCAAAGAACTAGTGATAATATAGACGATAGTAAAATCACAAGAGGAGTCACAATCCTTAGTGAAGTATCAATGGATAGTCTTTACTTTTTTGGTGGGGAAAAGTTCTTAGAGGGTCAGTCGATCGTCATAGAGTTTCAAGTACCAAAAAGATTTGTTGTTAATGCAGATGTTGTTTACTGCAGACCTTTTAATATTCGTAGTCGTATAATTTCAGAGAAAAAAGTAAGCCAAAGAATCGTCGCACGCTTCTCATTTCTTAAAGATGGTGAAAGAACCTTACTGCGCCAGTTTATTAAATCTATTGAGCCAGATATACAGGAAGTGGTAAAAGCAGCTGCTCCTGCAGAATCTAATGAAGAGGGTGGAGACTTTGATGGTCTAGAGGGTCTTGATTTCTAAGGGCCTTCGCCTGACTCTGCTGCAATCGCAAATTTTAAAGCACCTGCGGCCTTGGCAATGTCCATAATCTGAACAGCATTACCAAGTTTTGATTGACGATCACCTTCAAGAATAACGAGGCCAGTTTTTTCAGTCACCATGGCCTCTTTAATAACCTCACCTAGATTTTCTAATGTCGTTTTATTTCCTTGAACTGAAAGGTTTCCTTCATTATCTAAAGAGATGATCACTGCACTTCCCTCTTTGCTCTCTGTATTGCCTGTGATTTGAGGTAATTCAACGTCAAGACCACTTTCGAGTGAAACAGAAGAAGTAACCATAAAAAGAATAAGTAGTACTAGCATAATATCAATGAGCGGAGTCATATTGATCTCTGCCATGATTTTATCGTCTTCATCGTCCAGGTTGATGGCCACTAAACAATCTCCTTGAGATCCTCAAGCTTGTTCTTGAATTCAACATTGATAGTGCTAAGTCGCGTTTGAAAGTAGTTATAAAAAACAACAGCAATAACCGCCACAATAATACCTGCGGCCGTTGCTATGAGAGCTTCACCAAGACCCGCGGCCACCACGGCAAAACCAGCTTTACCTGAAGCGGCGATACTTTCAAAGGATTTTATAATCCCAATTACCGTTCCAAAAAGTCCAATAAAGGGGGCCGAGCTACCAATAGTCCCCAGTAACCATAAGTACTTTTTTAAACCTAACTGAGTCTCTTTAAGTCTTCTTGTCATACGCCCTTCCCACTCATCAAGGGTGAGATCAGGAGCATCAAAGACAACTAAATAAGGAGCGCTAATTATTGGATGAACATTATGGCAAAGACCTCTGGCCTCATTCATTTTCTTTTCGGATATAAGGAGCTGTGCCTTCTCCAAAAGAAGATTTGTTTGAATATTAAATTGATGAAGGAAATAAATTCTCTCAAAAAATACAATCCAAATGATTAGGGAACAAATGAGAAGAGGAAGCATAATAAAGCCACCTTCTCTCAATATCTGGACGATCTGCATTATGACCTCTTTTTATACTAATAAATAAGAAAAAATTCCGCCCTCATCATCTCTAGGCAACTGCATTTTATCAAGTTAAACTCGTTATGACCTCAAGCAAAATTAGGATTTTGGCACTATGCTCATACGTCTTGATATTAAGAAATCTGCCCTCTCCACATGGATGATGGGATTTTTCACTATTGTTCTTTTTCTGACTGGTTTTTATAGTGACTTCTTTCAAGCCCCTATCGACATCAATCCTGAAATAAGCCGCTACCGCTCCCTATTTCAGCCTGCCCAAATATTGGGAATAAGAGAGCTGATTCTTAAAAATAACCTAGGAACATTTCATTTTGAAAAATCGGCAACTGACCCCGATACTCCTTGGACAATGGTCTCACCAAGAAAGCTTCCGGCCAACTCGTCTCTTGTGAGAACAATTTTAAAAGATTTAAATAATGTCCAAATACGTAATGTTCATCAAAGTGATCCTATCAATATCGCGAACTATTCTTTGGATTCTAATTCACTAGAAATCACTCTTATTGGCAGTAATGAAAAATCAACGACACTAAAGTTTGGTCTTGTGAACCCTCTAGATAATTCAACCTATGTAAGCCTCAGCGATCAAGAAGCTATTTATCACATAGACAATATTTCAACGACGCTAAATACTTTAGACCTCGCAAGCTTTGTTGACACAAGGATATTTACTTTTGACCAATCTTCTATCGTTAGTATTAAAATTTTTCGTGGAACTAAAGATAGAAAAAACACCAGTCTCTTGGCACAGAAAAATGATGTTAATTGGGTTGGTCAACAGAACCTTCTTTTAAAAACAGAGGCCGTAAAAGAATACATAGGCAACCTTGCAGATCTTCGCAGTCAGCTTATTCTAGATAAGGTTAATGAAGAACTCGCAAAATCTATTTCTCAGTATCTTGAAAAACCGACTTATGAAATCGTCATTACCGATAATCAAAAGAACGTCTACACTTACTTAGTATCGGGGCTTGTGAGAAGCTTACCTGGTGTTATATTAGAAAAGTGGCAATACTTTATTATTCAGCCTTCCAATAGAAAGTTTCCCTATGTCATGAACAAGAAAGCCTTAGAACTCTTTCAAAATTCAGAAAGGAAATTGCGCTCTTTTCCTGTTAAGAAACTTTTTTATTAGGAACTACTCGTGAGTTTGAAGGTAGATCATGCACCTTCATTATTTTCTTTGGATCAACAAATACTTTAATCAGACACTCTACGATAATTGAATTATACCAAGTAAGTTGAGCTCTGCGAGAAAGAAGAGTTTTAAGGGCCTCTACAGGCTTTTGCTGTTCGTCTTGGATAATATGAACGAAGTTATCCGCAAGGCACACAATATTGCTTAAAGTTAAGATTTTAGAACCACGCTTATTAAATGGAAATCCAGTGCCATCAAAATGCTCATGATGTTGAAGAATGATTTGCTTAACAGAATTATTTATCAATGAATTATTCGCAATCATCTCTAGCCCATATTCAGGGTGACGCTTATATTCTAAAAGCTGATCATCATTCATGTCTTCAACTTTAAGTTGAGCAATACTAGGATCTAGTTTCATTTTTCCAATATCGTGAAACATACAAGCGAGGGCCGTACATTCTATCGTCGTTCTAGACTGCCATTCAAATTGTTTAATTATGGAAGTTGAAAATAGAGTCACTAGATAAGCATGGGTAAAGGCATTCGGATCAAAGTCAGCATAATCTTTAAATACTTGAAAAAGGTCATCATTTTCTTTAATTAAATCATATACACTTTCTGCAATTTCTTTACCTTGATCAATTATCTGAGGTTTCATCCCCTCTTCAAATGTTTGTTCTAGAAACTTCTCTGTTACATTTTGTAACATTTTAACTTTTTTACCACCGCCAACATTCTTATTACCAATAACTTTTTTAGCAAAAAAGCTATTGAACTTTACATACTTAAAGAGGTCTTTTCTCTCAAAATATAAATACTCTACATCTTTTTCATTTTTATATTTATCAAGCCTTTCTTTAGAAAAAACATCCCCTGCATGTAAAATTTTAACATAGCGATTGCTCTTTAACTTAATGAAAATATCAAACAAGACGGCCTGAGAAGAATAGAACTCATCAATTTTCACACTCGTAAACTTATCGTCCTCAACACTAACTTCTTCCTCTGGACCCAGCTCCTTTCTGCGCGGAACTGACGAAACCATATCGCCCACGCTCTGATGTCCTTCCAAAAGACCTTTCAAATCATCAAACTCAAAAGGCTTTGCGATGGCCTCAGTCGCCCCCATCTTTTTTAATTTATCTGGAGTCAATTGATCTTCTTCATCGTCATCTTCATTCACTTCAGTAATCATGATGACATTCTGAGAGGGATAATTTGATTTTATAAACTTAAGGACTTGAATACCAGAATGGCGCTCTACTTTTACGTTCATTACGACAGCAAAAAACTTTTCGTTGTATAGAGCAACCTGAGCATCTTTCCCATTAGTGACAAGTGTTGCTTGGTAAAGGAGGTTTTCAAAATACTCCTTAGCGGCAAATAGCCACTCCTCATCCTTATCAACAATTAAGATTTTTAATGCCAACCCAGCTCCCCAGAGAGTCAAAAACACTCTCTTAGCTTTATCGGTAAATCTGGGTGGAATACTTAGGTTTTTAAATGGTTTAACTAACTGAAATTAGACAAAAAAAGGCCTCCCTACGGGAAGCCCAAGTCTTAACGAATATTAAGGTCAAATTACTTAATTTCTTTGTGAACAGTATGACGACGAAGGAAAGGATTATACTTTTTCTTTTCCATCCTATCAGGTGTGTTCTTCTTATTTTTAGTCGTTGTATAACGAGATGGGGTTTTTCCCAATTTTCTCGCTTCAGTACACTCTAAAGTAATTATGACTCTAGGTCCCTTGGCCATGAGGTGCCTCCACTTTTATTTCACATTAACGAGCGTGAGATTACACCCCACTAATTGCGATGACAAGGGTTTGTTGGTATATAGGTAAAATGGAAGATACAAAAAGAATCGATGCAGAAAACTGGACCTTCAGTGGCTATAAGTCCTCAGATTTATTAGTGCTTATCCACCTTGGGGCCGAGCCTTCCGGTGAGGAAACAAGGGTTCTGTACCTCGTTACCGTTCTAAAAAATAGTGAAGAAGAGATTTTTCAACTTGAGTACCCCTCTTTGCCAGAGGCAATTGATAGCATCAACCAGCGCTACCACCACTGGGACTTCATCGACAGGTCAGAAAGACAAGACGGCGGTGGCTGTGGCTCATGTGCAGCCCACTAAGTTTCTTCCCTACGCGTTGACAAGTATCCGTATTTAAGGCATTATTTCGCGACTTACGAAGCTATAACCTGTCATTGTATTAAGCAATGACAAAACAAAGGTCCTTTTATGAAAGCTGGAATCCATCCTGAGTACAACGAAGTAAATATCGCTTGTGTTTGTGGCGCTAGTTACCAAACTCGTTCAACTTCAAAGTTAGAAAAAATTGATATCTGTGGTGCTTGTCACCCATTCTACACTGGGAAGCAAAAAGTACTTGATACCGAAGGTCGTATTGAGAAGTTCAGAAAGAAATTTGGTACTCGTTACGCAAGTCGTACAAAGAAAGAAGAATAATTCAAAAGAAACGGGCCACTTTAGAGTGGCCTTTTTTTTTCTCTTTATTGCCTTAAGGACTCGGTTCTAGGCTTACTGCAACTCTCCAGCTCCCATCACCTAATTCTTTCGTCACTTCAAAAGAAAAGTTTTGCCCGACACAGACTCTCTTAAAGTCCTTCGTTGCAGATTTATTCATCGATTTCTTAGGAATTTCAAAAGTTTTAATTTGTAATTGCTCTTCGTGAAAGAGGCAAACCTCCCATAAAAAAGAATGCTTGGTTTCATGAAGATAACGAATAAAGCGGGCCGTATTTTTATTGGATATTTCTTTTGGTTTCGATCCTGATTTTCTATAAATATGACCAATAAAGGCCATAGACTTACGATCAAGTTTCGCCATTTGACCCAAACGTTCTATTTCAGGCTCATGAGTACCCCGCCATACTTGATGACACCAATCTTCCTTACCAGCAAGGACCCTTTGCTGGACTGGGCATGGCCGAACCATATCAGGGCAAGGGTAATCGCAGTCAAAATCATTTTCAATAAGCCAAGGCCTCAGTTCCATCAAAAGATCAAAGACAGTAGGCACGCCGGGCTCAAGAAATAATAGGAAATCTGGTTGGTAAAAATTAATGACTTCTTTAATTTGAGAAAGGTTCATCTCATTACAAGAATTACCAAAAATGAGAAGGCGGTCACAAGTTGATTGAGGGACCTCTCTTTCTTTTTGCAGGTGCAATTTACTAATATACTGAGGAAAAAAAGCATTGATTATATTTTCGGCCTGAAGAAGCATATTCCGCTCTTTATCAATTCCCCATAGGTGCCCACAATGATCACCTCCAAAGTAATTCAGAAAAGCATAGAGATAGGTTCCAGGCCCGGTGCCGAAGTCAATGACCTCACATTTACTAAGTTCTTCTCTAACACTGGGGTCAAGCTGGTCCAAAACAAAGTCAAACTTACGAGCGTTTGTAGGCAGATAAAAAGCGGTATAAGCACTAACCTCTTCTTCAGTCCAAACTTTACTCTCAAGCCCTGCCCTACTTATGGTGTAGAGGTTTTTGATATCCTCTAATAGATAGGCAAGCTTGCGATCTTGAAGTTCAGGTCGCAAAAAACTATTTTTTAATTTTTGATAGGATAGATCTTTCATAAAAAAAGCCCCATTAAAAGGGGCTTGGTAATCCTTATTTTCTATCCTTCATAGGAACGTAATCTCTTAAACGCTCTCCCGTGTATATTTGGCGAGGACGAGCAATCTTAGCAGCTACGTCTTCACGCATTTCTTTCCACTGAGCAAGCCAGCCAGGTAGGCGTCCAAGAACAAACATAACAGTAAACATATTTGTTGGAATTCCTAAGGCCTTGTAAATAATTCCTGAGTAGAAATCGACGTTAGGGTAAAGGTTTCTTTTTACGAAGTACTCATCACTTCGTGCTTCTTCTTCTAAACCACGAGCAATATCAAGTAGTGGATCCTGAACATTAAGTTTTTCAAGAATAATGTCACACTGCTCTTTAATAATTGTCGCTCTTGGATCAAAGTTTTTGTAAACACGGTGACCAAAGCCCATAAGACGGAAGCTATCGTTCTTGTCTTTCGCTTTAGCGATAAACTTCTTATGGTCACCACCGGCCTTTTGAATTTCTTCTAGCATTTCAAGAACTCTTTGATTGGCTCCACCGTGAAGTTGACCCCAAAGAGCATCAATCCCACCAGCGATGGCAGCAAAAACATTGGCTTGAGAAGAGCCAATAACTCTAACCGTTGATGCGGAACAGTTTTGTTCATGGTCAGCATGAAGCATAAAGAGAACATCAAGAGCATGCCCAACGGCTTCATCTACTTCCTTACCTTCTTCAAAGAACATCATGTTGAGGAAGTCTTTTGAGTAGCCAAGGCTTGGATGAGAGCGGTGTGCACTTTTACCAATCGTTCTTCTATAGAAATAGGCAGCAATAATTTTAACTTGCGCCATAAGCTGAGCAATAACTCGCTCTCTTTGAACATTGTCTAAAGGAGCATCAAGGAATTCTGGGTAAAAAGCTGATAAAGAAGAAGTAACAGCACTCATAACCCCCATTGGGTGAGCATCAAGTGGATACTGGTCAATAATCTTAGTGATTCCCTCAGGAAGGGTTGCAAAAGATGTCACTTTTTCTTCAAAGAAGTTAAATTCTTTCTTATTAGGAAGTTTTCCAAAGTTTAAAAGATAAGCGACTTCAAGAAAGTTTGAGCCCTTTGCAATTTGCTCTATAGGATAGCCACGGTAACGAAGTATTCCTTTTTCACCATCTAAAAAGGTAATCGCAGAAGTACATGAGCCTGTGTTTACGAAACCATTATCCAAAGTAATATAACCAGTTTCGGCGCGAAGGCTCTTTATATCTAAGGCCTTCTCTCCTTCACTTCCGGTAATTACCGGTAATTCAATAATTTTTCCTTCAATTTCCAACTTCGCAATCTCTTGAGACATACTTCCTCCACTGATTCTTTAGCTTACTATGACAACAGGCAATAAATGAATAATACCGATAGAATATAAGGGATAATGCCAATAAAAACAAAGGGAATAGCGTTAAACAAGGGCTATCAGAAAGTAGGCAGTGGCGATAAATTTCTTTTTGGCCTCAGGAGCTAAAAGACTCTGACCATGCGCGTGGATCTTGGCGCCATTTTTTGAGCATATCCATTTGATCAGCGCGAATCTTCCCCATCTCCAGAGCAACTTCACAAAGACAATCAAAATTAGTTAGGTAATGTAGTGGTAAGTTCCATTTAGAAAGGATTTCTTGTGATGCTTCACTTTGGTAAGTCACGATTGCCAAACAGCCTACCGGAACAAGGCCAGCTGCCTTTGCACCGTGAAGAGCTTCATCAAGACTAGCTCCTTGGTTAACAAGGTCTTCGACAAGGAGAATTCTTTGCTCTGGAAGGGCATCCCCTTCAATTTGATTTTGTTTACCGTGTCCCTTCGGCTTAGAGCGAATATAGATCATCGGTAAATTTAGTTGATCAGCAATAAAAGCAGCATGGGGAATCCCCGCCGTCGCAAGTCCCGCGAGCTGATCAAAATCGATATTTACTTCCTTAACAGTTTGTACAAAAAAGTCTCTAATTTGTTGCCTTGCAACAGGATGAGAGAGAAGTTTACGGTTATCACAATAGATTGGTCCCTTAAGCCCACTCGCATATTCAAAAGGACGATCAGGTCGAACTTCGACTGCACCTATTTCAAGTAACATTTGGGCCGTCTTTTTCTGAATAGGGTTCATCAATTCCTCGTGTTTAGGGATAACCTATGATGACAAGATCTCTACCAAGTTGGCCAGCGGTAAACTAAACGTCTATCACCGAGACATGACTGTCCCAGTATGAAATGCCATACTTTCCAAAAACGGGAGGAAGAGTGAAGTTCAGCGAACCACTTATTAAAGGCAAGATACTTAAACGCTACAAACGTTTTTTGGCCGATATTGAACTTGAGAATGGGGAAGTTATCACTGCCCATACGGCGAACACCGGAAGTATGAAGACCTGCTGGGAGCCCGGCTGGTCAGTTCTTCTGTCCTTTCATGATAACCCAAAAAGAAAATTAAAATACTCACTTGAACTTACCAATAACGGCGAAACATGGATTGGAGTCAATACAGGCCTCCCCAATAAAATTGCTATTGAGGCCATTCAAAACGGCGTTGTTAAAGAACTTAAGGGTTATAAAAGTCTTAAGCCCGAGGCCACCATCGGAAAAAGCCGCATAGATATTTTGCTTTCTAATGATGGTGAGGATCCTTGCTATGTGGAAGTCAAAAACGTCACGCTTCTTGGTGAAAAGAAACGCGCAATTTTTCCCGATGGTGTTTCAACAAGAGGACAAAAGCACTTAGAAGAGCTCATGGGATTAGCAGACCAAGGAGTAAGAGCGGCCATGCTTTACGTTGTTAACAGAGAAGATGTTTTAGAATTTGGTCCTGCAGATGATATTGACCCTCGCTATGGAGAGCTTTTACGAGAGGCCCACAAAAAAGGCGTCGAGATCTTAGCTTATCAATGTGCTGTTACCCCAAAAGAAATAAAACTTACGAAGAAAATCCCCGTAAAGCTTAACTAAGGAAGACATGAAAATAGTTCGTCTCCGATTATCGGGTGCAGAGGGCTTTCACTACCAACTTTTGGTCGCGGCCTTTATTGGTCTCTTCTTTTTTGGCATCTTAGATAATGGCCGAGGTCCTGCTTATCCCGAAATCATGAAAGACTTAGGCCTAACAAACCGAGAGGGCTCTCTTCTCTTTGCCCTGACTTCTCTTACAAGCTTTTTTGTCACGGCCTTCTCTTCTCGCTGGTTAAAAGTTTTAGATCTCTTAAGAGGCATGCGCTTGAGCTGGCTCATTTTGGCCTTTGCAGCTTTTTTGATTGGTCTTAGCGGAATTTTGAGAAGCCCCCTTTTATTATTTTTAGCTGGAATTATACAAGGCCTTGGGATGGGCGTGACAGGCATGAATATGAATCTCATGGTAGAGGCCGGCACCCCTGTAAGTCATCGCCGTCGCGCCTATGGAGGGCTACATGCGATATATGGAGTGGCTTCTTTTATGGCGCCCCTCGTTTTTATAGGAATAAAGAAGTTCGGCTTCTCTTGGGAATACTTTTTCTTTCTCTTGAGTTTTGTTGGTGTGCTTATCTACTTTCTAGTTCCTCATAAGGAAGAGGTTTTTGCTAAAATTCCCGACAAATCAAACGACGTCAGCGCTCCTCTTCCCCTGCTGATAATTATTGGTCTTACTGTTGGTACCTATGTTTCTTCTGAAATCGTTATCTCTAGTCGCTTGGTACTTTTTCTCGAAGAAGGTTACAACCTAACAAACACAAACGCGGGTTATTACCTAAGTGCTTTTTTTATTCTCTTAATGAGTGGCAGACTGACTCTTGGTCTAGTAGATCTTCCGATTCGCGGGGCCACCCTCTTGATCTCTTCATTATTACTCACAGGAATATTTTGTTACCTTGGAATGCAAGGTCAACTTTACTTTTTTTCCTTAACCGGTCTTAGTATGTCCTTCTTTTTTCCTTCTTTTATGGATTGGATTGCTGAATCTTTTCCAAATGATTTTCAAAAAGTTACGGCCTTCGTACTCTCCGGAATAGGACTCCATCTAGTTGCCATGCACCTTGGCTTTGGTCAGCTTGCAGATCAAATCGGCGTCATTAAGGCAATGGGCCTAGCCCTCTTCCTTACTGGGGTTAGCTTCATCTTTCTCATCATCTCGCTACTTTGGACCCAAAAGGTGCGACGTAGCCAATAAGAACATAGCGTTGCAAATCATTGTCAATTTCTCTTATTATAGGCATAACAAAATATCAGATATTTATAACACCCTGGGGAACACGATGCGTAAGACTCTTACAATGGGCCTTCTTTTAAGTAGCTTACTTTTCTCATGTAGCGGAAAGAACAAATCTTCAAATAATTTTGTCTATTGTTCAGAGGGTTCCCCCACAGCTTTCAATCCTCAGATCACGACAGATGGCACCTCAAACAATGCTGCTGCCCACACGATTTATGAAAAACTCGTCGATTTTAAGTACGGCACAACAGAAGTTGTTCCAGCACTTGCTGAGAGTTTTTCCATAAGTGAAGACAGATTGACCTACTCTTTTAAACTTAGAAAAGATGTTTCCTTTCACGATCAAGGTAAATTCAAACCTACTCGCAAGCTCAATGCGGATGATGTTCTTTTTTCCATCAACCGTATGCGTGTAAAGGATCACCCCTTTAATAAAGTTGGTGGAGGTTCTTACGAATATTTCAATGGCATGGAGATGGGTCAAATCATCAAAGATGTCACTAAGATAGATGACCATACCATTAACATCACTCTCAATAGGCCAGAGGCTCCATTTTTGGCCAACCTTGCGATGAGTTTTATGAGTATTCTCTCTAAGGAATATGGCGACTACCTCACCACGAAAAATGAAAAAGAAAAAATTGATCAATACCCAGTTGGAACTGGTCCTTTCATTTTTAAGAAGTATGTAAAAGACAGCATCATTCGTTTTAAGAAAAATGAACAATATAGGGGAGAAAAAGCAAAGGTTGATGGTTTAATTTTTGCGATTACCCCAGATGCTTCCGTTCGTTTTCAAAAACTAAAGGCCGGTGAATGTCACTTAGTGATTGAACCAAGTCCTGCCGATCTTGATGCTATTGAAAAAGATGAGGGACTTAAGCTTCTAAGTGGTTCAGGACTTAATGTTGGTTACCTGGCCATGAATACACAGAGAAAACCTTTTGATAACCAGCTTGTTCGTCAGGCGATAAATATGGCCCTAGATAAAGAAGCTTATATTCAAGCGATATACCTAGGTCAGGCAATAAAAGCTAAGAACCCTCTTCCTCCAACAATTTGGTCTTATAATAACGATATCAAGGATTATGAACATAATATCTTAAAAGCCAAAGAGCTTCTCAGTAAGGCCGGCCACCCTCAAGGTTTTGAGACAGAGATTTGGACCTTACCCGTGACTCGTCCTTATAATCCTAATGGCAAGAAAATGGGTGAGATGATGCAAGCGGATCTTGCAAAAGTAGGAATTAAAGCAAAACTCATTTCTTACGATTGGCCGACTTATTTAAAGAAGGCCCGCGAAGGAAAGCACCAACTGATTCAATTAGGTTGGACTGGCGACAATGGAGACCCAGATAATTTCCTCAATGTCCTTCTTGGTTGTGGTGGCGTAGAGGCTGGCTCTAATGTATCACGCTGGTGTGATCAAGATTTTGAAAAACTAATCAGTGAGGCAAAACTCACCACAGATATATTGGTACGTACGCAGCTCTACCGCAAGGCCCAAGAAATTTTTAAAACTCAAGCTCCTTGGGTTCCCCTTGCCCATTCGAAAGTGTTTAGGGCGATGTCGAAAAGTGTAAAAGGTTACCAGATTGATCCACTAGGTGGTGATATCTTCAAAAAGGTTGAGCTTAAATAAACCATGCTATCCTTCACCCTTAAAAGATTAGGAGACCTTATCCCCACCTTAATTGGTGTCAGTCTCCTGTCGTTCTTTGTCATTCGCTTGGTGCCCGGAGACCCTGTGATGCTTCTTCTAGGTGAAAGAGGCGCCGATCCTAAAGTGTACCAAGAGATGAAAAAAGAGCTTGGTCTAGATCGTCCGATAATCAACCAATACGGAAGTTTTATCTTAAACACACTTAAAGGTGATCTCGGCCGCTCCATAATTTCCAAGAGAAAAGTTACAGAAGAGTTCTTTGGCAGATTTCCTGCAACTCTCGAGTTAGGTCTTTGCGCCCTTATTTTTGCCGCCCTTATTGGTATTCCCTTAGGTATTTTAGCAGCGATCAAACGCAACAGTTTCTATGATTACTTTCTCATGGGAGGGAGCCTCGTTGGCTACTCCATGCCCATTTTTTGGTGGGGGCTCATACTCATTATTGTTTTTAGTGTTGGCCTCGGGATTACTCCCGTAAGTGGCCGCATTGATGTCATCTATGAGATCAAAAGTCTTACTGGATTTTATCTTATCGATACACTCCTAGATACAGAGCTAATAAGTGAAGAAGGTCTAGCACCATTCACAAGCGCAATATCCCATCTTATTTTACCTTCCATCGCAATGGGTACCATTCCCCTGGCCGTTTTGGCACGTATGACTCGATCAAGTATGCTTGAAGTCCTCGGAGAAGATTATATCCGCACGGCCAAGGCTAAAGGACTCCCTTATAAGAAGGTGATTCTAGTTCACGCTCTTCGTAATGCTTTAATCCCCATTATCACCGTACTTGGATTGATGTTCGGCTCAATTATTACCGGCGCCATTTTAACGGAGACTATTTTTTCATGGCCTGGTATCGGAAAGTGGTTAGTGGCCAGTATTAATGCCCGCGACTACCCGGTCATTCAAGGAGGGGTCCTCTTTATCGCCACGATGGTCGTCATGATTAATTTAAGCGTAGACTTTATCTATGCTCTCGTTAACCCAAAGATGCGCCACTAGTTTTTGAAGGAAGAAAGAAAGTCTTAATGGAAAAAGTTACACCTCTGACAAAAGATAATCATTTTGAAAATCCTTTAAAGGAGTTTTGGGATACTTTTTGTAAAAATAAAGGTGCGCTCATGGGCCTTGGGATTATTGTCTTCTTCGTGGCCATTGCTCTACTTGCCTCTTATATAGCTCCCTTTTCTCCCTCAGAGTTGCAAGAAAATGCCTTACGTTTACCTCCAGCCTTTCTTGAAGGTGGAGATTCTCGCTACTTCTTTGGTACAGATGATGTTGGCCGTGATCTTTTAAGTCGCCTCATTTACGGTGCTCGTATTTCTATGGGTGTTGGCTTTATGGTGGTCATACTCTCCGCAAGTGTTGGTACAGTTCTTGGACTTTTGGCGGGTTACCTTGGAGGTAAAGTTGATTGGCTTATCATGAGGCTGGTCGATATCCTTATGGCCTTCCCAAGTATTCTACTGGCCATTGTCGTTGTTTCCGTTATGGGGCCAGGCCTTATGAATGCCATTGTTGCAGTCGCCGTTGTTGCCTGTCCTACCTTTATTAGAATTGTTCGTGCTTCTGCCATGGGCGAGAGAAAGAAGCAGTATGTGATGGCCTCAAAAACATTCGGGGCATCTCCTGTGAGAATAATGTTTAGTGAAATTCTTCCTAATTGCATGGCCCCTCTTATTGTACAAATCTCACTCGGGTTTAGTGATGGCATCCTTAATTCGGCGGCGTTGGGGTTTTTAGGTTTAGGAGCTCAGGCACCTACACCCGAATGGGGAATTATGTTGGCCGATGCCCGCGCCTATATCTCTAGTGATCCTTGGCTAGTCACCTTACCGGGACTCTGCATTCTTCTTGTGGTCTTAGGCTTTAATCTTTTTGGTGATGGACTAAGAGACACCTTAGATCCGAGGTTAAAAAAGTAAATGCTTCTCTCTATAAAAAACCTGAACATTAACTTTCAAATGAAAAATAATACTCTTGAGGCCGTAAGAGGAATTTCTTTTAGTCTCAAAAGAGGAGAAACATTAGGCGTCGTCGGAGAAAGTGGTTGTGGAAAATCTATAACCAACCTGGCCCTAATGGGTCTTCTTGCTGATAATGGCTCTGTATCGGCAGGAGAACTTCTTTTTGAAGATCAAGACCTTTTAAAGATGAATGAATTAAGTTGGCAAAAGATTCGTGGAAAAGAAATGGCGATGATCTTTCAAGATCCAATGAGTGCCTTAAATCCTAGTTTCACTGTTGGCCATCAAATAGAAGAAACTCTACAAGTTCATGAACCAGACCTAACGAAAGAACAGCGTGGGAAGCGAGTGCTTGAACTCTTAAAACAAGTTGGTATTCCTGCCCCAGAGGAACGCCTCAAGTCTTATGCTCATGAACTCTCTGGAGGGATGAGCCAAAGAGTGATGATTGCCATGGCCATTGCTTGTCGCCCAAAGCTTCTTATTGCAGATGAGCCTACAACCGCCTTGGATGTAACTATTCAAGATCAAATTTTAAGACTCTTAAAAAGTCTTCAAAAAGAATATAATATGGCGATGATTTTTGTAACTCACGATCTCGGTGTTGTCGCAAAGGTTTCAGATAAAATTCAAGTAATGTACGCTGGTGAGATTGTCGAGAGTGGCCCGACGAAGGCCCTCCTAAACTCTCCCGTCCATCCTTATACTCGTGGACTCTTACGTTCACTGCCAAGTAATAAAACGAGTG
The DNA here is from genome assembly GCA_017858255.1 of Bacteriovoracaceae bacterium. Lineage (GTDB taxonomy): Bacteria > Bdellovibrionota > Bacteriovoracia > Bacteriovoracales > Bacteriovoracaceae. The sequence goes on from JAFMBV010000051.1 coordinate 25,837, forward strand.
GCTTTCGTGAACCCTTGTACTCTATAGCAGGGATTGTTCCAAGTCTTAATTCGCGGCCAAAAGGCTGTCAATTTGAACCTCGTTGTGAATTCCGTGCAGATAAGTGCCAAGTAAATCCAGAGCTCACTCAAAAAGATGAGACAAGGCTTTATCGCTGCTACTTTCCAAAAGAAGGTGCCCTATGAGTCTTCTTGAAGTTAAAGACCTAAAGATGCATTACCCTATTAAATCTTTTTTGGGGGAAACTCGAGTAGTAAAGGCCCTTGATGGAATTTCGTTTAAAGTCTCGCCTCAGAAAACGTTAGGGATTGTAGGAGAGAGTGGCTGCGGCAAATCAACCCTAGCAAAAACATTAATGGGAATTGAACGCCCAACATCAGGAAGTATTTCCTTTAAAGGAAAATCCTCACAATCAATAACGACAAAAGAGCTTTTTCAAACAATACAAATGATTTTTCAAGATCCTTATAGCTCGCTAAATCCTAGGAAGAAAGCATGGCGTCTTATTGCAGAACCCCTTCTCATTAATTCAAGTTGTTCTAAAAAGGAATGCTTTGATAAGGCCTGCGAATTGATGGAGAAAGTTGGTCTGCGCCCAGAAATGGCGAATCGTTATCCCCACATGTTTTCAGGAGGTCAAAGGCAGAGACTTGGAATTGCTAGGGCACTTATTTTAAATCCCGAAATTCTTATATGTGATGAGCCCGTATCGGCATTGGATGTAAGCATTCAGGCACAGGTCCTAAACTTATTAGTTGAGCTTCAAGACTCCCTCAAACTTACCTACCTTTTCATTAGTCATGATTTAAATGTCGTCGAACATATTGCAGACGAAATTTTGGTTATGTATTTAGGAAAGATTGTTGAATATGGACCAAGAGATCAGATATTCAATAATCCCCAGCATCCATATACTTTGGCCCTATTAAAATCTTCTCCTAATGTCTTTGAAGAAAATGATCTACATGAGCCACTAAAGGGTGAGCCACCCTCACCACTTAATCCACCTTCTGGCTGTAGTTTTCATGAAAGGTGTCCTCA
>JAFMBV010000159.1 GCA_017858255.1 Bacteriovoracaceae bacterium
AAAGGATGCCAAAAAAAGAACACTCCTCATATGAAAAGGATTTTTATATGAGGCTAGAAAAAGCTAACATAATATCGAAAATAAAAGAACATCCCCAATATTATGAGGTCTTTCTGGATAAGGAAGTTTATCGTCAATTAACAGAACAAAATTCACTCTAATAAGTTCTTTGAAAATTAAATGTTGAACCGACTATATCCTTTTTAAGTTGGCATACTTTCATAAACCTAATTTTAGAGTAGGTACGTGATACTTTTCTTGAACACTGCGTTTAATATACTGCTCATAAAAAGTACTATGTACCTTATACAGAAGTAGATACCAAACTCAACCTGGCACCTTTTGGTGTACGATGCTACTAAAGATCATCTTCGTACACTCGAGCGAAATTCGGGCTAGCAATAGTATTAATGAAGCCCCAAATGATTCGTCGCAAGTAGGGAATACGACCGACATCTATTCTTTTAAATAAGAAGGAACCACTATCGTTGTACTCACTTTTATCTTGAGAGGAAGCAAAAGCTTCATTGAGTCTTATAGCCGAGGGTTTTCGATCTATAAGAAACTCATGCTGATTCATGCCACATACATTAAATAATTGACGGCGAATATCAACTTGTTGCTGTTTTTCTTTTTCAAAGTTGTGCTCAAGTGGCCAGTGAGAATTACGCAAAAATTCCTCAAACATTGCCGCCCCAAGGGTGCCTTCACTCACTCCTGCACAAACTCCAGAGCGGCTAGTCATAAAAGATTTTATTTCTTGTGAGTATTTATGGCCAAAATCTTGTGTAAAGATAGATGCCCATCCCCAGCTTACTCTTTGGTAAGCTTCGGATGTTTGTGAGGTGAAATAATCGTATCCTTTTACTGGATACTTCTTCTTCAGTTCAACAGCATATTTAAGGCCTACTGCCGCCACTGCTTGGGATAGTAAGGTGCCTTGTGAATGAAGGAGCTTTAAACTATGTTTGAAGTCATTGTAGGCTTTTTCACGATTTTCATCTTGATTCTGGAGGAATCGAATTAAGGCGTAGTTCAAAAAATACTTAAATCGAGGAGTAGCGTGGTTTGCGAAGAAATTAATAATTTGAAGGATATTTTGATTTTGGATTTCTTCAAACTTTTGAGTGAAATAAGCGTTTTCAAAAAAATCCCAGTGATCGTACTTATCCAGAGAACTCATCCAAAAGGTGTCAATTTGTTTGAAAAGCGGGTGCTTCTCAATCTCATCAACCTTGTCTGAAAACTTTAATTTCTTTTTATCTATATCCGAGAAGAGCTTTTCGAGCTTCTTGTTTTGCTGAGTTTTTTCTCGAGAAATCTCGTCACTATTCCATGGAATATATTTTTGAATGACTGCATTTGCATTATTACGATAGGTTGTATCTTTAAAGAGATTTTGTTCAGATAGATGATTAAGGTCAAACAAGAAGCGCTTTTCGAAGTTGGGATTATCAACTAGCTGATTTTCTCGTAAAACTGGAAGGACTTTCGTGTCCATGAATATTCTGTAAGTTATTGCCATGAGAAGAGAAGTTGTACTTAAAATAATCAGGCTTAATTTCTTCATTGATTCCTTCTCGTTTTACACTGTTATTTTCCAGAGAAAAAGTCTGGTTAGCTTTTCGGCCATCTTGTCCGATTAACCCGAGCGCCCTTAAGCCGTTTTTTTACCTATATTAATTTCTTTAGAAAATGAACATTACCTTAAATAGAGTAATTCATTCCTGATATCTTTTCCACTGTTTCTACTAAGTTTGCTAAATTCGAGCTAAAAATAAAAAAGAAGAGGGTGCTTATCAAACAGGGTCAAAAGATAAGTCTCACTTTTGAAAAGTTTCGATAACTTTAAAGAGTTTTAGGCCAAATATAAAAAGTAACTGAACTTCTACAATTTTCCGATTCAGGGATAAAATGTAATTTTTCATTCTAAATACTAAATACACAAAAAGAAGTACCGTGGTAGATAGGGAAAGGTTAATGAGTTTATACTGAGTCATCGCTTCAGTTAGAGATGTCGTTGCTCTACTACGTGCGATGTAAATTATCCATTCTGACGATAGGTCTGATAAAACAGGAAAAAAGATAAGATCTATTAAGGGAAAAATACTCAGGATTAAGAATGTTCGTGTTTTTAAGTATCCTTACTAATTCCTTGATCATAGGATAGGTAGTCCAACTCAAGATTAGACTAAAGAGTATGATAAAAATATCCCCGATGGAAAATCTAATCTCAGTAAAGTACATGTATTTAATCCTTTTTTTACTTAATTGCGTGAACTTACAGGAAAACCGATCAAGAAGGTCAACCTTTCCCGAAGACTAAGTTTTGGAACTGAAAAAGCATGATGTTGATTAAGGATTTGAACTCTCTTAGACCATTGCTTTCTTGATAATTGAGGATTTTCATAAATCAATCTCAAGGCGGTATTACCTTTTGGAGTCAAAGTATTCACGTCCCTATTGTTTTCTATAACAAATTTAAATATATCAAGACTAATGTGGCTACTAATGCATAAAAAATGAATCGGTAAAAATCCTACATATGAATGATTGATTTGAGTTACTTCGTCAAAACTAGCCCCTAGAGACTTTAATTTTTCAAAATAACCAATCGTGACGTTTTCGTCTTCATTATACAAGAGAGTTAAGTTTAAGTGCCAGTTGGCCCAATCTTTTTCAATTTTACTTTTTAATGATGAATTTTTAGGTTTTAATATGTCTATCCATTCTTTGTTTTTTGATAAGGCTCGATAATAGGCATTATAGGAAGTTAGAAATCCATACTTCAATAGAAATTTAACAAATGTGATATCTTCTATATGTACTGCTACTTCTAGAGCATCTGGGTCGTGCACTATGCTTGGATTATTTCTTAGTTCTTCCTTTGCTTTTTCAAGTTGACCATCAAAAATGGATTGAGCAAAGTTCGAGACTATACGTTCTCCACTCCAGCCTTCAGACAAGTTTATTAGTCCCACAGAAAATTCTCCTTTAGAGAAATGTAACCTTATTCTAGAAAACTAATTATAACATTACTTAGGAACGATATATGAGTCTATAGTCATCAGGATTTAAAGCTAGGACGTTTTTTCGGACACCAACATACTAAGTTATATTCCTGAGTATAGATCAGTTTCTCTGCCTAGCCAAAGGTAGCCCATATGACAATACCTGACTCTTCACTAGGCTGCTTACCACCGAGTGAGCTTGAATGTATTTATATGAATCAAATAGAGGGGCGACCGGTTTTCAATCTTTAATCGGTAGGTTTCCAGTGAAACGACCGCACTTCAATTAGGTTAGAAGACTAACTTGGCAAGAGAAGAGATGGTTATTACTCTTTATCCTTTTTATTAATTATTTTTGTTAATAAGAAGTCATTTTTATACTTTTCTATTTTTTCTTGTTTGAAAAATGATTGTAGATCTCCCTCGGATTCATATTTTTTAAGTTCTTCAAGGAAGTCCTGTGAGAAAAGTGAGGTTGAGGCAAAGGACTCATATACAATTTCACCTGAAAGGATGCTGGCATGAATATTAAAGAAAAAATCACTAAATTCTTTTGAAAGTACTTCCTGCCCAAGAATTTCAAAGCATTTAGTAAATGGTACATATAAAGATATAAGAAGATGAAGGAGTGTCCATGATTTTTCTTCGGGTACTCCCTCTAGACTGTCTTGATATAATTCCAATAAAGGCGAAAGAAAAAGGGCAAGTGACTGAGCTGTTTTGACACCATGAAAGTCTACTGCGATTTCTGATAGGGTTTTGAAAATTTCTGGTATATTTTGCTCATCAGTTAATTGAGGATATAACTCTTCTAAAAGCTTAAGTGCCGTCTTATCTTCCACAATAATCCCCTTAATTTACTATTAGTCTGCTTGAGAAAGTGAGGTGTCCCTGAGGGGACCCCATAAACTAGTCCAAGTTAATGTATCTTAATTCTCCGGAGCAAGCCTAATGCTACGGTCTGACCTTTCCTTGAAATCACGGACACTTTTCTAAGCAGCAAGACAGATTTTAAATTTATACTCCACTGGGCTCACATATCCAAGTGAAGAATGTATTCGCTCTCTATTGTACCAATTTATATATTTAAAAATCTCTCTCTTTGCCTCATTCAAGTTTTCAAAATAGTTGTACTCAAGCTCATTCTTCATTGTTCCAAAAAAGCTCTCGGCAAAGGCGTTATCATAACAGTTCCCCTTCCTCGACATTGATTGAGTAATTTTCAACAGATCAATCTTCTCTCGAAACTCCGAAGCACAATACTGAACTCCCTGGTCCGAATGAAAGACTAACCCATTCAGAGGCCCTGGTGTTGCTCTCAGCGCTTCTAATAAAGCATTCTTGGTATTAACTGCCTCCATCGAATCGCTGACATCCCACCCCTTAATCTCGCGGTTAAACAGATCCATTACTGTCACGAGGTAGGAGAATCCCGATCCGGTAGGCAGATAGGTTAAATCTGATACCCAAACCTGATTTGGCCCTGTAGCTGTCGTTTCCTTGACCTTAAATACTCTGGGGGATTTTTTATCACTCGGATTATTAATCGTTGTTTTGGGACGAAACACTTTCTTCTTTTTAGCGCTTAAACCCTCTTCTCGCATTAGCTGGGCCACTTTATCTTTTCCCACTTTTTCTCCGCTTGCCTCTAGAGATTTTTGAATTCTTGGCGATCCATAGGTCTTCTTTGAGTTTCCAAATATAGAAATAATTTTGGCCTTAAGCTGACCATCCCTTTGTTTTCTTTTAGATAGGCCTCTTTTAAACCAGTCGTAAAAACCGCTGGGCGAGACTCTGAGAAGCTCGCAGCACTTTTTTACGGGATAACCTTCCTCTTTAAAAAGAGTGAGCCCTCGATACTTCACTTCAGGTGGTCCTGACAAAAAAAAGCAGCTGCATCTTTGAGGATCGCGACAGACTCTTTTTCAATATCAAGTTCTTTTTTTAGCCGTTTAATCTCTTTTCTGGCCTCTTCTAGTTCTTTGAATTCGGTATTTTCTTCGATTTTCTTTGAATAACGGACCCATGCGGTTAAAGTCTGGACCTTCTCAATACCTAGCTTCTCTGCAGTTTCCTTGGTTCCAATTTCTTTGGCTAGATTAATAGCCTGTTGCTTGAAATCTTCTGGGTAATGTCTTTTTGTTCTTTTCTGTGTCTTTTTCATGACGCACTCCTTATCACATAAGTCGTGCTGTTAAAAGAGTGTCCGTTAAACTAAGGGAAGGTCAA
>JAFMBV010000160.1 GCA_017858255.1 Bacteriovoracaceae bacterium
ATAAAATCAAAACCTACCACAGAAGAGCAGTTAAAAGACATTAAAGATGGTAATGTAGTTACTTTTACTTACGAAAACGAAAGTCAAGTTCCTGATGTTTTTAAGGATAAGATTTCAAGCACAGGAGAGACTAATGGAAAGCCTTTCGTAAAAGTTACAGTAGCTAGGAACTTAGCAGATTACGAATTATCACAACAAAAACAATCCGAAGGGACAAGCGATAGCGATATGTCGCAAGTCGACAAAACAGGGATACAAGACGGGGAGAAAGAAATAGAAAAGGATGTAAGCACGTTAAGCTCAATACAGGAAAAATATCCTGATGTAACATTAGATGTTTTTGAGTCTAAAAAATCAGGAACTATAAGTTTAGGTAAAATAGAAGTTCCAAAGGCGCAAAGAGGAGAGGGTATCGCTACTAATGTTATGAGTGATTTAATTAATTACGCTGATGCTAATGGATTAAAAATAACACTAACGCCATCAAACGAATTTGGCGCAAGCAAAGCTAGATTAAAAGAGTTTTATAAAAGATTTGGCTTTGTAGATAATAAGGGCGAAAATAGAGACTTCTCTCACAAGGATGATATGTATAGAAATCCAGAAGTAGTTGTTTCTGAATCTAAAGAGACTGCTGATGGTAAGAAAGAGATAACTGAAGTAAAAATAGGCACTCACACTTCATCAAATCCTATAAAGATATTCAAGGGTCTTGGGGGTAAGCTAGACCTTAATGGAATGAGGATAAATGCTCATAAAGGCGTTAAAGGTGTTTTCGCTACTGTTGATGAAGGCTTAGCAAAAGAATATGCTAAAGATAAAGGAGTATCCGAGATAATAATTCCAGAAGGCACAACATTTGAAGTCATTGAGGTTGATGGTGCAGGTATGACACCTTCGCAATATAGGGATGCTGAAGTAAAAGCTATTAATAATTCTAAGGCAGATGTTGTAAAGTTAATAACTGTTGATGGTAAAATAAAAGCAGGCACAAAAAAGCAAGAACAATACATAATAAAGAACAGCGAATTAATTAATGAATTAAAATCTAAACAAACATCGAAACAAGAACCATCATCTGGTGCGAAAAAGCCCCAACAGAAGCAAGAGACTGCGACAACTGCGACTGCGGAGCAAAAGAGAAAACAAGCCCCACGAGACGTAAAAAAAGAAACAGAGGGGCTAACTGAAAAAGAAGTAGCCAAACAAGGAGTAGAAGAAATTGTTGATGCTTACAAACAGAAAATAAAGGATGTAAAGGCTGTTCTTAATGATAAGATAAAAGATATAAAAGCAACAGCTAAAGACAAGCAGAAAGCATTGAGAGATGTCGGAAAAGCTATGTCTGAGTTTATAGACGAGGCTATTCCTAAAGGAATAAAGATACCTAAGTCATTAGCAAAAAGAGCAGCAAGAGCAACAACGCCCAAGGCTGTAGAAAACATATCCAATGCAATAGAAAGATATGTTGATAGAAGTATATTGTCAGCAAAAAGAAAACAAGTAAGGGATAATCAAAAAAAGGCTTTAAGTAAACTAAAGAAAACATCAGAATATACAAATAAGGAAAGGTTAGTTGAGAGGTTCTTAGCTACACTAAATGCTACGCCTATAGAAAGTGCTGAGTTATTAGATAGGATAAACTCTTCATTAGAAGATATAATAAACAATCCTATAGCAAAAGTAAGGGAAAATGACATATCAAAGCTAACAGAAGAAGTTAGTAAATATGAGCCTGTAAAAAAAGAAGTAAAAGAAGATGTAGAGTCTTTATTAGAAAGAGTAAATGATAGCGATTTAACAATTAAACAAAGAGCAATAGCTTTATCAAAATTAAATACACTACTTGAATCTAAAAGACAAGAATCAGAAGATATATTAGATAGTGAGGTTGCTGAACTTGAAGCTAAAATAGAAGGAGCATCAGAAGTGTTGAGTGAAGATTTAAAAGAAGAAATAAAATATCTAAACTTTGAAACAGATGAACTTCTAAAAAAAGTAGACACAACTGATATGTCTCCAGAGCAGATAGCTATGGTAAAGGAGTTAATGAAAGCCCCAAAATCAAACAAATACAATAAAGCAAGTTTATTAAATGATATAGCTGTAGAGTTATCGTTCGGGTATGCCCCAATAAGAAAGATGCAGGAATATATAACATCAATGATTTCTGAGCAGAATGCAAACAAGTCTGTCGATATGATTGACAAGCAAGCTAAAAAAAGAAAAACACCATTTCAAGAGGCGGCATCAAAAAGTTGGGCAAGATTTGTTGTTCCTAAAATTTTAAGAATAAAAGGAATTTCATCAAAATCATTAAGAGATATAGTTTATGATTTAAGATTAATGTCGAAGGAAAGATGGGATGATTATTTTGGATTAGGTAAAGAAAAGCCTATTTCTAAAAATGTAATATCTCCTATGGAAACTTCTATTACAAAAATGAATACAGAGGTTACTAACTCTGTGAATGATTTATTTAAACTTGGTGTTATGCCAAAAGATAGTAGGCGTAAAATCGTTATGGCTATTACTCAAGGGTATTGGGATATGTATAAAGGTGGAGAAAATTATTGGCAAACTCTATTAGACGATGAGTCATTTAAAATTCAAGACCCAAAAAGATATAAAGAGTTAAAAAAAGACTATGAGTCTATGGATAAATCCAAAGACGGTAAAATAGATTATAAAAAATACCTATCAGAATTAACTGGAAAAGAAAAAAAGGCGTATGATTGGATTGTTAAAAATAACGAAAAGTTATTAGATAAACAAAGAATATCAAATGAGAGAAGGGGTCAAAAGTTTGAACCTATAGACAGTAGGTATTATATCCCAATGAAAAGACAAGGAACATCTCTAACCATAGAGAGTGATGATTCATTTGTTGATAATCTTTTTTCAATGTTTAAAGATGGGGCTACTAAGTTAAAATCAGACAGGGGGGAAGCTAGAACATCTGGTAAGATACAAGATATAAACATGGACTTATACGGACTTGTAGCTGACCAAATATACCAAACTAACAGAGATTTTTACGTTACGGAAACTGTTAGGCAGTCTGTAAAAACAATGAGCAAAATAGCCACAAGGATACAAGACCAAGATGCTAAAAAATTCGCAACAGCTATGGTGGCTGGATTAAAAAGTGGTTTAGCTAAAGAATTTAGCCCAGCTCCAGACTCTGGAATGAGAATATTAAACAGAGTTTTCAAATGGTTATATCCATACGTTTTAATGGGTACAAGACTTTTACCAGAAGCATTAGCAGAGACAATAAGAAGTGTTGGTGCTGCTGATATAAGAAAACAGCCAAAGGCACTCATGTTTAGGCCTTACAGGGCAGAGATAATGGAGTTTACAGGAAGTCCATTTCTATCAAATATATATTTTGAGAATTTTGATTATGCATCAAGGAGAAGTTTTAATAAATCTCAAATAGGTAGACTTAGCGAATCTGTAGAAACGGCAAATCAAAAAATACTCTCATTCCCAGACTCAATAACTTTTAGTGCTATTTGGTCGCCATCATTCTTAAAGGAATTTAAAAAGGTTTCTGGAAAGGAATTTAGTATGAGTGAGTATAAAAAAGATAAGCAATCTTATTTAGAAAATAATGAAAAAGCCATAAAAGAGGCTAGTGCTTTTGCTGATTCAGAAACACAAGCTATAAAAGGTTCTAAGACAAGATTTTCCCAAAGAGAAGCTGTAAGAGTATTGCCAGACATAGTTATAAACTTTGTAGAGGCTGTTAGTGGTAAGAAATACGGATATGCAGATAGCGCATCCGCGTTAGGTAGGCTGATTACAACTTTACAGAACTTTGCTTTTTTAGAGCAATTTAACATAGGGAATAACGTAAGAGAATCTATTTACAGAGAGAATAAAAGTAGGTCAAGAGCATTGTCAGAATTATTTACTGGCGTATTATCTGGAACTGTTTACACTCTTACGGCAGGAGTAGTTTACAACTTCTCACAAATGAAGTTAGCAGAGATGTTTGGTGATGACGATGATAAAGAAAAAGCCACTCAAAGATTAAAAGATATGCTTAGTGTTGAGGGTATAAAAGATGCTGCACTAAGTAATGCGTTATTCCTATCAACTGGAAAATATGGTAATGTAGGTAAAACTGCCGTACTTATAACATTAGGATTATATGATAAATATTTAAAAAATTCAATGTCTAAGTCTGATTACAAAAAAGCCCATGAAGAGTTAGTTGAGGTTACAAGAGGTAGGTATTTCTCAGCACCGATAGATGTTGGTGGATATAAGTCTGATTCGGATATAATCAATTCATTAGCCCCATTTGTCGGTAGAATGATGGATATATTAGGGGATAGCGTATCTGGCACAGTAGAAGGTGTTACGAAACTTAAAAACTCAATAGTAAATGATGAAAAAATTGAAGTGGTTGTAGCCTTAAAGTTAATGAATGATGTTTTAAAGCTGTTTATGTTTGTGTCTGGAACTCCACTTCCACTCCAGAAGGATATAGATAAAGTTTTAAAAATGGCAAATAAAGAAGAGAAAAAGGGAAATAGCCCATACAAACCAGTTCCAGTAGAAAAACAAAAATAAATAAATGGCAATAAGAAAAACAACAAAAGGGAAAGGAAGAAACTACCTTTCTATTAAAGAGGGGGCAGGAATGACTGCTGTTGGAAGAAAACGCTATAACAAAAAGACAGGAAGTAATTTACAAGCTCCCGCACCAAACCCTAAAACAAAGAAAGATAAAGGAAGAAAGAAAAGTTTTTGTGCGAGAATGTCAGGAGTAAAAGGCCCAACAAGTAAAGGGGGTAAATTAACAAGAAAAGGAGCAGCATTAAAAAGATGGAAATGTTAAGTGTATGAAAAGTAAATCGACAGTAAATAAAGCAGGCAATTATACTAAGCCTACCATGCGTAAGAATTTGTTTAACAAAATTAAAGCAGGCACAAAAGGTGGAAGAGCTGGTGAATGGTCGGCTCGTAAAGCTCAAATGTTAGCAAAAGAATATAAATCTAAAGGAGGAGGATACAAATGAAAGGTGTAAAACACTACAAGAAAGACGGAACACTTTACACAGGAGGGACACATAAAATGCCAAATGGGTCATTACATTCTGGAAAGAATCATAGCAAAACAAGTGTAAAGTTATTTCACTTTAAAGAGTTATCTGATACTGCTAAGAAAAAAACAAGAAATAAAAAATAATGCCACTTAAAAAA
>JAFMBV010000001.1 GCA_017858255.1 Bacteriovoracaceae bacterium
GTGCTATGTCAGTTGGTGTTCCAGACAAAGATGAAACCTATACCGGCGTAGGCTATGTTGAATATATTAAGGCAGATGGAGAAGAGCAAAAGATTTACGTTGGCCCTGAAGATGCCAGCCTTAATGGTATTGCTAAGCTCATAAATCAAGATTCTAAAAATGGTATGCACGCAACTGTCGTAAATGATGGTTCTGACTCAGACACACCATGGCGTCTCCTTATCAGTCTTGAAAGTACAGGCGATAGTAATAAGGCGGAGTTTCCCTACTTTTACTTTGTCGATGGTGAATATGACCTTTACCTAGATAAAGAAAGACCTGCTCAAGATGCAAAGATCAAATTAGATGGATTCGAGATAGAGGTTCCAGAAAACAAGGTTAAAGATATTATTCCTGGAGTCACCATTGATCTTAAAAAAGCTCGTCCAGGCGAAGAGTTTGGTCTGAATATCGGTGATGATAAAGAAGCCGTGACAGGAAAGATTGGTGATTTTGTTGATTCTATTAATAGTGTTCTAGGATTTATAAAGAATCAAAATAATCTAGATAAGAATACTGACACCTCGAGAACTCTTGGTGGTGACATTTTACTTCAGACAATTGAAGGTAGAATCAGGGGTATTGTTTTTAACGATGTCGAAACAAGCTCTGGCTACAAAAGAGTTGGTGACATTGGTCTTGCCTTTCAAAGAGACGGTACACTTAAGCTTGATCAAGATCGTTTCGATAAAGTACTAGCTGAAGATTATAATGTCGTTTCGGAAGTCCTGACCGGCTTTTTTAAGCCTGATGGAACTAAGAGTAAGGGGTTCATTGATAATTTAAGCGAATTTGTTAATTCCACAATACGATTTCCCAATGGAATGCTGGTCAACCGCTCAAAAGGCCTTGATAACAAAATCGAACAGATTGATCGCAGAATTGAGCAAAGACAAAGAAACCTCAATGAAAAAGAAAAAAACCTAAAAAATAAATTTGCCCGCTTAGAGGGCACAATATCTAAAATTCAATCACAGGGTGCCGGTATATCGGCACTTGGTGCCGCCCCTGTTAATGCAGTAACTCAACTGGGATAATGGGGAGTAATTAGGAGGATGCCATGAGCTATGGATTAGGTGCATACAAGAAAACCTCAATTCACACTGCAAGCAAAGAACAAATACTTCTTATGCTTTACCAGGCTGCTATAAAAAACTGTAAAAAGGCAATGGAGTCTATCGAAAGAAACGATATTGCTAAAAAAGGTGAACATATCGGCAAGCTTCAGGACATTATTATTGAACTCAATAATAGTCTTGATTTTGAAATTGGTGGGACAGTCGCAGAGGAGCTCTCTTCTCTTTATGACTACATGCTTTTTTCTTCAACTCAGGCGAATATTAAAATCGACAAGGAACCCCTAGAAGGCTGCCTAAAAGTCCTCAACATCCTTTATGAAGGCTGGACCGAAGCTGTAAAGCAGCTACGTAGAGAGAAGACTGACCTCAAAGAACCTGAACTTTAGTAGGAGTAACAAATGATAGAGCGACTGATTGAAAAGTTACAAATGTTTACCGATAGACTTGATCAAGGTAGGAAGTGTACGGAAGATATTTTTAAAGCTGTCGCTGATGAGCAATGGGAGCGTGTTGAGTTCTCAACAAGCAATCGGGAGAGGATTCTTGGAATTATTGCCATGGAACAAGAAAAAATTGAAGGTATTATTAATAATATTTTCAGTGAAGAACTTACCCCGGAAAATATCAACATAATTAAGAGCTGGGCCTTTGATACTCAAAATTGGATAAATCATACGGCGTCTCGTGATGAAGATATTTTAGAAGCTTTAAATGAATCAAAAGACGGAATTACTCAAGAAATAGCGACTGTTTTTAAATCAAAAGCAGCTTTCAGGGGCTACAACCTCAATGATGTCCGTAAATAAATCAAACATTTAACCTACTGATCATGTAGGTCTTTCTTGGTGCCAAAAAGGGACTAAACCAGTTTATTGACACGCTTCTGGAACTATGAGGAAATAGTAGTAGCAGCTTATCCAACCAATGAATGGTTTGGTCCTGCAACTATGGTGACTTCAAGGAAGAGGCAGCACATGGTTACCTACGAGTTTCATTAATTAAAGTTTTTATATGTACCAAGGATCGGTCATGGATAATTCCCATTTTACAAACAGCACTATTGTTGAAGTCAAAAGTTCGAAAACAGACTTACCTGTACCAGTTGTTAACAACGTCCACCTTCACTCTATTTACAACCCTGAGAGAGAAGCGGAAGGCTTTGTTGGTGCCAGCGAAAAAACACTGAGTAAGAGTTCTAAGATTTTAGTTTTTGGACTTGGTTTTGGTTATCACATCGCGAAGATGGAACAAAGACTTAAAGCCCTTTACCCAAATGGGTATCAAGTTTTTGTCATCGAACCAAATCAAGAACTCTATCGTAAATGGAAAGATCTTCGTCCCAATATATTTAGCCCTAACATTAAAGTTATTTCTTACTCAGAGGTAAAGGATTTCTACAAAGATAAAGAACTCGTTGAGTTTTTAAGTGAGAAACCGGGAATACTTCCTCACCCAGCCTCTTTCCAGCTAAATGATAAATTTTTTAAAACCTTTATGAGTTTCCACTATCCAACATCAATCATGGAATCGCTTTATTTTATAGAAGACGAAAAGCTTATAAGTTATCTACAAAATGAAGATACGAGCCAAAGCACAAGCGAATTGATTGAGCGGGTTAAGAACAAAGGGTTTTTACAAGGCTATGACTTTTTAACACTTGCTTTAGATGAAATGGTCGAAGGAAGATAGGGAATTACATGAAAAAAACACTAATAATTAACTTAAAACGTTTTGGCGACATCTTTCAAACGGGTCATCTTGTAAGCACATTAAGGAAAAATCAACCCAACCACGAGATTCATCTCCTTTGCTATGAAGAGTGTGCTACCTCAACAAAAATCCTAAAAGGAATTACAAAGGTCCATACTTTAGATCGTAAGAAAATCACCTCATACTATAAGAACAATATTTATAGTGATGGATTGGCCATTAACGATCTTCAACAAAAGATGGAAGAAGTTAACCGTGAAAGTTTTGATAGAGTCATTAATTATTCAAATGATAAAACGAGCACTTACCTAAGCTCTTTTCTCGCAAACTCTACAACAGAAATAGCAGGTATCTCTTTCACACCGAAACAAACTATTAATTATTCAAACAATAGCGCCATTATATTAAACGACATCGTTACTCAAACAGACTTTACACCATTTAACTTTAACGACCTATATCACCAGCTTGTTGAAGAAACTTATACAGAGTTAAGTGTAGAAAAAGTAAAAAGTAACAAAATGCACGACAAGACAGCACTTAACAATCTAGATCGCTTAAGGGCGATTAAAAATGATGACTCGAGTAGTGTCTCAATTGTTGGTTTTCAGATCTGCAGTTCCTCAGTCTTAAAGGATATTCCCTTTGACACACTTACTAAAGTTATCAAGTCCGTATTTGATCATCCCAATATGGTTCCAATCATTATCATTGCACCCACTGCTAAAGAGCGCGCCTTCTCAAACAAAGTTAATGATGTTTTTGATAATAAGCTTGTCTCGGTTGAATCTGACTTTATTGCTCTTCCCAGCGTTTTGAAAAACATTGACCTACTTGTGACTCCCGATACTTCCGTTAAACATCTTGCAGACCTTGTGGATACACCAGTTCTAGAGGTATCACTCGGTCATGCACCTTTCATGAAGCAGGGAACTATTAATACACGAAGTGCAATTATTACAGCGCCCCCTCACCTTAGAATATTCAAAGAAGGTGGAGAGCCGGAAGAGAAGATTAGGGAAACCAATTCTCGCTTAAGCGAAACTCTTATTTTTCATACAATACTTTCTTTACTCGGTACTGAAGGTGGAAGTGTTGAAAACGAAATCTCTGATTTTTGTGTTTACCGGCCGGTTAAAGTTGTGGATGGAATATATCACATGCCAGTCTCCGGTCCCATTAGTGGATTATTTGAGGCGAAACGTGTTCTAGGTCGGGCCATAATACAAAAAATCTTTAAGGGTGTTGTCGACGAAAACTTAATAGAGTCTTCTTATACTAAAATCGACCGTAGAGACTTTCAAAAAGCAATCGAAGAAGAGAAAGAAGCCTTATCTATGCTCACAAAAGAGTTATTAAGTACCTTAAGAGGACTTATTCAAACTCAAGAAAGTAAAACCAAGGCCCCTGCATTTATTGAAGCTCTGGAAAAATTATTATCTAGATGTTTTGACAGGAATCTCGCAGCTCTTCCAGCTCTCGTCTTTAGGGCCCAAATTGAATCACTCAACTCGGACTCACTAGAGTCGAACTTTAAAGAAGTTGAAGCTCTACTCTATACACTAAAAGATAATCTTCAAAAATCATTATCCGTATACAAAACTTGCGAAGAGATCGGCTATGGTGTCAAAAGCATCCAAAGAAGATCAGAAATCAGAAATGAAGGTCAACTATGAAAGACGATGTAGTTAAAAGACTAAAAGAAGTTGAAGAGAAGCTTCAAAATCAGGTTCAAATTCCTCCAGAGGATCTTGTTTTTTTATTTGGACTAAGTTTAATAAAGGATAAGTCTGGTGAAAACTGAGGGAACATTTGGAGTAGTACAACTAACAAGGCTAGGTGACTTAATACAAACTCATCAAGCCGTAACCGATCTAAAACTACAGCACCCTGACGTTAAGGTTAAGTTAATAGCTAGATCAGACTTTGCCACACCGCTATTGTTTTTATTAGAGAAATCATTTGATGAGATCATTCTAATTAATCGTGATGAGTTACTACAGGCCAGTGACGACAATTTGGGGAAGTATTTAGAGGGACTTAACGACTGGCTTAATCAGCCTCAACTGCAGGGGATAGATGTACTTATAAATTTATCATTCTGTGAGACTTCCAATTATTTAATGAGTCTAATTAAAGCAAAAAATATTCTTGGCACACATATCGATGAGCACAATCAAACGCGAGTAAATGATCAATGGAGCCAGTTAGTCTACTCTATGGTGATGGGAGGACCGAATTGTCCATTCCATCTAGTAGATATTTCTAAGAACATCTTAGGGCTTAAGCATCGCCAAAACTGGGAACATGCAGAGAGAGTTGTTGGGTCACCAGAGACCATAGCTCTCCATCCCTTTGCTAGCCAAGAAAAGAAATACTGGAAGCCACAAAAATGGAGCGAGGTTCTTTATAAACTTTTGAAAGAATCAGAAGGTGTTTCCATAAAGATTTTTGGAAGCCAAAAAGAAGCTGAAATGGCCGCTGAAATTCTCAAAAATCCTTCCATGAAAAGATACCAAGACAGAATTCAAAACTTAGTAGGTAAGCTATCTATTGAGGAGGTTTTTCATGAGTTTAAGAGTTGTTCTCACTTTGTTGGTCATGACTCAGCGTTAGGCCATCTTGCAAAAGAAGCTGGCCTCGCAACACTAACAATTTCTATGGGGACTGTTAGACCAATTGAAACAACTCCATATGGGCCCAACTCTTTTGTCTTAAGCCCAAAGACGAAGTGTTTTCCATGCTTTCCAAAGACTGAATGTAGTTTTTTCCAATGCCACGCAGACCTATCATACCAAGCAGTAACGGAGGTTATTCGCGGCTTCGTTACTGAGGATGATATCAATTATGAAAATTTAAAAAGTAAGGTGAGCCCCTTTCACTTGGACTCACTATCTATCCATAGATTTGGTCCATCTAATACTGGGTGGTATGCAGCACAAAACATCGGTGACCAAACAGCGACATTTAAAGAAATTATTAGAGATATTTACAAGGTCGCCCTTACTTACAAGATGGAAGAAGTGGAAGAAGTTCTCTCATTTCCCAAAATAGATCAAAAAGTATTCGATAAACTAAATCATATCAATAGTGGTATCGAGCAACTTTTTCAACTTTGTGAATTCGGTAAAAAGTATTCTAAAGATGTCATTGTCGAAATTTCAGGCAACAACCCATCTGTCGAAAAAATCAAAGAACTTGGCAACAAGGTTCAAGAAATTGACCAGTTGATGGACCTACTAAACAATGCCTACCCTGAACTTCGGCCTATCACCGACTTCTATAAAGTTATTAAATCCAATTTATATGGAGAAAATGTCGTCGAAATAAGTGAATCTAATTACCTTGTTCACAACGATAACTCTGTGCTTTGTTCACTCTTATATGAACTCATTAATAATACTGTTGGTTCTACAGAAGGTAGAAAAAACAAACAAGAATTTACCAAGGAAGGTAACGCATGACAGACCTAACTCTTAATAACTGCCCAATCAAAAGAAAGTTTGATAACAACGAAAGTCTTGGTGAAGTTATTGACCATTTATTTGATCAAGAAATGGAAAGAGAAACTGTTCTCATTAATTTGGAAGTCGACAATCAAACAATTCCCTTCGAAGATGGCCTAGATATCTCAAAAGAGAACGTTAACAAATTTGATAAAATTAACTTTCAAACGCAAACTTCAGTTGAGCTTGCCTTTGACGCTGTTGACTCATGTAATGATTACATAGACATTCTTACTGATAAAGTTAAAGAAATGGTTACGTTTTACCAAGGCAATGAGACCGAAAAGGCCAATTTCGAATTTGGTGAGATGATTGATATATTAGATCTTTACGTGCAACTCTTTTCTAAAATTCACTCTACTCTTAAAAGAAAATACGGTGGTAAATTAGATGTCTCCGAGGATATTCAAAAACTAGATATTCACCTCTTATCAGTCCTTAAGGCTCTTATACCGGCAAGAGAGAAAAATGATATCATCATGCTTTGTGACTTGCTCGAGTATGAATTAATAGATAATCTCACTCAGTGGAAGATCAAGATTATCCCAAGCATAAAGAAGTTAAAAGTTTAGCTTCTAGACGCTTTGAAAAGTTCTCCAAGGAATTATCTAGTCTTAACAATAGACTTGGTAAGATCATTGATCTTGAACTAGACCTTACCAAATCCGAAAAAATCAAACTTACTTCAAAAAACCAGGCTATCGAAATAGCCCCAGAACAACTGGCCTGTTTCGCATCCTGGTCCAGCCCAATACTGGATCGCTATCAGACCATATTAGATAAGAACCTGGATCACCTAGATAAGAGTCGAAAAAGCTATTCTCAATTTAGAAAGAAGTTTTTAGGCCATCTAAAAGGTATTGATCGACTCGAAAAAAAGAACAGTCTCCTTAGAAGGTATTTTGAAGAAGACCAGGTCAGAGAACTTTATAACGTTATTCACAATCTCCAAAGTCTTCCTAGCTTTTTACTGACCCTCCAAGTTTTTAAAAGCTATACAGTCTGCCAGATTCTAGCTCATGAGAAAGGGCAGGCTTTTGCAAATAGTAATTTTTCTTCCGCTGGAAACAAGTCGACAAGCAAGCGCTTCAATGTTGAAGAGTTCAATAAAGCATTTCAAAGTATTAAAAAATCCAAAAGCAAGGTCTTCACAAATCAAAGTTTAAACAACCCACAGGTCGAAGCAATTGGTAGCTTTCTCGCAAAATCTTTTAGTGGTAGTCGCTATAACATTATCTTAATTCTCGGTCGGAATGACTTTCTCCCCCCTTCTGTTGAAGAGCTAAAGGTTTTCAATGAAGTCACCTTACATCTTGATCCTGTATTAAATGCTATTTTAAGACGATCTTCACAAGATGATAAAATCTCCAATCTTATCGATGTCTTAGAAAATATTAATTTCCCAATAAGTATTAAAAACAGAAGTGATAGCTTCCTCTTTAAAAATGAGACCTTCGAAACATTTAAAGAAAGTGGTTTAAAGGACTTTCAATATTTAGAACGAGAGCTTTTTGGTAAAAACATCCTCCGCTTCTATTTTAACAGAGAGGCTCGCGAGGACACTGACTTATACCACTTCTATAGAGTTTCTCTTCTTGGAGAACTTCTAAATACTCTTAGGCATGAACTAAGTAATCCTTTATTTGGACTCTCTCTTGCCGCCGATATTTTTAACAATGAAAGTTTAGATTTAGAAATTCAAGAAACAATACAGGATATTAAAACCAATAGTGATCGCTGCCAAACAATCATTAAAAACTTCAGTAACTTATATCAAGAAGAAGATAATTTTAAAGAGTTTGACCTAATTAACCTGCTTAAAGAAACAATCATTCTCACCAAGTCGGAGACCAAAGGTATCAGGAAATTGATTGAGTCTGAGGAGGACCCACTCATTCTTTATTCAAATCCAACCTGGATATCTCAAGTTTTCTTTAACCTTATAATAAATGCAGCACAGGCACTCACTGATCATTTCACTCCTGAGAAAATGCGTAACGGACTAATTTCAATATTGGTCAAAAAAGAAAATGGAGCTATTAAAATAAGTGTTTCTGACAATGGTGCCGGAATACCCGATCAGCTCAAAGATCGTCTATTTGAAGCCTTCATTACAACCAAGGATGCTGGTACAGGCCTAGGCCTTGCTATCTGCAAAAGCTTATTAAAGAAGCTAGATGGTGAAATTTATTTCAAAGACAATATTGATGCTGGAACAACCTTTACAATAAGCTTACCCTTAGAATAGTTATGAAAATTTTAATTGTGGAAGACGAGCCCTTAATTGCAAGATCACTTAAAAAGCTTTTGGAAAAAAAAGGCTGTCTTGTAGTTTGGGAACCAACGGGCAACAAAGCTGTTGAAATTATTAAGAAAGAGTCATTCGATAGAATTATTTGCGACCTCATGCTGCAAGACGTTAGTGGGTTTGACGTTATTGAAGACAGCAAAGAGCGCTATAGCATTAGCGAAATCGGTCAAAAGTTTATTATAATAACAGCCTACAGCTCTCCTCAGGTACTTCAGCGCGCAGCCAAGTATGGTTGCACTGTTTTAAGCAAACCGTTTGAAGATTTGAATGAGGCCATAGAAGTTTTTATTAGAGGAAAGGATCTTGGCACAAAAAAAGAAACAGACGAAAGTTAATATCTCTAAAGCCGGTATTATCCTTAAGCCCCAAATTATTACAGAGTACACTAGTGTGCTTCCTAATCTATGTAGTTGGCTTAAAAGAAGAAAAATCTCCATTTACTTTTCTGAACTTGAAGAGGAAAGGATTAAGAAGATTTTCAAAAGCCCCCTTAAGGGTATTCAATTTCTTCCCTTAAATAAACTTCACAAGGAAATGGATATAAATATTACCCTCGGCGGGGATGGAACTCTATTGGGCTTTGGTCGACTATCTGAGAAAAATTCCGCGCCTATTTTCGGCGTTAACATGGGTAACCTAGGTTTTATTACAGAGTTTTCTAAATCAGAGTTCTTTGAAGGTCTTTCTTCAATTATAAATGGAAATTGTGTCATTAACAAAGTACCGCTTTTCAAAGTTCAGATTCATAAGGGAAAGAAGAAGGTTTTTGAGACCCACTTTTTAAATGACTTAGTTATTAGTAAAAATGATATCAGTAGAATGTTTTCTTTTGCTGTAGAAAATACTCAGGAACATATTTATAACTTAAGTGGTGATGGGCTTATTGTTTCTAGCCCCACAGGAAGTACGGCCTATTCGCTTGCGGCAGGTGGCCCAATTATTAATCCAGAAGTAAGTGCACTTGTGTTAACGCCTATATGCCCACACAGTCTGACTCATAGACCAATCGTTGTTAATGACAAAGAAACCTTACTGATAAGAATCCCCTCTAAAACAGATGCAGTAACTGTTACGCTTGATGGACAGGAATTGAAAGAGGCCGAACAGAGAAGCGTTATTACGATATCCAAAAGTACGACTCGATATGTAAAAATTATTGCAAATCCACAAAGAACATATTTTCAAACATTAAAAGAAAAATTCACCTATGGTGGAAGGTCATTATGATGGATTCAGGACTTTTTCTAAAAACAATTACCCTTAGAAACTTTGCTACCTTTGAAAATCAAAACATAGATTTCCATCCCCAATTTAATGGAATTGTCGGAGAAACTGGTAGTGGAAAAAGCTTAATCCTTGATGCCTTTCAACTTCTACTAGGAGCTCGTTCTGATAAGAAACTTATTCGAAAAGATACTGAATGTGCCGTTATTGAAGGTGTCTTTAAGGTAAGCAACCAAAGTATTCGAAAATATTTTGATCAGCAGGGTTTTCCGATAGATGAAAATAATGAAGTTGTTATCAAGAGAGTTCTTTATCAAAATGGTAAATCAAAAGCATTTTTGAATCACATGAGTTGTCCAGTCAGTGTACTCACCACCTTTTCTAAGACCTTTGTGGACCTTGTTGGGCAATTTGAAAATCAAAAGCTGGGAAACCCTGACTATCAACTATATTTAGTAGATCAATTCGCAAATAATCGAGAGAAGCTAGAAGAATACGATAAACAATTTAATTACTATCAAAAATTAATCCAAGATACTCAGCTTCTAGAACTTAAAATTAAAGAAAAACAACAACGTGAAGATTATCTGAATTTTCAATTAAAAGAGCTTCAGGATCTTTCCCCATCTATGGAAAGAGAAAAGGAGCTTATTACGCTCAAGGTCCAACTATTAAATAAAGAAGAGCATTCAAAAACTCTTTCTAATATACAGCAAGCCCTTTCAAATGGAGATAACAACGCACTTGACTGCTTGAAGAGTGTAGAAAAATCTTTAAATTCTGGTAATGGACTTTTTGAAGATAAGCTTATTGAAGAATTTTCTAATTTACTTTCTGCTGTTGAAGATTTTGCTTATGAGATTTCTCGAAAAGAAGTGTCATCTGAAGATGAACTTGTATTAGACACGATACTCGAAGAACTAGACTCTTATCAAAAACTAAAGAGAAAATTTAATGTTGGAACCGCAGAGTTAGCCATTCTTAAAGGCGAATTTGAAGAAGAGTTAGATGGGTTGGAAAAGCTAGAGCTAAAACTAGCTCAATTGAGAGATGAAGTATCACACCTTGAAGGGGAACTTTATAAAATCGCCAACAAGCTTCATAAGAAAAGAGTGGTTGAATCTACCAAACTTTCAAAGTTAATCACGGAAGGACTTGACCACCTCAATATGGCAGGGGCTTCATTTAAGATTAATATCGATAAGTCTCAATCATTTAATAAAAATGGCCTTACAACCCTTACCTTTACTGCCGAAACTAATCCAGGAGAAGGTTTTTATAAGATAAAGGACATTGCAAGTGGTGGGGAGTTATCAAGAATTCTACTATGCCTTAGACAAATAGTGGCCGCAGAAGATTCTATAAGCATCTTCTTTTTTGACGAAATAGACACTGGAATTGGTGGTGAGACTGCCGTTATGATCGCCAAAGCCCTTAAAAAAGTTAGTCAAAAAAGCCAGGTATTGGCGATTACTCACCTTGCTCAGATTGCAAAATCTGTTGATGAAATCATCTTTGTCGATAAGAAGAGTTTCGAGTCTGACAATAGTGTTCGTACTATAAGCTTTGTGGAAAACAAAAGTGGCGCAGACAGAGAAAAAGTGCTTAATCAATTGGCTGGTCTATAACGACCTGGTGATAGTTATTCCCATCATAATAAGTAAAGGTTCTAGTAGCTGGAAAAAATCCATTATTTAAATATAATCCATCTTCTCTATAGTTATCTAGGCAATGGCTATGGCCACAAATAACATCTTTTACACCATATTTCTTTTGGGCGGTTTTAAATGATCGTCTAAATTTATCTCTCACGTACTCATTGGTTTCACTTGAATAACTCTTAACATTTCTTTCTCGAGAATTTTTTGAGGCATTTTGGCCAATACTATCAACAATTCGAAAAGGAACCACATAGTTCGCCAAAATTTTAATTATAGAGCTTCTAATAAAGGACTTATAGATTTTATAATTTAAATTCTCAATTTCTATTTCGTCACCGTGAGCAAATAATGTCGCTGTTCCACCCACATCAAGCACCAGAGGTTTTTTCAAATACACCCATTTTTCTCTTGGTAAATCATTTCTTTTTAACAAGGCCGAAATTAGCTTCTCAAAATGAAAATCATGATTCCCCTCAAAGTGGTAGAACCTTTTTCCTTCACTTATTAAGCGAATTATTTCATCGAATATTTCCTGATGTTTCTCTATATACTCTTCGTGACCACCAACTAAAAGATCAAAGATATCACCTAACAAAAAAACAGTGTCTGATTCTTTTGTCTGAGAACTTTTTAAATATTTGAGGAAGAGGTTTGCCGGTAAATCACCCGACAGTTTAATATGGACATCTGAGATACAAACAAACTTCATAATCTATATTGTATCAGATAAAAAGCCCCAAGGAACCTCCCCAGCAAAGGGCCTTGCTAGGGAGGATGGGCTTAATGGGATCAGATAGTCATTGCTCAAAACTAAAAGGTCCCAAAATATATATGTAAAACTTATTTATTTTTTATTTTAGTATTTGTTTTAAAAAAAAGGGGGGAGGTGATTCCACCTTCCCCCAGTTCTCTCATTACCCAATTAATCTAAGGGCGCTATTTGGAAGTGCATTCGCTTGACTTAAAGTTGCAATACCTGCCTGCTTAACCACTGTGTTCGAAGCTAGTTTTGCAGATTCTTCAGCTACATCCACATCTTGGATAACTGATCTGGCACTATCTTGATTTATTGTTTGTACTTCTAGGTTAGATACCGTTGAACTAAGTCTCGATTGAATTGAACCAAGGTTTGCTCTTTGGCCTGATACCGTATTGATGGCTTCATCTAACACTGAAATTGAATCAAGTGCATCACTCTTATCGGCAACCCCTGAGCCAGAAACCCCAATGGAACTTGTCGATGCATTTGTCTCTGCAGAATCAAATGTAATTCTGTTTTGCTCGCCTGCAAAAGCGCCTACTTGGAAGTCCATTTGTCCTGAACCTTCACCATTTAAAAGCTGTGAGCCGTTAAATGTGGTTGAGTTACTTATTCTATCTATTTCAGTCGATAACTGTTGGTATTCTTTGTCGAGGAAGCCTCGCTCATTTTCACCAACCGTGTCTGATGAAGATTGAATCGTAAGCTCTCTCATCCTCACTAGGATGTTTGAAACCTCGTTTAAGCCACCTTCAGCAGTTTGAATCAGTGAAATACCGTCGTTAGCGTTTCTTGTCGCCTGACGTAGACCCTTTGTTTGTGCTTCTAAGTTAGTGGCAATCGCAAGCCCAGCAGCATCGTCTGACGCCTTGGTGATTCTTTTTCCACTAGAGAGTTTTTCTAGTGATGCGTTTGCTTTGTTAGAAACTTCTTTCAGGTTTTTCTGAACGCTCTGTGAAGCTACGTTCGTTGAAATTCTTAAGCCCATTTTTTACTCCTTAATATGCCCCAAGTACCCTAGAGGCTGTTTTTATAAATGCCTGAGCAGTTGTGTCAGACAAATAACCTATCGACGCAGTCGGTTATTTCTTTAGTTTCCGAGTCAAGTAATTGATGAAAAAAATCAACTATTGAAATAATTTCAATAGGTTAAGGGCTATAAAAAGTTGGCTTCATTTTTGATTCTGGAGCTTAATTTAGAAATAGGGGCTAGTTTTCGGAGCTTTTGTATGAAAAATGTCTATAAGGATATGCTTAAAAATAAAAAAGGCCCCTAATTCTAGGGGCCTTCTGTGTGTTTTAGTATTTTTGAATTTTAAACGTATTAGCCAATTAGCTGCAATGCTCCAGCGTTTGAGTTGTTTGCCTGAGCGAGAACAGAAGTACTTGAAGCTGCCAAGATGTTCGCCTTTGCCAGATTCGCTGACTCTTCTGCAATATCAGTATCTCTAATTCTAGAATTCGCTCCAGATAGATTCTCAGACTTTACTTCTAAGTTTCTAACTGTCGACTGAAGTCTATTTTGTAGAGCACCTAATGTTGCTCGGCTTGTATTCACTTTGGTAATTGCTCCATCTAACACTTCAAGGTTTTCTTGAGATGATACTTTTGATGAAACACTCAAACTATCAATTCCTAAATCACCTGCTTTTACCGAAGTATCACCAGGTTGATATTTAATTCGATCATTTGCTTCAACATTGTGAATCCCAATTTGAAACTCCATAGAGTCGCCCTCACCTGAAAGCAACTGCTTTTCGTTAAAAGTCGTAGATGTCGCAATTCTTTCTACTTCTGTAACGAGTTGTTGAAATTCCATATCAGAGTAAACCCTCTCCTTATCAGTAATAGTATCTGACGCAGATTGTACTGAAAGCTCTCTTAGACGAATAAGGATATTGTTAACCTCATTCATTCCACCTTCAGCTGTCTGAATCAAAGAGATACCATCTCCTGCATTTCTTGTGGCCTGTTTTACACCGCGGATATTAGATTTCATCTTTTCTGAAATCGCCAATCCAGCCGCATCGTCTCCGGCCTTGTTAATTCTGGAACCAGAAGCTAATTTTTCTAAAGAAGAAGATTGCTCCCTCTTAACTTGATTTAAACTTCTTTGGCCAGCTAATGACTGAATGTTTGTTGCAATTCGTAAACCCATACTAATCTCCTCGTAACATAGAAACCCTCCTTGTCTTGTTTACTCAACGACCATGTTGAGGTTTTAAATTGCAACTCCCCACAAGTTGCAAAAGTTGTATCGGGAGGTCAGGAAATTTATTAATGAAAAAAGGGAAGTATTTTCCTATTATTTTAGGTACTTAACCGTTTTAGTCGGTCGGGTAAAACGTGATTTTAATAGGTTGAGATTTTTAGACTATTATTTTAAAGATAAAATTCTTTCGATGGTACCCGTAGTTGAGAACCCATCTACAAAGGTAAGGCTTTTTACTTCTCCGCCATTGGCAAGAACATGTTCATATCCAACGATCTGATCAACTGGCCAGTCTCCACCCTTTACAAGGACGCTAGGGTTAATCGCCTTGATCAATTCTAAAGGTGTGTCTTCTTCAAATATTTCAACGCAATCGACTGGTTTGAGGTTTTCTAATATATATTTTCTTTCTTCCTGAGAATGGATCGGTCTTTTATCACCCTTAAGTCGTTTTACTGAAGCATCAGAATTTAGGCCGACAAAGAGTAGGTCACCTTGTGCGCGAGCTTCTTTTAAGTAAGTTACATGACCCGTATGTAATATATCAAAGCAGCCATTCGTAAATACAATTTTTTTTTCTTTATTATCTTTTAAAAAACGAAGAGTTTTATCACTTAATTTCATTTTTTCTTTTTCAACACACTGGTATCAGATAGTTTTCCTTGAAAGTCCAAAATCATCGGTGCTCCCAATAACGGAAGAGAGAGGAGACTGATGGACGCTCTTAAGAAAGAGTTCTTTATAGTCGTTCTTTTGGTTGTACCTGTTAGGTAACATCCAAGACCAAATATCTTCTTCCCAACAGTTCCCACTGGCTCTAGTAACGAAAAGTAGGTTAGATAAATAAGACTCGCAATTATTCCAACATATGGCATCGATACCACTAGAAAGTTAATTACCATTTCTCCTTGAAGCATTTTAAAAGCAAAGGCAAAAAAGCTTACGAATAGAATAAGAGTAATGAATAGAATTAAAGTTACGTCAATTAAGTAAGAACCTATCATTTCTGAAAAGTTGGCTTCTTTTAGACTTATTTTATTATTTTTCTTTTTAATGTCGCTTACTGGCTTTTGTGTCTCGGAAATAGCGCTCCCATAAAGAGCATCAATTCCACTCATTAGGCTTGGGTCACTTACAGATATTGGTGTATTTTGAAGGTGATTAACTGTCTTCTTTGAATAGCTGTTGCTACTGGCAAGGGTAGAGGTCTTTGTCTCAATTCTATTCGGTACCCTAGACACTCTTGGATTTGTTCCCTTTTCCAATGGATCATGAAAACCAAGCCCCTTAGTAACTGGCTTAAAGTCATAAGAATCAATATCAAATTCATCTAAGTTTAGAGTAATTTGAGATTTTCCAGCTTCACTATTATGGGTTTCCATAAGTCTCCTAAATTGTGTCTATATCAATAATGACACATTTCGAAATGGCAGTAAACTAACGTTGGTTAACGCTTGGCGCGAGAGAGGAAACAAAACCTGCACAATATGGCACAGCTATCTCCGCTTTCATTATAGGTGTTGGGCAACGTACGAAACTTATATTCTTTATTTTCGCCATCTCCACCAACTCATCTTGATGGAAACCTCCCTCAGGCCCAACAAATATATAATCTGGCATACTTCCAGGAGGCTCATCATTCACGTCACTCATTTCAGTAGTAAATACCCATTTTTGTCCCTCTAAGGAATCGACATCGCTAAGGCCTTTTAATTCAACGATCTCTAGCATCCACGGGTTCTCACTCTGGGTAATGGATGAACGAATGAGCTTTTCTATGCGATCTGAGTTTTTAAATTTATATGGAGAGAACTTTGTATTAATCAAAACTATTTTTGATATTCCTACCTGAATGGAGGATTTAATAATTGATTCAAGATATTCCTTTTTGGGAACGCCGAGAATAAGCTTAACACCTTCGTTTTTAGAGACGGCTTCTTCGCGCTCTATTAAAATCCCTAGCGACTTCTTTTCGATGTTACTCACGGTTCCGTAATAGATAACACCTTTGCCATTAAAAATTTTTACTTTTGATTGCTCTTTTCCTCTGTATACATTTTTAAAATGATGAAACTGTTCATCCTGAACTTTCCAAATGGAGTTAAGAGCAAGATTTTCGTCAGTAAAGAAATTCATCATCAAGCCTTTTGAAATAATAAAGCGACCCAATCACCTCTAGTTTCAGTTTTAAGCAAATTAAAATCCACATAGGCTTCAATAATGGCCTTCTCTTGACCACTTAAAAGGCCTGATACAATCAAGTGGCCTTCGTTTAAGACAGAATTTTTCAAAACTGAATACTCCTCTAACAATATATTTTCTAAGATATTTGCAAAAACTAGAGAATATGGTTTTTTAACCTGGTATCGATCCCTTAAAATTAAACCATGTCCCTCTCGATAATTTTGATAACTATTAGAGTTTAAGTTCATTAGACAGTTATCGAGTGCATCCTTATCAATATCAACAAAATCGACCCGAGCATTGGCCTGCTTCATCGCCGCAATCCCCAGTATGCCACTGCCACAACCAAAGTCTAAGCACTCTAGGTCTTCACCCCATGTCTCTCTTAGTTCAGAAAATATTTTTAAACATAAGTAGGTGGTTTCGTGATTCCCGGTTCCAAAGCCCATTCCAGGATATATATAAACCTCTTGAGATGAATCTTCTCCCATCTCCCAGGAGGGAACAACTTTTAAGTCATTTGTAACTACTATTTCAGAGAAGCTCTTCCTCCAACTTTTATTCCAGTCACTTTTCTCTTCTTGCGTAATCTCTACCTCACAGCCAAGTTCAACCATATGATCGCCAAAGGCATTTGCTAAGGCTTCGTCTTCCCAATAAAAGCTCGGACTAATGTTTTTGGCCATTGCTTCTTCTAATTTGAGCAAAACCTCTTCAGGGATATCACCACCACAATAAGCGTCTTTACCGAGAATTTCATCTACGGCCTCTTCATCTAAATTAAAATCTATCTTTCCAGACGACTCAAACTTCTTAAGAGCAAGCTGATCCATCGCCTCAACTCCAAGGTTTTGGCCGGTCTTTTTTACTGCCACAATATAGATGTATTCCACGAGGTCTCCAATATAAAGAATTCAACACCTTATCTAGCAAGATTAGTGTTTAAAGAGACGTCACTATGAAAAGTTTTTAACTTTTCATAGGTCGTCCTTTTATTGATCAGTTATCTGTGGGATAAGTATAAGAAATCAGGAGCATTTATGATCAAGCTTATCGGTATTTCAGGCGGTTCAGGTTCAGGCAAAACAACCTTTGCAAAAAAGCTAATTAACTTAGTAGATGAGCCCATAACTCTTTTCCACATGGATAGTTATTATTTACCAGTACAACCAGAAAGACATTTCACCAAATCAAGAAAACCCAACTTTGATCATCCCGAAGCATTTGACTGGGAATTACTAAGAAACCATCTCACCAGCCTCAAAGAAGGCTTGGATGTTAATAGTCCCGTTTATGACTTTAAAAGTTCAAGTCGAACAGGAGAGAGTGTTACAACGAAGGCCACAGGTGTTGTTCTCTTTGAAGGTATTTTTACCCTCTTCGATAACGAGATTCGCAATATGCTGGATATAAAAGTCTTTTTACATGTTGATAGTGACATTAGGTTTACGAGAAGACTCAATAGAGACGTCCAGGAAAGAGGACGTAGTCTAGAGTCTGTTATCGACCAATACTATGAAACCGTAAGACCAATGTATCAAAAATTTTTAGAGCCACAAAAACAATTTGCAGATTTTGTGGTTGGTGAAGAAACAGATGTTGCGGCACAAATCCTTGCGGCTAAAATAAACAACGATCTTTCATATATTAACCTTGAGAGAGAAACACTATCCACCCTTTCACATGGCCCCAATTAAATGAGCTTTTCGATCTGTCCCATTGGTGGCCTCGGCCAAATTGGTAGTAACATGATGGAAATTACCTGTGAGAGCGGTAGTTTCATTATAGATTGTGGCATCCTATTTCCCTATGAAGATACTTTTGAAATTAGATACCTTATTCCAAACTTTGAAAATCTTCAGCGTCCTCAAGCCATCATTATCACCCATGGTCACGAGGATCACATCGGAGCTCTCGCGCACTTGGTTGAGAAGTTTCCTGATATTCAAATCTATGCGCCCCCTTTTGCGGCTCAATTAATTAAAAACAAGTTTGAGTTCTTTCCAAGAAAGTTAAAATTTAAATTAAGCACCAAGATTTCTGAGACCATCCCTTTTGGCAACATTGAAGTTGATTACATACAGGTAAATCACAGTATTCCAGATACGTTTGGTATTTTCTTAAAGAACAAAGACACTGGAACTTGTGTTTTTTATATTAGTGACTTTAAAGTAGATGATAAGAACAAGCACGAGCCATATTTTGACTTTAAAAAACTAGAAAAACTTAGCAGGGGGAGTCCTAAGAAAATCCTAATGGCCGACTCAACAAACATCACCAGTCGACAAACTAAAACCCATTCTGAGAACGATTTACTCCCTTCACTTGATAAATATCTACAAAGCAATCATCAACGGGTTTTCATAACCACTTTTAGTTCAAATATACATCGCCTTAAAAACATCTACGAAAGTAGTAAAAATGCCAATAGAAAGGTCGTCTTGTATGGACGGTCCATGAAAAACTACTGGCAAACCGCATTTGACGTTGGGATAGTTGAGTCGCCTGATGTTTTTTACGACTGCGGTGATGTAGATGTTAATAAAGATCGTCTAACTATAATCGTTAGTGGCTGCCAAGGTGATTTTAGAAGTACCTTTCGAAGAGTCTCTTTTGGACAAGACTCCTTTTTTAAGCCAAACGAACGCGATATTTTTCTTCTATCAAGTAAGGCGATCCCCGGAAACGAAAAGAAAATCTCTCTTTGTTTAAATGAGCTCAGTCGATTTGGTACAGAGGTTGTTACTTCTGGCGATGACCTTATTCACGCATCGGGACACGCAGGTAAAGAAGATCTTGAGATTGTTTTCGATAATTTTAAACCTGATGTCTATATCCCAATTCATGGTGAAGGTTTTTTTCTCGAAAGGCATAACAAATGGATACTCACAAAAAATAAGAACATAAAATCTTTTAAGATTTTAAATTTTAATGAATTTAATTTTGAATCAAATATTACCGGTCAAAGAGAAGAACAACCACCTAAAATCATTCTCGGTAAAGCGATTGAATTCTCCAGAGATGCGATTAAAGAGCGGCGAAAAATTGCTGAAGGTGGTTATGTGGGGATTGTTGTTGTTGGTAACAAGTCCGGTTTGTTGGATTTTAAATGCCATGTACAAGGAATTTCTTATCCTGAAACATACCCGGAAGATCATTTCCTGAAAAATATAGAAATGTTAATTCGAAAAAACTATCGGCCAAACGGTAATTTTTCAGAGGAAGTTCGTATAAAGTCGAGAAAGCTTTTTGTAGATCTAATCGGTGTTAAGCCTGTCGTGAAAGTTACGACTTCTATCGTCTAATCCCAAAAAACAAGGCGGCCCTATAAAAGGACCGCCTGTCGGGGGAATTTTAAAAAATTAAATGTCCAGTGTTCTTGGACGTTCTTCTCTTCTTTGCTCTTCTTCTTCTTTGCGTAAGTAAGTTGGTGTATCTAGCTCTTCTTCATCGAAGTTTATAAAGCCCAGCTTTTCAGCAATGCTTTTCGCGCGAGAAGTTGTTTTGCTATTTTCCCAATTACTTTCTTTTCTTTCTTCTCTTTGGGGCTCACGGCCCTCTGTCGAATATTGTGTTGCCGCGTTTCTTATTGATTCCATAAGATGTGAGGGTTTTTCCTCTCTTTGCGGTTGTCTATATTCTTGAGCAGATTGTGTCTCTTGAATTTCCCGATTTAATCGAAACTCGTTTTCCTCGACCTGTTCTCTGACCGGCTCCTCATAAACTGGTGACTCAACAACACTTCTAACCTCAACCTGACTTTTCGTTTCAGTTGGAGTTGGTGTTAACTGTGGAGACATTCTTACATTATGAGTTGTTTTTACTCTTTCAAGTCCACCAAGGCCTGTAGCAACAACCGTTACCTTGATATCCTCTTCCATATCGTCATCTATTACAGTCCCAAAAATAATTTCAGCGTCTTCATCAGCAGCTTCCATAATTAAAGTAACAGCTTCATTAGTTTCATGCATGGTTAGTGAAGAGTTACCTGTAATATTAATGATAATTCCTGTCGCACCATCAATTGTTACATCTTCAAGTAGTGGTGAACTAATGGCCTCTGTCGCTGCCTTAATGGCACGATCTGGACCAGTCGCAACCCCAGTTCCCATAAGGGCAAGACCCTTACCACTCATTACTGTTTTCACATCAGCAAAGTCAGCATTAATGTGGCCAGTATAATTAATTAAGTCTGAAATACCTCTTACGGCATTTAGTAGCACTTCATCCGCTTTTTTGAATGTATCGACTAGCGATAAGCTATCTCCCGCAATATACAGAAGCCTTTGATTTGGAATTGTAATTAGAGAATCAACATTTTCTTCTAACGTTTGTATTCCAGCTTCAGCTTGTTTAAAGCGTTTCTTTCCTTCAAAAAGAAAAGGTTTTGTTACTACACCAACTGTTAAAGCACCGAGCTCCTTGCAGAGTTTTGCTATAACTGGTGCGGCACCTGTACCAGTACCACCGCCCATACCTGCGGTAATAAAAACCATATCGGCACCTTCAAGAACCTCTGATAGTTTTTCATATTCATCTAATGCGGCCTTTCTACCGACTTCTGGATTAGCTCCAGCCCCAAGACCTTTCGTTATCTCAGTACCAAGTTGCACTTTTGTTGGTGCATGACTTGCCTTAAGAGCTTGAGAATCTGTATTGGCAACAATGTACTCAACACCAGATAGTCCTGACTTAATCATTGTATTAACGGCATTACATCCGCCTCCGCCAATACCGATTACTTTAATTTTTGCGCCTTGATCAAATGTGGCTTTTTCATCATTTGAAATTTCAAACATAATTCCCCCTTGAATTATTAAAAAATTTCTTTAAAAACAGACCTTAAAGAGTCACCTAGACGACTCACGATATCCGCTTCCTTAAATTTTTGGTTATTAATCTTACTGTTATTATTATTTTGTGTACTACAACTTTCTAAAAGTAATCCTAAAACTGTAGAATACTTTGGGTTTTGCATTATATTTGTCATACCACCAAATGGAGCTGGGTAACCAACTTTTGTCGGCTTTTCAATTATGTATTCCCCTAACTCAGGTAAACCTTTTATTAAGGCACCACCGCCCGTAAGAACGATGCCTCCGGTTATCTCATTTGTCAGTTGCTTTTCTTCAAGCTGCTCTTTTATTAAAGAAAACAACTCTTCTGCCCTAGCGCCTAAAACTTTCGCTATATAACTTGAAGGAACTTCCCTGGACTTTGTGCCAGATATACCTTGGACCGTAATATGACTATTTTGATTTAATGTTTCGGCTAAAACAGAACCATGATTTATTTTTATTCTTTCTGCTTCAGCATGAGGAACCTTTAGTGCCACTGCTAAATCGTTTGTAAAGTGGTTCCCACCAACAGGAATAATCTGAGAGTGTATAAGGCTGCCTTCTTTCCAAATTGCGATATCAGTTGTTCCTCCACCAATATCAACAAGAACGACTCCCATGTCTTTTTCTTCTGAAGATAAAACCGAACG
The DNA here is from genome assembly GCA_017858255.1 of Bacteriovoracaceae bacterium. GTDB lineage: Bacteria > Bdellovibrionota > Bacteriovoracia > Bacteriovoracales > Bacteriovoracaceae. The sequence goes on from JAFMBV010000001.1 coordinate 22,175, forward strand.
AGAGGAAGCTATTGGCTGAAGTGTTATATTGGCTGCTTCAATACCTGTTTCTTCAACACACTTTACTAAGTTTTGAATCAAGCTAATTGATCCTGTTACGACATGGACATGAACTTCAAGTCGAACACCACACATACCAATAGGGTTGCGAATGCCACCTGTATTATCAACTTTAAACTCTTGTGGAATGACATGTAGTATCTCTCTATCCGAAGGAATCACAACGGCCTTTGCTGCTTCAAGAACCCTATCTACATCATGTTGTGAAATTTCTCCGTTCTTAATCGCGACAACACCTGAGCTATTGAAACTATAGATATGTGAACCAGCGATACCAATTGTTGCTGATGAGATATTTACACCCGCCATTAGTTTTGCTTCTTCTACTGAATTTTGAATTGAGCTAACAGTTTTAGCGATATTAACTACTGAACCTTTTTTAAGGCCATGTGATGGATGCGTTCCAATACCAATAATTTCTAATTCTGTGGAAGAATGTTGAACGCCGACAATTGTGCAGACTTTTGTCGTTCCGACATCGAGTCCTACGATGATATTTCTTTCCATGAGATTCCTTCCTCACCAAGATTGCTAGATTCATTCTAACACGTCGGCATATCCTGCATTTAGCAGCATGCATAAAAATTTTAAAGATTGCTATTAAACTTGACAACCACTTTCTTTGAATTTGTAAGGTTTATAATTGCAGGGATTTTTTTGTTTGATTCCATGTACTTAACTATTTTTTTGAGCTGTTTGGCCTTTTTTAACCATCCACCTGGACCCATAAACACACTACTTGGGTTTCCTTTAAGGCTGAGAATTACCGTTAAGTCGCCTTTATCATCAAGAATCACCTCTGAAATCTTTCTTCTAAACTCTTCTCCAAAGCTACCAACAACCCGCGTTATTTCCTTTTGAGTCGCCGCTTCAAGCTCACCCACAGGAATGGCCAAATAGGGGAGAGGGCTTTCTAATTTTTTTTCAGTTCGTAATAAAACTTCATATGTTGGGTCAAAAAGCTCACCGCTATCAACCAGTATTGCTTCATATGAATCAATACCGTTATCTTTATAAATTTGAACTTTCATCAGTGGAGTTGGGCAGTCTAGATTAAAAAATAACATTTTTTTCAAAGGATCAAAGGATACCTTGTATTCACTTACAAAGTGCCTTTCATCGAGTGAGTTTTTTATGATTTTCTCTTTTACACTTCTTAAACTACCCGTTTCTTCAAAAATTCTAATCATTTTTAAAGTCATCTGACCCGCTGAACGAGATGGGCAGGAGCCAAAGTTTGTTCGATATTTAATATTTTCTTTCTGACCTGGTCCTAAAGAAGACAAGCTTGTTTCTTGACCTGAGAAAAAGAAAAACATGAAGGCTCCAAGAATCAAAAGAGATCTTGAAAACTTTTTTGAACTAAGGAAGATGGACTTCTGTCTCAAATTTGACTCCGTAATGAAATTCAAGCTCTTCTACAGTGAAGTTAACAAGTTGTTTAACTTCCTCACTACTGCTAATCCCTCTATTTTCCATAAAGTTAGCATGTTTAGGGCTGATTCTCATATGCCCCGAGCTTAATCCCTTCAATCCTAGTATATCTATATATTGCCCCGCCCTGCAAGTGACACTGTTTCCATTTATTTCAGTTATCGTATTTTTAAACATACATCCGCATGTTTTTTCCTTTAAAGGTTGGGATTCTGTTCTTTTTTGTAAATAGGTCTTTATTGTCTCGCCAATCGTTTGGTTTATACCGTTATGGCGAACAGTGGCCTCTACTATGATGTCACCTTCGTTTAAAAAGTGATTCTTTCGGTAACTAAATGAATTACTATCCATTAGCACTTTTTCAATATGACCATTGGAGCGCAAAATTGTAACTTCTTTAATGAGTTCACCAATTTCTCCCAAGGAGGTACCAGCATTCATAGCAATCGCACCACCTAAGCTAGCAGGGACACCTGTGAAAACTTCCCAACCACTAAGGCCTAGTTTCGCAGCGATTGAGGTTAAGACATTCAATGGTGCTGAAGCAGAAAGTGTGAATTCTTCTTTATCGATAGTTAGTGATTTTTTATCAAAGGGTAATTCAAGTTTTATTAAGGCAAAGTCTAGATTTTTGGGAAGAATAAAATTAGCACCCCAGCCGATCACCTTATATGAAATCTTTTCTTTTAAAAGTATCAATACAACATCTTTTAAAGAGCTTACTGAACGTACTTTTATTAAGTCCCCAAAACATACCAACTTCATCGTTGAAAACTTTGAAAGATCAGCATCTATTGTAATTTCTACATCTTGATTTTGAATTTGTGATATTTGATTACTAGAGAGAAGAGACAATTTCTTTTACCTTTTTTCCTACAGAACCTGCACCGAGGGCCAGTAAAAGCATATCTTTACTCTTGGCCTCTTTTACAAATGTTCTAATCGTCTCCCAACTTTCAAAATGCTCTGTCAAATTAGGATGAAGTTGGTTTATATCAGAACTTAAGCTTCTCGAGTTTATTCCATCAATTGCTTCTTCATTTGCAGGATAAATGGGAGCGATAAAAACTCTGTCCGCATTGTTAAAGCAGTGAAGAAACTGAGCCCAACAAGCCTTTGTTCTTGTGTAACGATGTGGCTCAAAAATTACAACAATTTCTTTATTTTTTCGTGACTCTCTCGCCGTCTTTATTGTTTCAAAAATTTCCGTTGGGTGATGTCCATAATCATCAATGACTTCAAAATTATTTTCCTCGAATACTTTTTGGAAACGTCTGCCAACACCCAAGTATTTCCCAAGGGCCTGTTGTAATCCCTTTTCTGAGAAGCCTAGCTCTATACAGATTGAAAGTGCCCCAAGTGCGTTTAAAACATTATGCTTACCAGGTACTTTAAGTTTAAAAAGTCCTTTGTCTGTGCCCCTTACAAACAAATTAAACTCAACCCCTTCTGGAGATTGTTTAATATTATTGGCATAATAATCAGCTTCTTTATATTCCTCACTAGCTGAAAATGTGACATGAGGTTTATCCATTTCTTTTATTATTTTTCTTAATTTTTCATCTTCGAGGTTTATCGCGCAAACACCGAAAAAGGGTATTTGATTAGCAAAGCGAAAAAAGGCTATTTCCAGTCCCTCCTCACTCCCATAGTAATCCAAATGATCATTATCAATGTTAGTAATTACAGAGGCGACTGGGTTTAACATTAAAAAGCTTCCATCTGACTCGTCAGCTTCGGCCACAATGTATTCGCCTTTTCCAACATGAGCATGTCCACCAAGGTTATGTACAATACCACCAATTATATAAGTGGGGTCGGCTCCAATTTCTTTTAGAAGGGTAGATATAAGACTTGTAGTGGTCGTCTTCCCGTGAGTACCAGCAACAGCGATTCCCTTTTTGAGTTTCATTATATCCGCTAACATTTGGGCCCTTCTCAACAAGGGTACTCCACTTGCCACGGCCTCATCGTATTCAGAGTTCCCCTCTTTCACTGCACTGGAGTGAGTGACGACTGTCGCGCCTTTAATATTTTCTTTTTTATGACCAATAAATACTTTGGCACCCAAGTCTCTTAGCTTTTCTACATTTGGAGAGGCGCTTTGATCCGAGCCTTGGACCTTAAAACCAAGACGAATGAGCACCTCTGCGATAGCAGACATACCAATGCCACCAATTCCAATTACGTGGACTATTACATCTGATTTTTCTTGTCTCAAAAGGTTCTTCCTTCTTTAAAAAAGCTCTCCCTGACCTGGGCCTCGGCCTGAAGGAGAATGATTAAATTCCTTATCTTCATTTATATAAGAGCTAGAGGAAGTTGAAAATTGTTCAAAGGAATTGTGTGTAATTATTGTCTTTTTGCGCTCAGTCAATGCACTTAAAAATAGTCCGACTGCAATGAAGTTGGCAATCAGCGAGGATCCACCAGCGCTTATGAAGGGCAAGTTCAAACCCTTTGTTGGTAAAAGTCCTAAAACAACTCCCATATTGAGTGTTGCCTGAAAACCTATCGTAAAAATAATTGCTGTGGACAAAATAGTCGAAGACTTCTTTTCCAACTTCGTTACTAATCGAAAACCAAAAAAGATAAGAGCTAAAAATAAGGCCACCACAGAGAAAACCCCCACAAATCCCAGCTCTTCTCCAATTACAGAAAAAATAAAATCATTATGGGCTTCGGGTAGATAGAAAAGTTTCTCGTTACTATTGCCCAAACCAGTTCCAAAAATAGATCCATTCGCGAAAGCAAGATAAGATTGGATGATCTGAAAGCCAGAAGTTTGTGGATTTTTCCATGGATCCAAATAAGCAAAAAGACGCCGTACACGATAAGGTTGGGATATCAAAATTGGTATTATTCCTAAAACCCCAACAACAAAAGAAGTATAAAAATACTTTCTTGGAAAAGAACTTAGAAAGCACACAACGGCCACTAGCCCCAAAGATATTGAGAACGAGCCAAAGTCGGGTTGAATAAGAAGTACCAACATCGGGAGAACAATAAACAGTCCCTGCGCCGTTCTTTCACGTGGCGAAACTTTAAAAAATCCCTCGAAAAATGGTACCGCAACTAACAAGGATGTAATTTTAACAAATTCCCCAGGCTGTAATCCAAAGCCACCAAAATAAAGCCATCGATTTGCTCCTTTTACCTCATTACCTAAACCGGGAATAAATGTTGCTATCAAAAGCAAAGTTACCATCAAGTGAAAGAACCAACTGTACTTTAGCCAAAATGATAACTTTGTTTTTGAAATGACCCAGCACAATGGTGCGCCAATCCCTATAAAGAAAAGTTGACGGTAAAAGTAGTGTGAACTGTTCCCGTAAATATCACGGGCGTAGATATAACTAGAGGAGTAAACCATTATTACGCCAAGCACAACAAGAGTGCTCAACACTCCTAAGAAATACTTTTGGTTTCTATCGATCACTTCCAATGCGTCATCCATGACAATATTTTAACAAAGTGAACAAAAAGGTTCTACTATAATACGAAATTAAAGTTGGTAAACGAGCTTCTTGTAGTAATTTCCTCTCTCTTCATAGTCTCTGAAGAAATCTGTTGAGGGAGCACCGGGGCTCAGAAGGATAACATCACCAGTTCTCGACTTTTGATAGGCAAAAAGGATGGATTCTTCAAAACTTCCAACAATATAAGTTTGTGTATGTTCCTGAAGAGCACGATTCATTCTCTCCTTACTTTCACCAACCAAAACTAGAACTCTTGAGTTATCAATTGTATCGGGAGCGTAAGCATCATACTCCAACTCTTCAATATCTTTTCCACCTGCAATTAAGATAACTGGCTGTTTAAAAGACTTAATACTTCTAACCATTTCTTCCATGGTAGTGGCCTTGGAGTCATTATAAAAACACACACCATTTTTTTCCATGAGAAACTCAAGACGATGGGGAATTCCTGGAAACTTTTCTACGCACTTTTGAATCGACTTATCAGAGACTTCCAATGCCTTACATGCAGTTACTGCAGCCAATAGATTCTCTCTATTGTTTTGGCCGATGATTCTCATTTCATTTACTTTAAATTCTGAATGGTAATTTATATTTGAATGTATTCTTCTCTCGTGAAAGTGAGTCCCTTGAATTTCATTCATAACCCCCATTTTTACGAAAGACTTTCTTGAATACCAATAGGTCTGACAATTAGCATTTCTAAAAAATGTATTGCTTGCGAGTCTGTCAAAATTCACAACGAGCGTGTCATCAGGAGAGAGTGACTTTATAATTGAAAGTTTCGTCTCTATATATTCACCTACCGAATTAAAGTGAGACTCGGGGTAGCGTTCTGAAATATTTGTGAAGACAACAAGCTTTGGGTGAAAATTTTCTAGGCGACGCTGCTGAATAGCAGATACTTCAACAATGACGTAATCAACTTCATCATAATTAGGCATCATCGCGTATTCGATAAATGGTGTTTCACTAGTCCCACCAACGAAAACATTTTTTCCTTCAAGTTTGAGTGTAAAACCAATCATGTGGGCGACAGTGGTTCGTCCATAAGAGCCACAAACTGCAATGATAGGCTTACGGCAAAGCTTATTGGCCAGGCCAAACTCTGAATAAACTTCTTTTCCATTCTGACGTGCCAACTCAAGTTGAGGAAGGTCAGGATTAACAGATGAAGAATAAACGACAACATCTGCATCTAAGAAATCTTCTTCGCGATGCTCACCAAAAGTCATGTGAATCGCGGGCTCAATTTTCTTGAGCTTCTTAACAGCTTTATTTAGGTCAAATATCGGTTTGATATCCGTTACACGAATTTCACAATCTAGCTGATTAAAAAAGTTAATCAGAGTAAAACCAGTCTTTCCAGTACCGACAATAAGAATTTTTTTGTTTCTAAATCTTTCCATTTTTACCTCATTTTCAGGGTCGCTACAGAAAGAAGCGCCAAGAAAATACTAATGATCCAAAATCTTACAATTACCTTAGGCTCTGGCCATCCCTTTAACTCAAAGTGATGGTGAATAGGAGCCATTCTAAATACTCTTTTTTGTCTAAGCTTGTAACTGCCCACTTGCAAAATAACTGAGACAGCTTCAATCACAAAAATCCCTCCGATAATTACAAAGAGAAACTCATTTTTGCTTAAAACAGCGATTGTCCCTAAAACTCCGCCAAGAGATAAAGAACCAACATCGCCCATAAAAATTTGTGCAGGGTACGAGTTGTACCACAAGAACCCAACACCTGCCCCAATTATGGCCAAGCTTAAAACCGCTAATTCTCCACTTCCCTCAACGTATGGGATAAAGAGGTAATTAGCCATTTCAGTATGACCTGAGACATAAGTTAACAGACTTAAGCTTGCAGCACTTGTCATAATTGGACCAATGGCCAGACCATCTAAACCATCAGTGAGATTAACGGCATTACTAGATCCGACGATTACAAAAGAGCCAAAAACTACATAAAACCAGCCAATATCCAAAAGGGGTTCTTTAAGAAAAGGGAGGTAAAGCTTGCTGTCAATAACGTCAAAGTGGAGCATAGCATAGGTAGCAAGTCCCGCTGTGCCAAACTGCCACAATAATTTTCCTTTAGCAGAAACCCCGTCACTATTTTTCTTAAGAACCTTATAGTAATCATCCATAAAACCTAAGATGAAATAACTTACCATTATAAAGAGAGTTACTAGTAGTGGGGCAGAAGTGAAGTTTCCACAAAGCGCCATTGTTAGGGAAATACTCCCCAATATAACCACGCCGCCCATTGTCGGTGTACCGGCTTTTTTCAAATGTGACTGTGGTCCATCATCACGAACAACCTGGCCAAACTGCTTCTTTTTCATAAAGTTTATGAAACGCTTGCCCCAGACGATGGAAACGAAGGCCGCTATCAGAAAAGCTATTACACTTCTAAAAGTGATATATCTAAAGAGATTGAAGGCGGAAATACTCTGACTCAGAGGATAGAGAATATGATAGAGCATAGAGAGCCATTTATAAGGTTTATAAGTCTCTTATATCTAAAATTGACTCTAGTTGTAAAGAACGGCTTCCTTTAATAAACACTTCTGATGAAGTTTCCTTGTGTTCTTCGAGATATTCTTTAAATTCTTTCACGGAAGGAAATGTTAAACACCTCGCATTAAAGCCATTTTTGTAGTGCTTCGCGTAGCGGCCAATAAAAATGGCGTCGTTGGCCCCTTTATCTGACAAAAACCTGGCGATTTCTTCATGTAAGCTAGGTGCATCCTCTCCTAACTCATTCATGTCACCTAAAATAAATAGTGCCGAATTTGTTTCTATTTTCTCTTGTTTTAAAAAGCTCAAGTAACTTTTAATGGATGCTTTCATAGAGCTCGGATTCGCATTATATGCATCCAAATAAAAACGGCGATTATCCTTGATGACAATCTCACCACGATTTAATTCTTGAGCAGTATAACTTTTCGCTTTTTCCACAAACTTATCAACATCATTGGGAAAAATTGACGATGCCATCATTAAGCACATGGCCATATTTATTTTTTGATGATCACCTAATAAATTTTTATTTTCAATTTTATAAACTTTTCCGTTTAACCCAATCGTTAACTCATTATCCGATATCGAAATGTTTTCTGGATCAAGATAAACTGTATTAGGCTTCTCTTTATGAGCTCTTAAATAATTGTCAAATCCATTAACGACAAACAGACCATCTTCTCTTTTATTAATTGAATAAAAGAGGGCGCTTTTCTCATTAAAAACACCTTCAAGATTTTTCAGGAATTCAATATGAGCATAACCGATATTAGTGATAAATCCATATTGAGGATAAGCACAATTACTAAGGATTTCTATCTCACCCGGAAAGTTCGTTCCCATTTCTACAATCGCAACTTTTTGACCTTTTTCAAATCCAAAAATTGTGAGGGGCACACCTATTTGATTATTTAGATTTCCTTTTGTGGCGTATACTGCGTCCTCTCCCCATATAGTTAGGAGATGCTTCAACATTTCTTTATTGGTAGTCTTCCCATTCGAACCTGTTAAACCAATAACTATCCCACCTTCCTTTTGGAAACGAGCTGAGCGGATAAATCCCAACTGGAGTAGAAAATCAAAAATGTTTTCAACCTCTATAAAAATAACGTCTTTATAACGAAGCTTTAAGTTTTCAATTTCATCAATATTCTGTTTTCGGTTTTCCAGAATTACATACTTACAATTTTTTTCAACTACATCAGAAATAAAGTTAATTGAGTCAAAGTTTTCACCATAGAGTGAAATAAATGTATTTTCATTTTTGAAGGAACGAGAGTCTGTAGAAATTAAAAGGTCCCCAGATAAACTGTCAATATCTGTAATGCACCCTTTGCAATGTTTAACATCCTCTAACGTAACCACTAGCTTAATCCCTTTATCACTTGAACATCATCAAAATCATAACGCCTACCTTCAATTTCTTGATAGGCCTCGTGACCTTTTCCCGCAATCAAAACAACCCAACTACTATCTGTTAAAGAGTTGGCAAGTGTTATCGCCTTCTCTCTATCCACCTCTATCTCAAAATTTATTGGGTCAAGATTTCCCGTAATATCTCTGATGATATCCATAGGCTTTTCATTTCTAGGGTTATCCGAAGTCACCACGACCTTATCACTCATTTCAATGGCCACTTCTCCCATCATTGGTCTTTTAGAGCTATCTCTATTTCCTCCACAACCAAATACGGTCATCACTTTTTTATCAGGATAGCTTTCTCGAACTTGCTTTATAACACTCTCTAAAGCATCAGGTGTATGTGCATAATCTACGATAAATACTTTTTCAAATTGATTTATAATTTGAAAACGACCTGGTGGTAATGTTAATTCTGTTAATTTTTTATTCTCTAAGTCACCGAAGCTTTGACAATAGAGTGCAAGAGCTAACTCTAAATTATTCTTTGGGAATCCACTTTTAAAAACTTCTGGAATAATTAAGTCCTCATAAGTCCCAATAGTTTTTGCCTTAATTGCACCGTCGTTCTTAAGTTTAGCCAATAACTCAGATGAATCCTCTGGAACATAAACCAATTCATTCCTAACGATTTTAAATATCTTCTTCTTTGCTTCGAAATAATTCGTCATACTTTCATGATAGTCCAGGTGGTCCTGAGTAAAATTGGTCCACCCTCCGACATCTAACTTCAGCTCGCTTAATCTATTTTGATCTAAAGCGTGTGAACTTACTTCAATGGCAACTAAGTCAACATCTTCACCATATTTGAATAACAGTTTTCTTAGGCTCATGTAAGAAGGAGTCGTTGTTAAAACCTGCTCGCTCATTTTACGCCCATCAACAAACACCCCTGGCGTTCCAGCATAAAGCGCGCTCTTTCCATTTAAACGACATATCTCTGCAACGATCCATGAGACACTTGTTTTACCATTTGTTCCTGTCACCCCCACAACCTTAGGCGTTTGTTTTCCTTTTAATGGGTAAAAATAATCTATCAGTTTATTTTCCAGATCCTTGATCTCATCCTTACTTTTAATGAGATAGTTAACATCCATTTTAGGAATATATGGGCTAATAAGAAGACCACGAAAACCCTTTGGTAAATTCTCATTCAATAGAGAGTTTAATTGGTCTTCACTTCTACAGGGCATGAGCAAGACATCGTTCAGACCACACTCTTGAATGACATTCGTCAGACCTTGTAGATCAACTGACTTGTTAATTTTGGCTTCTTTAAGTAATGAATTAATCATAGCGATGGAGGACGGTAATTTAGAATGATCTTTTGTCCGCTTTTTAGGTGTGACCCTTGAGCTGGTGTTTGTTCAAACACAACACCAATTCCCCGATGAATCACACTAATATCTAGCTTTTGACCCAATAATGAGCTCGACCTTTTATCTAGCCCTAAAAAGTTTGGAACTTTGTCTTTTGAAAATACTCTAGTTGAGGAATGCTTAACCTTAACCGTATCAATCTTATTCATGTTTTCTTCGTCTTCATAGGCCAGATTGCTAAAGTCTTTATTTTTAAATAGTAAATATTCCGTAATTTTTCTAAAGACAGGACCTGCCACCAAGTTTCCATAGTAGTAACGTCCCTTAGGGTTTTCGACATAAGCATAAACCACAAAGGGTCTTTTTACATTGGCAGGATAACCGATAAAGCCTGAAACATAACCTCTATAACCACCCTCTGGTGCAACCCTTTGGGCAGTTGATGTTTTTCCCGCTATTGTAAACATAGGAACTTTGGCATGACTTCCAGTCCCATCAACTACAGCTTCAATTAAGATTCGCTCCACTTCTTTAGCTATTTTTTCACTTATTAGTGGCCGAGGTTTTTCCGTACCATTGCCACCCTTAATCAATGTGGGTTTTATATAAAGGCCTTTGTTTGCAATGACGGAATACCCTGCAAGCATTTGTACGCCAGTAGTTGCCACCCCTTGGCCAAAACTTATATTTGAAAGGCTTAGTGGGGAAACATTTTCTTTATCTGTAAAAATACCTCTAGATTCTCCAGGAACCTCTATTCCAGTTTTTTCACCGAACCCAAATTTAGAAATTGTTTTCTTTAATTTTGGAAATGTTAAATCAAAGGCGAGTTTCGTTGTTCCAATATTTGAACTATATTTCAATATCTCTTCTACTGTTAACCATTCATAAGTCTTTTTTGATTCAGCTTCCGATATTATATGATCTTCCACCTTTAAGCGGCCGCGCTCACAATAAAAACTTGTATCTGCTGTTGCGATTTTGTTTTCAAAAGCGGATATCACTGTAAATGTTTTAAAGGTTGATCCTGGCTCAAAAGGGTCTGTCGCGAAAGATAACCTTCGTGACTTTTCAGGTGTATTTCTCCATTTATTTGGATCAAAGTTAGGGTAGTTACCGATGGCCAAAATTTCTCCAGTCTGGCTATCCATTACACCAAAGCCACCACTGTCAGCTTCATGCTCCTCTATGGCTTCTTTTAAAAACCTCTCTGCGGCTGCCTGTAAATCCTTATCAATAGAAAGGGTGATATCTTTTGCACTCGGCCCAAGGTCTTGAGACTCAAATTTTATTGGACGTCCCTTTGCATCTTTTACATATTTAACAACTTTTGGTTTGCCCTTTAACTCTTCATTAAATAAGTGTTCTGTTCCGGCCAAACCAACATTATCAACACCAACAAAACCTAATATTTGAGACGCGACTTCATGGTTTGGATAAAGCCTTTTTGGAACGGAATCAATATAAATACCTTTAATGCTTTTTACTTTTTCTACTTGGTCTTTTGTTAAACGTATTTTCCTCGCCAACCAAGTATACCGATCTCTTCCTTTTGTTTTCTTAAGAAGGTCGTTCATTTTAATTTGGGGTATTGCCTGGGCCAACTCTTTAAGGGATTTCTTTAAATGCTTAAGATTTTTTGGGATAGTAAAAATACTGTACGTTTGGATATTTATAGCAAGCGGGTTTCCATTACGATCATAAATATTTCCTCTCTTTGGGTATACGGTCAACTCCCTGAGGACTTGGTTCCGAGAACGAGATATTAGTTCGGAACGATCATAAACTTGAACTTTCAAAGCTTTCCCAAGGACCAAAGAGAAACCTAATAGGAAAAAACAAAATAAGAATATGACTTTATTACGTAAGTTTTTTTCCATTTATTCCGGAAGGACAATAATTTGTTTCTGCTTAGGCTGCTTAAGTTCGTACTTTGACGCCATTTTTCGGAGCCTCTTTACGCTTAAGAGTCTTGCCTTCTTAGCTTTTAGTTCCTTATTATCTAACAAAACCTTTTCAATGTCTTTGTTTACACTTGTGATTTTATAATCAAGTTCGACACCCTTCATTCTAAACAAGACGAAAAGTAAGCCTAAAACGAAAAAGGTTAATACAAACGGAAAGACCTGATTTGAAAAAAGCGTATGTTTAATGGTTTGTAGAGGGTTAATGTTTTTTGACCTTCGTGCGGTAGTGGCCAAGCCTTACTCCTTTTTTGGGTATTTATTTTTAGACGGCCAATCTTTTACTCGTCTTATTACTCTTAGTTTAGCACTTCTTGAGCGGGAGTTTTCAAAAATTTCTTCTGCTGAGGGAAGCAAAGGCTTTTTTGTTAAAATTTCGATTGGAAAACTCTCATTCTTCCATTCCTTAAAGGCATGCTTTACGATTCGATCCTCTAAAGAATGAAAGGTTATAATCATAAGCAGACCGTTAACTTTTAGGCGAGGAATTACCTGTCTTATCACATCGCCTAATACACCGAGCTCGTCGTTAACCATTATCCTTAGCGCCTGGAAGACCTTAGTCGCAGGATGAATTTTTCCATGGCGCAATTTTTTTGGATAAGCGTGAAAGCAAGTATCCTCTAATTGTTTTGTTGTAGTAAAAGGCTCAACTTCTCTACGCTCGACTATTGACTTAGCAATTTGTCTTGAAAATTTCTCTTCACCATAGCTTTGAAAAATGCCCCTTAGCTCTTCCTCACTCATTCCATTTAAAAGATCTGCGGCCGGAACGCCTGCATTTGGATTCATTCGCATATCCAATGGACCATCAAATCTAAACGAAAATCCTCTCTCGCCCGTGTCGAACTGATGAGAGCTAACACCAGCATCAAGAAGAACCCCGTCAAAACGAAGTTCTGCCGCCAACATATTTGAAAAATTATTAAAGTTAGAATCAATTAGTTTTACTTGGTCTAGAAGGCCTTCTTTCTCAAGAAACTTTTCACCATTTGATATTGCATCTGGATCTTGGTCAAAGGAATAGACAGAAGAATCCTTAAATAATTCAGCAATCGCACGAGTATGTCCTCCCGCACCAAAAGTTAGGTCTGCAAAAGTTAAAGATTCTTGGTCAGAAAAATCTCGAGAGAGAACATCTAATATGTCCTTTTTCATCACGCTATAGTGTGATCCGTATTTCATCAGCTATCTCAACAAAACATCTAGAACTTCTCTGTGCTCACTCGTCCAACTAGTTTCTGGAGTCATGACACCAATTCTATTTTGCTTATCAAATTCAAATTTATTATCTCTCAACCTTGGCAAGGCATCCAACAATAGCTCTTGCGCGTTTTGATTATTGGTTTTCATAACGGCCATAATCTCATCAACAGTACAATGTTCATCTTTCCAAGCATCAAAATCTGTAACCATAGCAATAGTTGCGTATGCGATTCCAGCCTCTTTTGCCAAGTAAGACTCTGGAACATTTGTCATACCGATCACAGAAGCACCAAAATTTTTATATAGTTGAGACTCAGCTCTTGTGGAAAACTGTGGTCCTTCAATGCAAATATAGGTTCCATTTATTGCATGTGGCAGCTCACACTTTTTACAAGACTCTGCTAACAGGCTTTGAAGTTTTTTCTCAATTGGGTCAGCACAACTTACATGCCCGATCACACCATTTTCAAAAAAGGAACGATCTCTTTTTCCTTTCGTCCAATCTATAAATTGATCAACAAGTACAAGTGTATTTGGGGGTAACTCTTCTTTCAGACTTCCAACTGCAGATATTGAAATTATATACTCAACCCCTAGGCTCTTAAGAGCGAAGATATTCGCCCTATAATTAACTTCACTTGGCAAAAGAGAGTGAGTTTTGCCATGGCGAGGTATAAAGAAAAACTCTGTATCCGCTAAATTTGCTTCAATGACAGGAGAGCTCGGTTTTCCATAAGGAGTTTTAACTTCATGCTCTTTAACTAATTGTATTCCTTCAATATTGTAGACTCCGCTACCACCAATTATTCCAATCTTCCCATTTCCCATGCTATTCTCTACCTTATATATTAAACCCTAACACCACGCGTTCATGAGTATAACATACGGTGATTATAATTTGAGCAAAAAAACGAAACTCAAAGACTTTCTCAATCGCAAAATAAAACGCTTAAGAGTTTTAGAAAATGCGACACATTCTTCGGCTGAGGATATCAAAAAACAGTTCTCAAAATTCGCCACTCAACCTTCGCTCAAGCATTATGCAAAACTATCTAGAAGTTTTTTTAATAGCTCTACCTGGATTGCCAAATCAACCTTTCGCCTTATAAGGCCTTTTGAACCAACATTTTCAGACAAGGTGGCATTTTTAAAGTCCGAACAATCTCAATACATTCTTTCACGCGTAAGGGAGAAAAAATCAATTAGTTATAAGAGGGCCACTTATAATGAGATATTTAAAACAATCTTTTTAGATTTTGAAGTTTCGCACCTTGATAATACTTATAAAAATATTTCTAAAGTTCCAAAAATCGAATCTTCTGTCTTGCTCGTTTCTGGCATTTTAAATGAAATTTTCACAACACCAGCTTTTGAAAGAGGTGCTCAATATATAAAAGAAAACTACGACATTAACTTTGACTATTGTCCTACCTCTGGCATTCAAAACAACAAAGAAAACTCTTTAATGATTAAAAATCATATTGAAAAACTATTAGAAGAGAATTCTCCTGTTTGGTTTTTCACGTTCTCAAAAGGGGGAGTCGACACACTCCACTTCCTAAAAGAGTACGGTCAAGACTTTGGTGAAAATATTTGTGGTCTATCTACCGTAGCAAGCCCAATACTTGGTAGTGAAAGAGTTAACCATAAAATTTTTCAGCTCATCAATAAAATTCACACTCTTGAAAAGAGTAAAGCCTATAAATTCTTAGATCAACACTTTGACGTACTCTTTAAAGACTTTCAAAAAAGTCTTAGCAGCGATTTCCAAGAAAGCTGGTTCCAGGAAAACTTTTCTTTTTTACCAAGGAATATGTTTTACACAGCACTGGCATTGGAGTCCCACTGGTATGAAAGTCATATCTGGATGGTTTTAACGAAGCTCTTTTTTCAATCTCAATCTATAAATGACGGTATTGTTGATGCTGAGAGGGCCTTATACCCCGATTATTTCCAAGGTATAAACCTGGGAATCCTAAAGGGACATCATCTTATTGGTACGAGAAGTTCGGACTATATTCAAGAAGCGCTTATCGAAGCACACATAGTCTTCCTGAATTACTTAGGGCTTTTAAGATAGCCCACCTTTTAAATTCATCAAAACTAATTTTGATACTTCCTTTAAAGTTTCAAACACACCTTCGCCACTAACAGCTGACGCTTCAAATGAAGGGGAGCCCCATTTATTTAACTTGGCTTCCAGATCCTCATTTGAAGTAACGTTTGGCAAGTCTCTCTTATTCCACTGAAACACTAATGGTACTTTTTCAATATCATAGCCTTGTTCTGTTAGGTTTTTTTCTAGACCTTCAAGACTCTCTAGATTTGCTTCCATTTTTTCAAGTTGTGAGTCTGCTACAAAGATTAGACCATCGACGGCCCTCAAAATAAGCTTTCTGCTTGCCTCGTAAAAGACCTGACCAGGAACTGTATAGAGGTGAAACCTTGTTTTATATCCACGTATTTCACCAAGCTCAAGTGGCAAGAAATCAAAGAAAAGTGTTCTCTCATTCTCGGTATTTAACTTTATAATATTTCCCCGATTATCTCCCGAGGTCTTCTTATAAACGTGCTGAATATTTGTAGTCTTACCTCCGAGCCCCGGTCCGTAATAAACAATTTTACAGTTAACTTCTTTTTTATTGTGATTAACAAATGACATCTTATAACCCCGCAAAGGAAAAAAGTTTATCTACTTCATCCTCTGTAATATTTTGGAATAAAAACTCACCGTCTTGAGTGTTGTTCATATCTTTTGACTCTATTATTTTAATCTCATCATAAAATGATCTCATTTTCTTAGCGTATAATTTAATTTTCCCTGGATTAACTTCCGATTCAAAAAGAACCCCCCAAAAGACCTCTTTGTTTTTCTCGGTAGGCCTTAATAAGAAAAAGCCCTTGTTACTGCTTTGGAAACTTAGTGTTAAATCTTTTTCTTCACTGCCCGAGAGGAACTCACCAACAGCTTCAGATGCCTGCCACATACCTACAAGAAGTGCACCCAAGGACTGGATATCCTTTTCACTTTTAATTTTACCCAGTTGCCCAAAAACCTGTCCATCTCGAGACAGGGCAAGAATAGTCGTCTTCTCTAAGACTTCTTTTCCGTTAAACTTTTTGAAATGTTCTTCAATCTTTTTGGTTAACGACATACTAATCGAGCCTCTTACGGTTCTCTAATGCTTTAGATATAGTTAAGGAATCTAAATACTCCAAATTACCACCCATAGGTATACCAAATCCTATCCTTTCAACTTTTACTTCATCAGGAATCTCTTGCTTTATATAGGAGCAAGTTGCGTCGCCCTCAACAGATGGATTTACGGCGAGTATTATCTCCGTCTTTTTCTCACTCATAATCCGTTTAACTAGTTCTGGAATCCTTAAACTATCAGGACCTATACCAAGAAGGGGATTCAATACTCCGCCAAGAATATGATAGGTCCCCTTAAACGTATTACTATTTTCAATCGCTATAAAGTCCGAAATTGTTTCAACAACACAAACAGAACCCAGATCTCGCCGTGAATCTTGCTGACAAACCTGACAGCGCGTTTCATCAGTATAAAAACCACAGTCGACACAACAATTAAGGTCACCAAGATTAATCAGACTTCTTCCTAGTGCACTTAACTGATCTCTATCCCAACGACAAATCGTCAATATTTGCCTTAGTGCCGTTTTTTCTCCGACACCCGGAATTTTGGTCATTTGAGTAACCGCGAAATTTAGTGTTTCAGGTAATTCCATTTTGTTCCTAGAATAGGCCCGGGATATTTATGCCACCAGTTACTTTCGACATGGCCTTACTAACCATATCTTGTGACTCTTTAACCGCCTGGTTAATCCCCGTTAAGACAAGCTCTTCAAGTGTTTCAACATCATTGGGGTCAACACATTCTTGATTAATTGCAATAGATATTATTTCTTGCTTACCGTTTATTTTAATTTTAATCATTCCACCACCACTTGAAGTCTCAAGCTCACGAGACTCAAGTTCTTTTTGCAGTGTTGCCATCTTTTGCTGCATTTGTTGTGCCTGCTTCATAAGAGCATTCATATTTTTTGCCATAATTACTCCTCTTTTACCTTTACTCTATCTATAGGTTTACCAAATAGTTTTTCTGCTTCTTGAATTACTGGGTGTTTCCTCAATCTCTTTTCTTTATTTTCTATACTAATTTGTCTTTCTTTTTCTCTTATATCTGATTTCGATAAAAACTTCTCTTCTTCAGCAGCTTCAGTATCTAAGTACGTTAGGTTTATCTGTGCCTCTGATACCTTAAAAAAGGTACGCATTAAGCCTTCTATCTTTTCTTTTCCTTCACCAGTGACCAGGTGTTCATAAAAAAGCTTAGCCTCTTCCGAAAATCCATATTTCATTACCGCCTTTTCGCTTCCAAGAACCAAGCTATCAAGGGCATTGCCTTGCTCTAACTCAGCAAAAATCGCAGGTATTTCTTTTTTTAAAAAACTTTCAAAGGCCGGCCAAGTTTTTTCTAATAATGCCTCTGGCTCCGCTTTTATCTCAACTTTAATTTCTTCTACCGCTGCTTCTTCTTTATTTTCTTTTTTTTGTGAGTTGATTTCCTCATCAATGGTTGTAGATTCTTTAGTTTTGTTTTTGACAGGTTCTTTTGCCTGAATCTCTTGAAAACCATTTTCTTCTTGGTCACTAGTTGGCGTTACTTTTTTTTTTAAGGATTCTTTGTTGTCTTCCTCTTCTATTGATAAAGGCAAAGGGGAGGTCGAAGGTATAGATAAAGATAGACCCGTGCCTTTTAAGACCTGAGCTCTTCTAGCATGTTTTTGGAGAATGATATTTATTGTCTTCTCAGGAATTAGAGATCCGATTGCCCAGGAGAAATCTTTTGATAATGATTCAAAAATCCAAAAGACTTCATCAATTGTTGCATTGGCCAAGTAAGCCTTTGCTTCTTTATTTAAATTTAAACTTTCAAGATTATCAATTTCAGTTATTAAATCGTAAATAAAATCCAATACATCATGAGTTATATTTTCAATGCTAACATTTTCATAAAGCATGGTTTTTAGTGTATCAGAGCATCCCTTCGCATTACCTAATAATAAATATTCACAGAGGTTTCGAATTGATGAGATCTTCGCCAAACCTAGTGCCAGAGACATTACCTCTTCAGTAATCATATTATCTTCTGAAAAACTTAACACTTGATCCATTAATGAAAGCGTATCCCTAAAAGATCCTTGGCCTTGATTTGCCAAGATTGAGATTAGTTTTTCATCTTCAAATGTTATGCCTTCTTTAGCGGCCACTTTTTTTATATGAGAGGTTAACGTTTCAACTGATGCATTTCTAAAGTCGAACCTTATACACCTTGAAAGTACTGTATCTAAAAGTTTATGAGGTTCTGTAGTCGCGAGTAAAAATAAAGAGTGCGCAGGTGGCTCCTCTAAAGTTTTTAATAATGCATTAAAAGCGCTCGTTGAGAGCATATGGACTTCATCGATAATGTAGATTTTGTATTTACCAAAAGTTGGCAAAGTTTGAACGTTATTTACTAGGTCTCTAATATCATCAACACTATTATTAGAAGCTCCATCAATTTCCAAAACGTTCATTGAGCTACCGGACTCAAATTCTTTGCAACCTTCACAATTGTTGCATGGGTTTGCGTCTTGTTCTCTATTTATACACCGTAAACTTTTTGCAAAAATTCTCGCTACAGAAGTCTTACCAATTCCCCTGGTACCCGTAAGTACATAGGCATGCCCGGGCTTATCTTTTAAGATTACATTTTGAAAAGAGCGAGTTACATGCTCCTGACCTACTACATCTTGAAATTTTTTTGGACGCCATTTGCGCGACAAAACCTGATACGCCACGTTATAAACCTATTTTTTTAGCAATAAAACTTAAGAACATTAAGGGCTTATACTACCGATGAATAATGGGGGTTGGCAAAGTTTTTGGGTGGCAGCCAGACCTTCAACACATTGCCTCTTTGGCTGCCGTTGCTTCCTTCCGGACCTGGCGGAGTTCACCCAGAAAACAATTGCTGGGGTCTGACTACCGGAGCCAAATATAGGTGAAAGGGGAGTTCGCTGTCAATATTTAAGGTCTGTGTCGAAACTGAGACACGCCATGAAAGCTCTTATTATTGCACTTTTCGTTGAAATTAGATTCTCTTAACCATGTAATCGCAACGTTGAACCTTTCCTCTAAAAGAGTTTTTGACCCACCGCAACCTTCCAACCGATAGACACGAAAGTCCCCGTATTCCTCTAGAGGAAAACTTCCGTCATTTGAAAAGTAATAATCCTCATCTTCCCCAGTTAAATTAAACAAGACCACGGCCTCACGCCTATCGGCCGATAGTGACACTCGAGAAGGCGCCGCACAGGACTCATAGGCAATAGAGTTTTCTGAGTTTAGGGATATTGCGAGATCATTGGGTAGTGGAGCTTCCGAAGAAATTTTTAGAGTTAAAGTGTTTCCAACAGATACCATTGGGCATTTTATCAACTGACCAGTTTCTGAATCAATAATCTCCGGAACGCATGATGACGCAAAAATCACAAAGACCAATATGGGAAACAAGGACAAGTTAAAGCTCATTTAGGCTTATCGACCTGATGCTATTTCTCTTAAATAATTTCTATTATTTAGTAGATTATCCGTCTATCACTGTCAGGTAATGTCTTAATAGAATGGCTGAGCTTGCCAACTTTGAGCTAAGTGAACGCAGTAAAGTAAAATATGGCGGAGAACATGGGATTCGAACCCACGAAACATTGCTGTTTACACGCTTTCCAAGCGTGCGCCTTCGACCGCTCGGCCAATTCTCCGCATATTGATGAAAGGAAAATTTTTAACACAGGGTGATTTAGGTGTCTAATATTATGAGTTTTTATAGCTGTATTTACCACGTTTTTGCCTAAAGAACTGACTCAAGAGTCTTGAGCTCTCATAGTGGCGCACCCCGCCAACAACAGAGAAAGAGTGGTTTAATCTCGAGTCCCTGTGAAAGTTGTAGTTAAGAGAGAGCGCCCCTCCCTTCGGATCGTAAGCTCCAAAAACGAGAGAGCCAATTCTTGCTTGCCACAAAGCTCCCATACACATCAAACAAGGCTCAAGTGTAACAACAAGCGTACAAGAGTTCAGTCGCCAATCACCCAAATGTTGAGCCGCTTTTTCCAAAACAATAATTTCGGCATGCCCTGTAGGATTTTTGGATGACTCTTTTTTATTGCCAGCAGAGGCAATTACTTTGCCTTGAGAATCTAAGATACAAGCCCCAATCGGAACTTCATCATTGCGGCCGGCTTCCTCCGCTTCTTGCAAAGCTTCACCCATGGCCCATTCTAAATCTTGAAATTTATGTGGGCTCATTTTTGAACTTCTTTTTTTGTTTTAATTTTCGCTCGCTCTTCCAAAACTTTACAAAATTGCTAAAAACACTCACATCACTTGGGTCATCGAGAATAAATCGAACACCGTAATTATAGGGACGACCAACACTATATTTTCTCTTACTCATTACTTCTACTTTGAACTTCATACTCTCTAAATCATCAAAAGGTTCAATTTTTAAGGTTTCACCTAATTTGAAATCTTTAAAAGAAGCAATACAACCAGCACCTCTTCTTAAGTCCGTAAGACGACCATCTGACTTCTCATCTTTGATAAGTACATTGATTTTTAAATCGTCTCTATAGCGAAAATCGTATTCCCACCAGCTAACAATAGGGTAAAAAATTGGCGTCCAAAGAGAATAGGCTTGAACAACTAAAAGAAACAAAGCTGCCGAATAAGCGACAAAACTCATTGAAAAGAACGGTTGGTTAAAAATTTTTAATATTAAAAATAAGGCGAGGAAACCTAAAAATGGCCAGAAGGAATAATAAAGTCTCTTTAAAAGCCGGGCCAGTAAATAAAAGTAACCAGAAGATATGAAAATTGCCAAGATAAGAGAAAGCCAAGAAGACTCTCTTACAGCTTCGTAAAAAAATGCCAGCAACAAAAAGAAGAATACACCCCAGTTAAGAATCTCGGACCGATCAATTTCTTGCTTTAATCTAAGTTTATTTATGATTAGCTTCACACGATCATTATACATCAATAGTTGCTGGCCATAAAAATCATTCGATAGATTAATAAGATGAGGCTGATCTTGATGATTGTGTCGCGTCAGTGACAGAGAAGTTCCGATGAAGGACAAGAGAAGTCATTAAAGTTAAAGGATCAAAATAAGAAAATAATGGCGCACCCTGAGCGATTCGAACGCCCGACCTTCTGATTCGTAGTCAGATGCTCTATCCAGCTGAGCTAAGGGTGCGAGTAGTGTCGTTTTTTACCTATTTTTGACGCATTTATCAAGGATAATTATCTTGGGCCAAGCAAAACCTTAGGAAATTTTACGACTTAAGGCCTATTTCATAAGTTCTTTCACAAAGTTGCCAGAATTCTTTCATTTGTGGAAAGGTTTCTAAGAATGAGGTGCCCCTTCTTTCATCATGGGCCTTAAAATAGAGATAGAAGTCACTTCTCTGGTGAGACAACCAATCTTCAGATTTCTCTTGCTTCATCCAGGCCAAAATCCGTTCCATTTTTTGAATTTCTGCTTTTTTTATTCCGATTCTCTCATCCTGTCTTTCATTCATAAAAGCTATGAGGTCATTCATTTTTTCATAAAAATCTTCAGTTAAGATTTGTGCTGAAAAAATTTCAGGCCCCTGAAGATGAGGAATATCCAACAGGATTTGTCTTTTTTCATTATTAAATCTCTTTCTAAGAGAAAGCATGTATTCCAAAAACTGCTTGAAGCCTACAACACTTAGATTATTGAAGGTACACATAAAGGCCACTGAGCCAGTTGGTATTTCATTTAAATACCACTCAAGATTTTTTTCAAAATCGTTAAGCTTCAAACCCGTTCTTATATATTCCGCTTGCTCACCCCAAGTATCCAGGCTTGTGTGGAGTATATGTCTCTTAATTTTTCCATCGGCAACGAGAGGCTTTATTAAATCCATAAAGCGTTGCATCTGTTTTTCTGGAATACCTAAATTTGAATTTATAGAAAGATCAAGTTGGTCTTGCGGGTTTTCATTTAACCACTCTAATACCTTATAAGTATTAGGACTCAAAAGTGGTTCCCCACCAGTAATCCTAAAGTACATTAGATCTTTTACAAGGTTTGGCCACCACTCCCAAAATGCATCGAGATAGGGGTTATTATCTTCCTCTAAGGGATTATGGCCTTTAAACTTTAGCCATTTAATACTTTGGTGATCATGCTTTGATAGTTTTATTGCTCCATGCTTTTTAATCTCTTGCATCCATGAAGTGCTGATCGTTGGGGAGCAATACATACATTTAAAGTTACAGGTTGAACTGAAGCTAACTTCAACATAGCTTGGATTAATATTTTCATCCCACTTTAAATTTTTTACCTTTTCAAAGTAGGGAAGGGTCCAGTCGTCAACTCCACGATAATGACGGTCGGAATAATTGTTTCCGGGAAGGTCTTCAATATCCCAACAAATTTTACACTCCGCAGGTCTTTCCCCATTTTTCATTTGTTTTCTTGCGATCTTTTTAAACTTTGTATTATGGAGAGCAGAAGGATCTTTTTTTAATTCACTCAAAGGTATTTTGTGGGGAAGAGGCAGGTAGCAAGAATGAGTATGACCAGTCATTAGATGAATTGTTACGTGCATCCACTTCGCCATACAAAAGGATGATGACACCTCATTAAGCTGCTCTCTAACTACATCTAATTTTCCAATATCTCCAAACATAAATCACCCTTAGTGATGATAGCACCTCTACGACATAGAAAAAAATTTTTCGATTTTTTGAACTAGGTTAAAAATGGCGGAGATGGTGAGATTCGAACTCACGGAACGGTCAGACCGTTCGACACCTTAGCAAGGTGCTCCCTTCGGCCACTCGGGCACATCTCCGCAGTTTTTTAAATGGCGGAGGACACAGGATTCGAACCTGCGGACCTGTTAAGGTCAATGGTTTTCAAAACCACCGCTTTCGACCGCTCAGCCAATCCTCCGCGAGATCCTAGAATATAATCGCAGACCTATGAATTGACAATATGAAGTCCAAATTTACCTAGAAAGTGCACGAATTTGATTCTCAACCTGACTCCGATCCGGCGCGTTAGGGTAAAGTTTTAGATAAGTTCTAAACTCTTCTATGGCCAATCCACTTTGACCAACACCTTGGTAAATAAATCCTAGCTGTTTTCTAATCTCAGGCATGTCTGGGGCCTGCTTCTTTGCTCTTAGATACAGCTCTCTAGCGATCTCATAATTCCTCTGATTTAACTTTATGAAGCCCAGACTCATAAGAGACTCAACATTTCTTGGATTAATTGAAATGGATTTCTCTAGGTTCTTAATGGCATCACTAAACTTACCTAGTAGACGCTGTGTTTCTCCAAGAATGTAATAACCATTGTAAATCTTAGGATTATTTTCTTTTTCCTTTTCAGCAGCAAGAAGGGCATTCTTATAGTCCTTCATTTTCAAATAAACCTTAGCTATTAAATAATAGGCGCCTGGGTAAGTTGATAACCTCTTTGTCACGCCTAATAAAACCTCTAAAGACTTTTGGTAGCGGCCAAGGGAGGCATATGTTTTTCCAAGAAGCATTCTCGTCGTAACATCTCCCGGATTAATTTCTAGCAACAACTCAGCATTAGTAATGACATTATCCATATTTTCTTCAATTTGAGCTGCCTTAATTAAGAAAGAGTAAAAGGCTGGATCTTCAGTATTCAAGTTTTGAATTTTTTCTTTCATTTCTTTAAATTGAGCAAGTTGTCCATTTCGGTAATAAAAGGTGGCAATATCACCCATAAGGCGTGGGTTGTCTTTATTGTCCGTATCGAGTGCAGTCTGAAGGTAACCAATTGCTGTATCAGCTCCCTCTAACTCAAAAAGTATTTCTCCATATAGTGATTTATATTCGATATTCAGTGGATCAAGGGTAATGGCCTCAGCAAGCTTGGCCTTACTCAGATTATACTGTCTGCTTCGGGAATATATTTTGGCCATCAAATAATAATCCTCATCTCGAAGTGGATTCCTTGCAACAGATTGGCTTAAAAACTTAATCGCGAGAGGATACCTCTTTGCTCTTTCATAGTAGTGGCCAACGACTGACTCATATAAGGGATGCTGCCGCAGCTTAGAATTGGAGATGGCCCCCACCTCTAGTTGTGCTTCATCGATTTTATTCGCTTCGTACAAGGCCCTAACCAATGCAAAGCTAACGTGTGGATTTCTTGGATATTCTCTTCTTAGAAATGTTAATGTATCTATGGCTGATTCAAAGTAGCCTCTTTGAATCTGTAATTCTGCTAAGTTTAAATCTGCAGGTAAAAAGCTTATCTCGAGATCCACAGCTTCAATTGCTACTCGAAAGGCATCTTCCCACCGTCTTTCTTTACTAAGTTTTTTCGATTTTCTCATTAAATCGAGGGCCTTTGACTCGAGAATTAATTTTTCAGCGACTTTTCCACCACCAACTTCAAGACTGGCCAATTTAGAACGAAGTCGATTCGTATCATTAATCTTTAAGGCGAGTTTAAATAGTATTGCAGCCGTTTTCACATCTTTACCGTAAGCTGAAAGGATACCTAGGTTCTCCAAGTAATTAGCGTAATAAATGGGAGAACCTTCAAAGGATAATTTTTCGATTTGTTTTAAAATTGAGGAATACCTTTTAAAGTTTTCCTCTCTTAATAAATATTCAGAATAGTTCAAAAGTAGCGCTACAGAAGAGGGGTATTTCTGAAGACCTTCCTCTACAACTTTTTTTCCTAAATCATACCTTTCATCGAGCGTATGAAAATTACTCATAGCAAGATAGGCTTCAAAGGGTAAGTTTGGATACTCTCTTATTTTTGTTAAAATCTTTTTTGCTTTTGTTAAGTCGCCTACTTTTATGGCCAAGTCGAGGTAAAGAGAATGTAGCTTTAATGTTGGTTTCCCAACCCTTAGGAAGTTCTCAAGTAAATTAATCGCACTATTATGTTTGCCATTATTTGCATAGAAAAGAGTAGTCCCTATCGCAATATTAATATCTGTAAGCACCTTTGATCTTGTGATCTTAATTAAATTAAAAATTATCGCCGCCCCCTTACTTTTATTCGAGACGTTATTAAAAAGCTCACCATAGGTGAGGATAAGAAAACCAAGGGCGGGGTTATTTTTAAATTTAAACTCAATACTCTGCTTAAAATAAGTGCTTGCCTCTACTTTACTTAAGTAGCTGCTTCTTCGATAAGCTTCTAGGCCCTTTCTGAAGTTTAGATCGGCCTTCTCTTTATCTTCAACTTCGTATGTTATTGGAGCGCTAACCTTTAAATATTTCGGCTCGAATTCTTTTTCCTTTGGATCTTCATCTAAAAGGAACCAAATGATAGCGATAAAGGCGATAGCTACTATTGGTGATATTCCCTTCTTTTTCTTCGGCTCTTCTACTTCCTCAAAATCATCATCAGCTTCAACTTCTTTATTTTTCTCTTTAAGGTCTCTTTTTTTCTCATCCTCAATTTCTCGCTCTAAGCTTTTTGCTTCTCTTTTCAAACTAACTAGTGCATTTCTATCAATAAACTGAGTGCTCTCATCAAAACCTACTTCTTCCTCCCGTGCTTCCTCTGCTGCCTCTTCCAGCTCCTTTTCTTTTTCACGCTTATTAATTTCAAGTTTTTTCTTTTGCTCTTCTTGTTCTTTAAACCACTTCATTGCCTCAGGGTTTACTTGGGTCTTATCAACATCATTAACTTGCTTTCTTTTTAGAACCACCGTTTTTTCAAAAGAATCCTCTTCCTCTGGTGTCTCTTCTTCAATTTCTTCTTGGATTGATGGTTCTGGAACCTCATCTACAGTTTTTTCATTATACTTTTTCTCCAAAGCTTCATAATCAAACAATTGACTGGGGTCCTCTCTAGTAAACCTAAATTCTTGATGTTCACTCTTTTGTACACTTTCTTGTAGCTCTTCTACTTTTTTTATTTTTTCACTCTGACTCTCTTCTTTTTCTTTTTTCCTTTGAGCTTCTTTTTGTTTTGCCAAAGAGATTCTAGCGATTGTTGAATCATTATCCCCTTCCTGATCAGAGGCAACCACTTCGCCTTTAGCTAAAGAACTTAACAAATTATTTATCTCTGGAATCATAGAAATACTTTCCCAATCACCTGTTGGAAAAATTTGAGCAGTCTCGTCGCCACCAATATGTCCTTTGCTATATAATTCCCCAACTTGGGAAATTGCAAAAGGACCGACAATCCGACCATTAGAAAGTTTTATTCGATATTTTTTGGCCATTATCTAATACTTATAAGTACACCGATAATTATAGCCGATAGTGTGAGGGGATTTGCTAAATGGTCAATTTTTCTCTCTTTTTGAAAGGAACTCTTAAATTCAATCCAAAAAATTAAATTTAGAAACCAAAATAGTCCAATAAAGTAAAATACACTTAAACCCATCCCCTCTAAAGAAGAGGTTTTTATTGCCTGATCTAAGAATTGACTGATATTTCCCCAAAACAATCCAGACATTCCGAGGAAACTAAATAAATATAGGTAGGGCCTTACCTTTTCTGAGCATTTTAAAGAACGACTAATATAAGGTAGGTAAGAATATATATTGAAACACAAAATTACTTTCAATATATCTTCATTAAAAACATTATTTTGACTGAAGTAAATTATTATCAAAAACAGTTCTCCAGACCTTTTAAATACCTTCCATAACTCAAGGCTTGATCGTGAAGAAAAAATAGTTAATATGGCCAAGCAAAATATTGCGACCTGACTTCCGAGAAGTACCTCATGTGGAATAATAAAATTTGTTTTTAAAATTACAGCTACGAATAAAATTGCTCTATTTGCCAGTGGATAAGAGTAATCTTTTAAGGCGTCCTTATCTAGACCTAATGGAATTAACTCATTTGATAGCCAATACAAAAATACCAACATCCCCATACCAACAACTTGTGAATTTATTTGAGCCATTAAAAACGCTAAAGAAATTACTGTTATGGTAATAAATGTCTTCTTTATCGTATAAATCCAATTACCTGGACCCATATTTAAAAAAAGTTGGAGTATAAAGAAGAAAAACAATATGCCCCAATAGTTTTCAACATTAAGAAATTTAATAATTAGATGGATCGAGAGTATAAGTATCAAGGGAACAGAAAAGTGTGGCACTAAGGTACGATTGGCCAAGTCCGCAGGTCTAGTAAATTGAAATAATATAATTTCCACAGCAACAAGATAGAAGAAACTAGAATGTGGACCACTAACCAAAACACCTCTACTTAAAAAGAGGTCTAACATTATGTCTATTAATAAAGCTACAATGACAATGACTGTAACTAATTGCCCTGCTCTTTGAGCTTTAGGCTTACCAGCCCCCAACAACATGCTAATAAAAGTTATCACTGACATTGCTATAGTCATTTTATTCCCTCTACTCTTCGTGCCCAAACAGCACGAGTAAAGTTATTTTCAAAGAGAATATACAGAAGGACAAAAACACTAAACAACTGCGGAGCTGAAGCCTTATATTTGATAAAAACCATTATTAAGACTGGTATTAAGAAAATTAACAAAACCCCCAACTCAACCTTAACACGAGAAATAACCTTTTTTAAATTACCCCAGTACATCCATGGAGAACATAGCGGTATCAGGATTATCATAAAAGAGTATTCGTTCGGTAAGTTTAGGGAAAGCAAAAGAATTGCTGGTAATATTAAATTTCTACCACTGTTTCTTTTAAGCAGGTACCAACCGATTACAAATATTGCCGTTAATAAGTCTGAGTTAGTTGAAGAGAAGGGCAGGTGTGTCTTCAGTAATATTAAATAAAAATAAAGAGATAATGTCTCTAACCAGAATGCTCGTTGCCCAGTCTTAGTAAAAGACTCCATACCACGAGTAAAGCTTATCAAAACAACAAAATATAAAATTAAAAACAAAGATTTTAACGTTAAAACGACGTTTATATTTGAAGTGATCTGATAAATATTTTCGTAATATTCGGCTCCCCCCAAATACACTTCAGATATCTTAATTATTAAGTAAACGATAATTGCGCCAAAGTAATTAATCATGCTACGAAATGGATTTGAAATAGAGTCATGTAATCTAATTAATAGAACGAAGTAAAAGAGATGCAAAAAACTTATATAGTTACCATTAAATAACAATAATCCTATTTGGATAATTAAAATATTTACCGGCTTACCAACCAAGGGTCTCTTGTTAAAAAGAGTAAGTAGGTACCATACCCACAAGGACATCACGAAAGTATTAGTGTAAGACAACAACATGTGCTGTGTTGTTAAAACGCCAACATATACGGCCCAGCCCCATGTTATGAGAGAAATTGATACTGGTAAGTACCTTAAGCTCTTACCTTTAAAAAGATTGAAATTATAAAGGAATAAAGCGGTCGTCCCGATTAATGCAATCACTTCAAGACCCCGATTATGTAGGTAAACCATAACAAGAATATTAAACAAACAGTTATTGAGTAAGAAAAGTTTGGTAGCTTAAAATGCTTCGAATTATGATAAGTTTTTGGCATGCTTCTATTATAGGCAATTTTTATATTATTACTTTTGGAGACTCTACGAGGAGCATCCCATTCTACAGAATGAGAAACCCTAATTACTCTATTAAATACAACCCTTTTTTTGTTCGCTATATAGACCATACCCACTGTTATAACTAAAAATAGTACTGAGAAAGGATTAATGGCCACATAAGTGGATGCTGTTGCATAAAGTAATAAAGAAGCGAGTAAGATCCATGATGAAAGTTCAAAATATTTCATCTCATTCTTTTGAGCCGGTTTATCTACCTGATAAATCTGCTTTAACAATAATATCAAGTACCCAAAACCAATAGATAAATAGGCAAGGGGAGATGTATATATCTTCTCATAGGCCCATGCGAGTGGAGTTCCATAAACACCTACCACCATTAATGAAGCCAATAGTATGTAAAAAATTTGAGAATAGCTTAGTAGCAACTTTCCTTTTTCGACTTCTATATTTTTCAACTCTACGAAGAGAGTATTTAAAATCACAATCGATGAGGTAAATATATTAAAGATGACCAAACTTGTTAGGTAGATATTTTCTGATTTTACGAAGGCCATAGTTAATATGGCCAACCACATAACTTTATACTCAATATTCTTCCTTACTATTAAGATAAAAATTATCGTTAATGCCGATAGGCAGGATAAAACGAGTAAAGATTGCTCCCTTAATTGTGGTGCTATAAAAAAAGCTCCCATAACCATAAGGTAAGAGATATCGCTATTCTTTTTAGACAGAGTTAAATAATTCACCAAATTGCCTATAAAAAATAATGGTAAGAATATTTCAGCGAGCTCAACTCTAAAGTAACTTGTATAAAAGCCTAAAGTAGTCCCAAGAAGGCCCAGGAGGGTAGTTGGAAAGTCTTGTTTCCATAATCCTTGTAAAAATATTAAAAGATAGCAATAAGGTAAAAACTTTGAATAATCACCTTCTAGCTGGCTAAACACTAAAGCAAACATGGGAAACATTAAAGTTACATGGTTTTCTAAACTACCTTTAGTGAAGTAAAATAAAAAGAAAGTAGCTAAAAGGGAATATTGATATATAGGCTCTATTCCGCTACTTAGTCCCAACAAAACAACAAAAAACATCATCAAGAGACTTTTAAAGAGAGTGGCGGCCGTAATATTACGATAACTATAATTTAAAGTTTTTGTGTAATACAAAATCAAAAATAATAACCATGCTACTAGTGTAAGTATCATCTTATTACCTTACTTTCTCTTTTAGATTTTCTTGGGTAAAAGACAATAGTAAGAGACATGGATATTATCATCAGTAGGGGCACAAAATTATCAAGATTATCCCTCTTTAAAACAATAAAGAAATAGAGCGCCATAAACATTAAGTAATTTATCCCTGTATAAATAATGGTGCTATTATTTTTTGATAACAGGAGCTTGATCATTAGAGACATACAAAAGAACATTATTAGTGCACCAGTCATAATCTGTTTCTCCCTCTTTGGAAGGCATAAATCGAAAGTGCTGTTATTATAATTAAGATTATTTCAAACATAATAAGAACTTCTGGTCCTATAACTAAACCTAAAAAGCCTGCCTCTATCTTCTCTCTATTTAAAAAATAAATACCGAAACTAGGCAGAAAGGCTAAATATGTGACAACCTTTTCATGAATAGTTGAGTGTTCTTTTGTCTTTGTAAAAACTAATGACTTTTTGGCGACGAATACGACCGGTAACACGATGCTCACGAAAAGCATCATTTCTATCGGGCCTTTTATAATCCAAACAACAAGTGATGTTATTAGTAAGTTTATCATTATGGTCGCCATCGGTCTCTTTTCACCACCAATGAGAGTGATCAAGCCTAATACCAAAATAAAAGTGAGGACCATATTTTCTTTAATCATTTAGTCTTATTACTCGTTTTGTTTTTATTAAACTATATTTGAATACCCAAACTATAATAATACAAAAAATAAACTTGGCTATCATACTTATACTCTGAAGCAATACCGTTTCTAGACCAGGGGAAAAGTTCTGCTTTTCCAAAATTGATGGAAGTCCATATCCTCCTAGAAATCCAAAAATAAACATGATTATATAAGTATTAAAAAACAAGTGGTTCACGAGGGTAAAGTTTGTCTTTGGATTTTCGATCTCAGTGTACAAAAGATTTAAAATCAAAATTAATCCCAATGGATTGTTAATTAAGAAGTAATTTCTTAGTCCATACTCATTAAAGCTTTTTTGATATTGTACCATTTGCTCAACGGAGAAAGATGGAGAATAGATTACAAAAGTTAGTAAAATTCCGAGTAGTAATGGCACCTTATAGAAAATTTTCTTATAAGTAGGATCATACAGACTTCTTAAAATTTCACTAATTATTAGTATGCCAAAAAAGAATAACCAAGAGTTCTCGTTGGAGATAATGCCTAGATAAACCTCAGTTCCTGCGACATCGAAACGATCTGATAGTTGTACAAAAAATAATGGTAAGATCGCAGAAAGGACTGTTCCCATGTATAGAGCTATACTGAAAAACTTCCCCCTCTTTTCCTGAATATAGAATCCATTGTTTTCATTAAAAATTCTTAACAGCAAAACCTTAAGTATTGTTAAATTGGCTATTTTTTTACGGTTGAAGATCGTAATAAATTCTTCTCTAATCCAAAGAGAAAAGCACAGTAAGAAGAACAGCAACACTAGAAAATGAATTGCCTTTATTGACTCTAAAAATACAAGCAAACCTTAACCTTATGTTTTTCTTTGTATAAAATTAACAAAAGCAGTCACGATTAAAAGACTCATAATTATTTTAGGACTTTCGCTGAATAAAGAGTAATTAATGTTTCTAAATTTTATAAAAATCAACCATGTAATTAGCGGCAACAAGAAAATAATAAAGCTAAAGTTTTCGATTTGATTACTAGAAAATGCCTTATGTGAGTTTGGCTTTCTTGAGAAGTAAACTAGGGTTGTTAACAGTAAGAGTAAAACAACCCCTGTAATTATGGCGCTAATATACATTTATTGGAGGAAAACCTTTGCGCCATCCGCCAATACAATGAGCTTTTCCCAGAATAAACCAAGCACAACCACCGGAATGGTCAAGGCCACAACTGCCCCCTGGTTGAATATATTAAAGCCTGAAATAGCCTCTTCACTTTCTGGATCTTTTAGCATCATTAACCGTACTATTTTTAAATAATAGTAAAGGGATACAACTGAATTGATACCTGCGATAACGGCCAATACATAATATTTTTTGGCCAATAGAGCGGTGAAGATATGAAACTTCGCTACAAATCCACTAAACGGTGGAATACCCGCTAGACTGAACATCACAATACATAAAGCGATCGCCATGAGGGGATATCTAAATGCAAGACCGGTAAAACGCTCAAAGTGATCATTTCCATATTTGTCAGAAACAAACGATACGACATAGAATGCCGCCAAGGTCATAAAGAGATAGGTAACTGAATAAAAAATTACGCTTCTAGTTCCCAACTCACTTATAACCAAAACACCCATTAACATCATGCCGGCATGAGAGATCGAAGAATATGCTAACATTCTTTTTACTGACCTCTGTCCAATTGCACTGACATTACCAACCGTCATTGTTAGGGCAGCAACTATCGATAAAACACCTACCCAACCAATATTTAAAGCGCCAGGGTTTGCAAAGAATGTCTGGGACACTCGTATTAAGGCAGCTAAACCAGCTACCTTTGGTACGATGCTAAAAAATGCTGTAACTGGTAACGGTGAACCCTCATAAACATCTGGTGCCCACATATGAAATGGCACACAAGCGATCTTGTATCCAATCCCTGCAAAGAAGAATAAGAATGAAGGCAAGAGAATCGCAATTTGTGTCGTATCTACTGTACTTAGAACCACTGCCATTTCAGTAAAATTTATACTTCCTAGTACTCCAAAAATATGGCTCATACCAAAGAGCATAATTCCAGAACTCATTCCGCCGTAAAGAGAGTACTTCAACCCTGCCTCAGAGCTTCTTTCATCGCCCTTCTTTAAACTTGCGAGTACATAAGAGAGAATTGAGAGAGTTTCAATACCGATAAATAACACCAGCATATTGTTCGCCGACGAAAGTAGCATCCCGCCAACAAGCACGCCTGTTGCCATGATTATAAATTCAGGCTTTAGGTTTCCTTCAATGTCATTACTTGTACTAGCTAGATATACGGCTCCAATAGTTCCTAAGACCATGACCATTTTCATAAGAGAAGAAAATGAGTCAATAATTAGACTATTGGTAAAGATTGCAACAGGTTCCTTACCTAATGAAGCAAAAGAAAATACCAGTACCGATACTAAACCGATTCCGGCAGCTAGAAATAGAAAGCCTCTCCCTTTTTCCTCTTCCTTATAAGTTGCCTCGATAAGGATGAGTCCAAACATAGTAAGACAAGCCAATAGCTCAGGAATGAAATGACTTAAACTTGCTAAATAATTCTGTCCCATGAGTTATTCCTATTTAGTATGTAGCGAGCATACTTACGAGTTTACCGACCGATGCTCTCATCACATTTAGTACGGGTGAGGGATAAATCCCAAATACAACTACGGCAACACAAAGTGGCACCATAAAAGCGATTTCTCGAGCATTCATATCGGTGTATGATTTACATTCCTCTATAACGTCACCAAAGAACATTCTCTTAAACATCCACAGCAGGTAAGCCGCTCCAAGCAATAAACCGATCAAGGCCAAGACTGTTATCGTCGTGTACTTCTCGTATATACCTAAGAAAATCAAAGCTTCTGATATGAAGCCAGATAGACCAGGTAGACCCATAGAGGCAAACATTGCGATGATAAAGATAATCGTAAACTTTGGAAGCTGTGTATAAAGACCTCCGAAGCCTTTGGATCCGTCTGGTCTAACAATCCAGCGGTGATGTGATCTCTCGTAAAGTATTCCGATCAAAAGGAACATCATGGCCGTTGAAGTACCGTGATTAAACATCTGAAGAACAGCACCGTTCATACCC
The DNA here is from genome assembly GCA_017858255.1 of Bacteriovoracaceae bacterium. Lineage (GTDB taxonomy): Bacteria > Bdellovibrionota > Bacteriovoracia > Bacteriovoracales > Bacteriovoracaceae. Next base: position 56,204 of record JAFMBV010000001.1, read on the forward strand.
GTAACAGTCATTGCAGCAAGACCTAGCATCACAAATCCCATGTGAGATACAGAAGAATAGGCCACAAGTTTTTTAACGTCGGTCTGAGCCATTGCACAAAATGCGCCATAGATCACATTTATTAAACCTAACCAAGCTATTGCATCCGCAAAATGTACTGATGCACCTGGAAAGATTGGGAAAGCTATTCTTAAAAAGCCATAAGTACCCATTTTAAGCAGAACACCGGCAAGTATGACTGATACTGCTGTTGGAGCCTGTACGTGGGCATGCGGTAACCATGTATGGAAAGGGAATACTGGCACCTTAATAGCGAAACCAATGAATAGGAAAATAAAGAATAATTTTGAAAAGCTTAACGTTGTTCCGAATAGTTCTATAGTTAAGTCTGAGAACCTTCCTCCTTGTAGAGCAAGAATACTGAAACTATCAACACCCTTACCTGAAGCGTAATATAGCGCAACCATTCCAACGAGCATTAAGATTGATCCGAAAAACGTATAAAGAAAGAATTTAACTGCAGCATACTCTCTGTTTTCTCCTCCCCAAATTCCAATCAGGAAAAACATCGGTATCAACATCACTTCCCAGTAAACGTAGAAAAGGAAGAAGTCCAAAGCAAAGAAAACACCAAACACGGTAGTCTGAAGAAATAAGAAAAGAGCAAAGTATCCTTTTATCTGTTTTGTAACAGTCCAGGAGGACAGAATACAAAGCATAAAGAGTAGCCCTGTTAGAATAATCATTGGTAATGATATTCCATCAACTCCTAAGTTATAAAAGATATTAAAGCTACTAATCCATGGGATCTTCACATTAAAGGCTTCTTGCATACCTGGAACACTGGTGTCGAACTTTGAATAAAGAACCAACGTCAACACAAAGGTAATCGCAGTATTTACCAATGCCCACCAGCGAATTAAGTTTTCTTTTGATTTAGGTATTAATAAAACACCTATGACACCAATAAATGGTGTCCACAAAATCCAGTTTAAAAGATTTGATGATGCCTGCACGGATCTTCTCCTTTCTCTTCTATATACAACGAGTTAAATATTTAAAGTCCAAATGTAACCAGTCAGTACCAAAATGATCACAATAAAATAAAATTGGATCTTTCCGGACTGAATAGTTCTTAAAATTACATTAAAAAAGCGAACACTAGCGCCCGTTCCATCAACAGCAACGGTGTCGACAATAATATTGTCAAACCAGTTGGCCATAGTGAACAAGACTCTGTTTACCTTTTCCCAGCCATCGATAGCATAGCGGTCGTAAATTCCCATATCGATAAAGGCCAACAAGTTATTTAAAGGTAAAAGTCCTTTTTGAATAAAGCCTTTTATATAAACGTCATCAAAGTAGTACTTATTTTGAAGCGCCCTATACCATCTTGAGAATAGTGATACCCAAAAACCAGGATTCCAAGATCTCCAGAAATACATCATCGTTGCAATGAACACGCCAGAGAAAGCAATGACAATTGAGACTAAAGCTCCGATATGATGAATGTGATGAACATGGTGGGCTTTTTCGGCACTTAAGCCGTGGTTGCTGTCATATTTTGATTTAGTGAAAGTTTCAGTGCTTGAATTATTAACAAAACTAAACGGCTGAGACTGACGGTTGTTAAAACTCGCTAGGTTTGGTTTCACAATCAATGTTTGAAACCACTCAAATTTTTCACCGGCAACTTTAATAAAGCCCTGCCCAGTTAATGAACCAGAGTAAAATAAACCTAGTGTAAATAATGAAAGAATAAGTAACGGAAGGTTTCTATTCCAACTTAAAGTTTCTTTTTTCGTATGGTCATAAAGCTCTTTATCTCTTGGCTCCCCAAAAAATGTTAAGAACATCATTCTGAACATATAAAATGCTGTCAGAAGTGCTCCGCCGAAACCGAGTAGGGCAGGACCCCAGTAAACTTTGTTATCAAGGGCCATTAATAGGGCATCACCAAGAATTCTATCCTTTGAAACAAAACCACTAAAGAATGGAATGCCTGCAATTGCCAATGTACAGAAAAGCATGGCCAAGAATGTGTAAGGCATTTTATTTTTTAATCCACCCATCCGTGGCATTTCCTGCACGTGAGCATGAGTGTGGTGATCATGAAGTGAATGAATTACCGAGCCTGCAGATAAGAATAAACATGCTTTAAAAACTGCGTGAGTTATTAGATGCATAAAGGCTGCGTTATAAGAGCCAACCCCAACTCCCAATACCATATAACCAAGCTGAGAAATTGTAGAATAGGCCAATACGGCTTTTATATCTGTTTGGACTAGTGCAATTGTTGCTGCACCAAAAGCTGTAATCCCACCAATATAGGCAATAAGCGTAGTTAAATTTCCTGCCTCCATAAGTGGATAGCAACGCAAACTTAAGTAAACACCTGCAGCAACCATTGTCGCCGCATGAATTAGTGCTGAACAAGGAGTCGGTCCCCACATCGCATCTGGCAACCAAACCTGGAGAGGAACTTGGGCTGACTTACCAATTGTTCCCATAAATACACTAAATCCTGCAAACGTAGCGAGCGGTATACCTAGGGCATACAAGCCGTTAAATTTTCCCATACCTATGGCCTGATAGATATCTACAAAAGATACGCTACCAACTACCGACCAAATGGCCAAAATACCGAGTAAGAAAAATACATCTCCCACTCGTGTTGTCATAAAAGCTTTCATTGATGCATTACCTGCACCCTCTTTTTCATAGTAAAAGCCAATTAGAGAATAAGAACAAAAGCCCATTAGTTCCCAAAAGATAAATACTGAAATTAAGTTTTCCGAGAGAACTAGAGCAAGCATCGCACTTGTAAATAATGAGAGATAAACGAAGAACCTTCCATATCTTTTATCATCACGCATGTAATAGGTTGAAAATATATGAATTAAAGACGCAACACCCGTAACCATAAAGAGCATAGTTGCAGTCATGTTATCTATATATATTCCCATATCCATTTTAAATGGAAACGATCCATAAGAAAGATCAAACCAGGTAAATGTTTTATGAATATAGTAGTCGGCGCTAAAGACGTTTAAAAAATCAAAGAACACTCTGGCTGCGTAGAAGAAAGAACCTATTACGGAACCACAGCTTATAATTACTGCTAATGTTGTAAAACGCTTTACAATGAAAGCATTAATCACAAAAGCAAAGAAAGGTAATAAAACTATTGGGGCAATCGTACTAATCGTATATTCCATCTTTTATCCCTAAACCTCTAGCTTTGAAGTTGAGCAGCATCATCAATATGGATTGTTTCTTTGATTTGGAAAAATCTAATAACAATCGCAAGGCCAACGGCTGCTTCTGCGGCAGCAATTACAATAATAAACAAACTCATTAAATGCCCTTCAAGGTTATTATTTATAAACCTTGTGTAGGCGGCAAAATTTAAAGCTGCGCTATTTAGAATAAGCTCGATTCCCAACATCATCGCAATGATATTTTTTCGAGCTATCATAACAGCTATACCTGCTATAAAGAGCGTGAATGAAATAAAAAGATAAGATGATAGTGAAATCATATTATTTCCTTAACCTTTTCGAGGTCTTGCAATAACAGCTGCGCCAACAAGTGCACCCAGTAATAAAATTGATGATATTTCAAATGCAAGTACGTGATCCGTTACCAGTAAAGTTCCAATTTTTTCAACTGTTGATGAAAAAGCTGGTAATTCACCTTTTGTGTAAGATTTCATAAAGTTTGCCATGAGCTTTAATACGGTAAATGAAATTACCAAAACACTAAAACCTGCAATTACATAAGTTTTGGTGCTACCCATAGCTGGTATTTTTTCAATACCAAACTTATTGGAATTATCAGAGCTACCACCCGTTAACATAACGGCAAAGAGCATAAGAATAACAACGCCACCAGCGTATATTACTAACTGTGCTGCCGCGAGAAAATCAGCTCCAATAACTGCATACAGTCCAGCGATTCCAAAAAGGGAAGCCAGCAACAATACACAGGCATGCATTAGATTTTTTGAGAAAACAACACCAGCGGCACCAATGATACAAAGGGCTGCTGATAAGAAAAATAGTATATTTTCAAACATAACTAACTCCTACCTTAATGGCCGCCGCCATGGGCTCCGCCGCCGAGATGACTTAAGACTTCCCAGATTGATTGACCATCAAAAGCAAAAACCCACAAGGTTATACCTACAAGATTAAATAGTGCTATTGGTGTTAAGTACTTCCAACAAATTGTCATTACCTGATCTACTCTAATCCTTGGGAAGGTCCATCTAACCCAAATTACGACATAATAGAGAAATAATGTTTTTGTTAAGAAAGATCCCATTTGTAGTAATTGACCAATATTTTTACCGATGATGGCAGGTAGTCCGAGCTTTTCTACAAACACAACACCATTTCCAAGATCAAAAGGCACTTTATAGCCACCCAAAAATGCTGCTGCCGCGACTCCGCAAAGAACAAATACTTCTATATATTCTGCGAGAGCAAAAAGACCAAATCGCATTCCAGTGTATTCAGTGTGATAACCAGAAACCAGTTCAGACTCAGCCTCAGGCAAATCGAAAGGTGCTCTATTCGTTTCGGCCAACATACCTATGAAGAAAACAAAGAACGCTATAAAGGTGAAAGGGTTATGAAGAATATACCACTGATGGGGAAAGCCACCCTGAGTTTCTACGAAACTACCAAAACTCATTCCACCGGAAATTAAGACGATAGATAGAATTGTTATTGTTACAGGAACTTCATAACTAATAATCTGAGAGGCACCTCTCATCCCGCCAAGCATTGACCATTTTGAGTTAGCTGAATAGCCCCCCAAAAATACAGCAACACCAACAAGGGAAGACACACCGATTAAGTAAAAAACACCAATATTGAGATTTGTTAGCGTAAAGCCAGATGAAAAAGGCAGTACGGCCAATGTTGCAAATACTCCGATGAGTGCAAGTAGAGGAGCTAAGTTAAAAAGTGTTCTGTCTGCTTGAGCAGGAAAGATATCTTCTTTCATAAGCATTTTCACGCCGTCAGCGAGAAACTGAAGAAGACCATAAGGACCAACTCTGTTTGGTCCTTGTCTAAGCTGAATATCTGCTGAAATTTTTCTTTCAGCATAGGTACCTAAACCACCGACCAAGGCCATCACGTTTACAACGAGAAAAGAAGCTACCGCAAAAACCAAAAATGTCACTAAACCAGAGGCATCAAATCCCAAAACTTCAGAGATGAAACCAATAGCTTTTCGATGAGCTTCGAATTGATTTAGATAATCATTAATAGAGGGACTCATGCCTTCTCCTCAATACCTTTTAATTGATTAACTTGATCTTCACTTAACTGGAAGGATCTTACCCAATCAAGGTCACCCTTGCTCCAGCAGTAAATAATTCCAAAAACTAAAACAGATATAAATACTAATAATGAACCAACTAATACTGCACCTTCGCCAATGGCCACAAACTTTCTAAAGATTGCTGCTACTGGAAACATAAGTGCGCCTTCAACATCAAAAACGATAAAGACTAAAGAAACGACATAAAACCGTACGTTGAAGTTGGACCAAGCTGTCCCAACAGGATCCTCTCCACATTCATAAGCTTGCTCCTTAAGAGCACTGGGCTTAAAGGGTCTAAGAACTTGAGCGACAAAAACAGCTACAACTACCAAACCCACGGCCAAAGCCATAAGAATGATAACCGGCATGTATACGTCTAAGGTATAGGACGTCATTTGCAGGAACTCCGTTATATTAAGGTGTTGAAAAACTACATGAACTTTAACATATTGGAAACATTTTGAAATGGCTTTTTTGCTCGACTTAGTCTACTGATAAAGCTTCCCTGCAATATCAATTCTCAGTTCAGGATTTTATTTTGACGCATCTTAGAACAATTAAAAATAAAATTAGCGAAAATCAAATCACTAATGATTTTCCCACAAAGCTTGTTGGACTAGACGCATCTAAGTATTTTTTATTTTTAAAATATAATATCGACTTTTTAAAAGAGGGACACACAAAGAATAATATTTTTATTTTTCCAGATCAAGATTCTGCGGAAGCCGCATACGACCTGGCCAAAGCTAGCCTTCACCAAACCAGAATTCTATTTTTCCCAGGCCTAGACCATAGTCCCTATGGCGGACACATTGCATCAGAGAGAACCGCTTTCGAAAGGTTTTTTACACTAAACAAACTATGTGACGACGCCGAGCATCCAGGTGGAATCATAATCACAACCATGGAAGCACTACATCAAAAGCTTCCACCGGCCCAACTTTTAAAAACTAAGAATCTGTTATTACAGGTATCTGATATTGTAAGCCCCGACGAACTCAAGGGAAAACTCAGGGATCTGGGGTACCAAAACTCGATCACGGTTGAAGAACCGGCAACTTTTAGTCATAAGGGCGAGATCTTCGACATATACCCAACAAGTGGTGATCCCTTCAGGATTCATTATTTCGACGACATGATTGAGGAAATTTTTCTTATCGATAGGGAAACACTTAAGACAAAGAGAGATTCTCCACTAGAAAAAGTTCATTGTGGAATATCACCAAGAGCATTTTGTAACCCAGAGTTTTCTACAAACCTGAGATCTGCCATTCCTATGCCTGCCGTTTCTCATAAATTAAAGTTTGAAAAACGCAAAGATGTATTGAGCAAACTTAGCGATAGTTTTTTATTTGAAAGCTATTCAACATTTATTCCACTTTTTACTGAAAAAAATGACTCATTATTTGATTACCTTGGAAATAAAGATTTTAGAGTCCATATTTTTAACAGTTTTAAGACTCTAGAAGAGTGGTCCATATTATGGAGCGACCTTCTAGAAGAACATTCCAAATTTGAAAGTGACACTGAAAGTGACTGCATCTTATCCAGCCCTACGAAACTATATTTTCAAACGCTAGAGGACAAACTTAATCAATCATCTACAGTCCATATAAACGAACTAGAGATTTCCGTAGATATGGAGAATGATTTTCACAATCTTGAAATTAAGTTTGAAAACTTTAGTCATTATATTGATCTCGTATCACTGAAAAATAGAGATAAATCTGAATATCTAAAATTTGTTTTTGAAAAAATTAAAAAAGTTTTCACACACTCTGGAGAGATTTTATTCTTTCATACAAACGAGGCCAGTAAAAAGGAATTTGAATATTTATTAGATCTTTATGAATTTTCTAGAGATCAGATAAACCGTATCAGTTTTCACAGCTTTCCATTAGAAAACGGCTTCTTCTATGAAAATGAAAAAACTCTTTTTTTAACGGAAGGAGACCTTTTCTCAAGTAAGCGTAGAAAGGTTAAGGCCGTTTCTCAAAAGGAATTAGATCTCTTTGCAGAACAAATTGCGACTCTTTCTGTCGGAGACTATGTTATTCATAGTGACTACGGTGTTGGAAAATATTTAGGTCTCCAGTCTCTTGACCTTTCCGAAGACAAATCAGATTTTCTCGTTATTGAATATACGGGTAAAGATAAAGTTTACGTACCCGTTTATAAATTGAACCTCATTCAAAAGCATGCCAATAGTACTGCGACATTAAAGTTAGACAGTCTTAGGACCAATAAATTTTCAGCTCTTAAAAAGAGGGCCAGTCAGTCCATTAAGAAACTAGCGTTTGATCTTTTGAAACTTCAAGCAGAAAGAGACTCTTCCCAAGCTTTTTCTTTCTCTGAACCAGATCATTATTTTAGAGAGTTTGAATTGGCATTTGAATTTCAAGAAACTCCAGATCAGACTATGGCCATTGAAAGAGTTTTGGAGGATATGCAAAAACCAAAACCTATGGATCATCTGGTTTGTGGCGATGTCGGTTTCGGAAAGACTGAAGTGGCGATTAGAGCAGCATTCAAGGCTGTTATGGACCACAAACAAGTTGCCGTGCTTGCTCCAACGACTATTCTGACTCTTCAACATTTTTCATCTTTTAAAAAACGCTTTAAGAATTTTCCTGTGGAAATTGAGTACTTGAGTAGATTTAAGTCTCCTAAAGAAACTAAAGAGGTTATTGAGAAACTTGAACAGGGAAAGATTGATATTGTTATTGGTACTCACAAACTACTTTCAGATAAAGTGAAATTTTCCGATCTCGGGCTCGTTGTTGTCGATGAGGAGCAGCGATTTGGAGTTAATCATAAGGAGAAGTTAAAGTTACTAAAGTCTAACGTCGATTTCCTTACACTTACTGCCACTCCAATCCCCAGAACTCTTCAGCTTAGCTTTCTTGGACTAAGAGACTTATCTCTTATAAAAACTCCTCCTCCTAAAAGACAATCAATCAAAACCTACATAATCAAAGAAGACCCACTTACTCTTCAAACTGCTATAAAAAAAGAGCTTAAGAGAGGCGGACAGGTTTTTATTGTCCACAATAAAGTTCAAGATATCGAAGACTTTGCGGGAAGAGTCAGGGAGTTAGTTCCTGAAGCAAATATTGTTATAGGTCATGGGCAACTACCAGAAAAGGAACTCGAAAAAAGGATGCAGGGGTTTTACGAGGGCAAATATCAAATCCTTATTGCCACTACCATTATTGAGTCAGGTATCGATATTCCAAATGCCAATACCATGATCATAGATAGGGCCGACACTTATGGACTCTCACAACTTCATCAACTCCGCGGTAGAATTGGAAGGTCTGATAAAAAAGCTTACGCATACTTTGTTATACCAAATGATAGAAGTCTTACTAATGTCGCAGAAAAAAGATTAAAGGCATTACAAACTTATGCAGAAATGGGATCCGGATTTAATATAGCCGCATGTGACTTAGAAATTAGAGGTGCTGGGGATATATTGGGCGGGAATCAATCCGGGCATATTGAGGCCATTGGTTTAGAGCTTTACATGGAATTACTACAGGATGCGATAAGAGAACTTAAGGGTGAAAAGCAAAGCTTTAACAGGGATATTGAAATAACCAGTCCATTTCCCAGTTATATTCCCAATAATTATGTAGAGGATCCCAGCGAAAGGTTGAGACAATATAAGCGTTTATCTAATGCAAAAAGCCTTGAGGATCTTGAGGATATGCTAGATGAATTCAATGATATTTACGGTCCTTTGCCTCAAGAATTAAAGAACTTAGCTGTCCTTCTTAAAGCAAGAATTTATCTAATGCATAGTGGTTTAAAAACAATGCAGCTCAATAGCCAAAGTATAAGCCTACAGTTTGATAAAGATATTCTTGATAAGAACCAGGCTTTGGCCGGTAATATTGCCCAGACATTTTTATCCCAACCAAAGCTCTACCATTTTAGTCCAGATTATAAAGTTCTCTATAAAAGTAAAAAAGAGTTAAATCAGGAAAGCTTTCTGGCGTTTTGTCAGAAAATTGCTGAGCAAATTGTTCCATGTTAGCGTTTTTACGTGAATAATATCTTTATATTGATATAATAAAAAAAAATAATTCTTCAGGGAAAGAGAGTATGAGCAAAAGACTTGCGATTTATCTAATTACTTTTTTTATCGCATTCTCCGTGAGTGCCCAAAAAGATCCTACAGTTGCAACTGTAAATGGAGTCCAGATTAAGAAATCTGAGCTTGATAAAAAGTATTATCAAAATCTACTTTATGTTTCTGACAAAGTGGTAACCAAGAAAAAAGTATTAAACGATATGGTTAATAGAGTTCTAGGTATTCAAAGAGCTAAATCAAAAAAACTTACGAATGACCCTGTCGTAAAAGAAAAAATGGAAGATGTTCTCTATCATGCACAAATCTCTAAAGATCTTGAGCCTCAACTAAAGAAAATTGTCGTAACAGATGATGATGTTAAAAAGTATTATTCTGCGAATCCTGAATACAGAACGGCACACATTTTATTTAGAGTGAGAGCAAAACCTGATAAGAATGAAGCTCTTGCTGCACAAAAGAAATCAATGGAAGTTTACGAAAGCCTTAAACAAAACCCAGACAAATTTGCTGAATTGGCCAATAGATATAGCCAAGCAAGCACTGCTCCAAATGGGGGAGACATGGGTTTTCAACCAGCAATTAGAATGGCTCCTGAATATTTTAATTCTGTTAATGGAAAGCCTGACAACTATGTTACGCCACCCATCAGAACCCAGTTTGGCTATCACATCATAAAGGTTCTCTCTAAAAAGGATTTCGGTTCAATAAATACGGCCCTTTACAAAAAGATTGTTTATGACAAAAAAAGGGACAAAATATTGGACAAGTATTTCGAAAGTTTACAGAAAGGTGCCAAAGTTAGCGTTAACGAGAAATACCTAGAATACGAGACACTCAAATAGCTTAATGGCCCTTGTCCCAATGCAAAAAAATGATTAATGTTAAGCCCACTGCAACTTGTGGGCTTTTTTATGACTAAATTCTTTATTCTTTTCATTTTATTAACGACAACTTGTCATTCTGCTTTATTAGATAAGATTGTTGCGGTCGTTAATTCACAGACAATTCTACTTTCTCAAGTGAACAGAATTTCAGAAAACCTGGAAGCCAGAAGAAATATTTCACCTCAGATTTATAGTAAAACTGAGTATTCATTTCGAGACCTTGTAAATATTAAAATTAACGAGCTTATTCTACGAGATAAACTTACAGAAATGGGCTATGTCATTAGTGATGAGCAAGTAGAGTCTCAAGTGAAAGCTACAGAGGAACGTTTAGGTTTAAACCGTAGTGCACTTCTTAACTTTTTAAAATCTAATAACTTTTCGTTTGATGAGTATTTTGAACTCATCAGAAGTTCAATTGAATACAATTTATTCCTGTCGCGAATTATTCAACCGCTAATCTCCATTACTGAACAAGATGTTAAAAACTCTTATTATAAAAAATACTCTTCAAAAAAGAGACTTAGCTTTAAATATGAACTCGTAGATTTTTCACTTGATAAACGTTCTTTTAAAAAGGGAATGCTTAAGCAGTTTAAAAGTGTACTCAGTAGTTTTCAACAGACAGGTGTATTGCCCGAAGAGTTTTCTGATGTCTCGACTAATGTTCTTGGTGAAATTCGTGAAGGTGGCTTGACGTCAAATCTTAAAAGCTTGCTCACAAAAACTGACGAAGGGAATTTCTCCAACCCATTACTCATGGGCCCTAATTACCATATCTTTTATGTTAAAAAGAAAGATCTCGTTGAATCAGAAGATTTTATGGGTCAGAGAAATCAAATTAGAGCTGAACTCTTCCAAAAATCAATGATAACAATCTCTGGCTCCTGGTTTAATTCAGAAGCAGACAAGCACTACATTAAGTTCTTCTTAAGCAAATGATTCTCGTTACCCAAGGACATGAACACGGAGTTGGGTTAGAGGTTTTTCTAAAATCTTTACTGAGGCTCCCAAAGAATATTTGTAACGAGATTATCCTTTATACTTCTAAAGAAATATTAATAGAGAACCTTAGAATACTCAACTGGACCTATGAGATTGATAATCATTATTTAAATTTCTTTGGGAAAAAAATTAAAATAGTAGAACCTTCCCCCAGCGAACTTCCTCAGTCGACATCCAGTTTATTGGCTGCGATTAAAGATATAGATGGCGACAAGGATGTATTGCTAACTTTGCCAACATCTAAGGATCAACTCATTTGGAAAGGAGTGAAAAAGGCTGGTTACACTGAATTTTTTAGAAGCTTTTTTAAAGAATCTAATATCGCCATGATTTTCAAAGGTATTGAAGGCTTCACCCTTTTACTTACTGATCATATACCACTTAAAGAAGTTCCAACCTCAATTAGCAGTGAACTAGTTTTAAATAAATTTAAAACAGTAATCAAGGGACTAACAAAATACTTTAATACTCCCAGGGAGTTCATTATTGCTGGAATTAACCCTCATGCTGGTGAAGGAGGGTTACTCGGTAATGAAGAGAATAATTTAATTGCAGGGCTTAAGAGTGCTAGGCTCGAATACCCTCACATAAATTTTCAGGGACCTTTGCCTGGAGACACTCTTCATTTTGAAGCCAAAAATCGTGAAAGCAAAGTATTTGTTTACACCTATCACGACCAAGGATTAACTTCCTTCAAAGAAAAGAATGGACTCCTAGGTATAAACCTTAGTCTAGGCCTACCTTTCCTTAGACTAAGTGTAGATCATGGGACTGCCTTCCATATTTATGGTAAGAATAAGGCTGATTCAAGCGGCTGCCTCTTCACCTTACAAGAGGCATATAGGGTGATCTCAAATGGCTATAAATGAAATTAAAGTTGTTAAATCTAGGGTTCATAATCTAAAAGATGTATCTGTTACTATTCCAAAAAATAGTCTTACTGTAATTACGGGCCCAAGTGGTTCTGGAAAATCTTCACTTGCCTTTGATACTATTTATGTAGAGGGGCAAAGAAGATATATTGAATCTCTATCCAGCTACGCACGCCAATTCCTAGGACAATACCAACCACCAGATGTCGAATCCATTACCGGTCTAAGTCCTGCAATAGCTATTGATCAAAAATCTACAACAAAAAATCCTCGCTCAACTGTTGGAACAATTACTGAAATCTATGATTACCTAAGAGTAATGTATGCAAGAGTAGGGGATCTACACGATCCTGCCAGCGGAAAAATCGTTAAAAAATATACTCCTCCACAAATTGTTCGCGAATTACTAGCATTACCAGAAAAGACAAAAGTCCAACTCTTGTCGCCTATCGAATGCCACACCAAAGTAGATGCTGAAAAAGAAATAAATAAGTTTCTTGCGATGGGATACTCCAGAGCAAGAGTTAATTCAAAAATAACAACTCTTGATACTGATATCACATTTAGTAAAAAGAATTTTTTCTTTGATATTGTTGTTGATCGTGTCCTTATTAAAAAGGGTGTTGAAAAAAGACTTACTGAAAGTGTTGAGCATTGCTTAAAACTGGGAAATGGCTCCATTACAGTTTTAGTAAATGAAGATTCTGTTCTTAGTTTCTCGGAGAATCTTGTTTCTGATATTACTGGTGAAAAGTTCCCTGATTTGGAGCCAAGACTATTTTCTTTCAATAGCCCCATTGGTGCATGTCCAAAATGTAACGGCCTTGGAGAAAGTAAAGAATTCTCAAAAGAGAGCATGGTTTTTGATGAAAACCTAGGCATTCTTAAAGGGGCCATTGAACCACTTACAAAGAGAAATAACTTTCTCTACAAAATGGTTGAATGCTTTCTGAAAGAGGAGGGTTATGACGGAACAACACCTCTCAATAAATTAAAGAAATCTACACTAACCAAATTGTGGGAAGGCACTGATAAAGTCTATACCTACTCCTTTAAGTCCGAAAACAGTCACTTCGAATTCAGCAAACCCTTTCCTGGCATATTAGATTGGTTTGATAAAAAGTTTCATGAAACTGGTTCAGAAAAAGTACGAAAAAGTCTAGAGAACTTTATGAAGATACAGAGATGCCAGGCATGTGCTGGATTCAGACTAAACCCCGCAGCACTCAACACCCTTATTGATAAAAAAAACATAATGGAAGTTTCTTTTTTGAGCATAGAAGAAGCTTATGCCTTTTTTAGCTCCAATTTTCTTAAAGGCGAAAAAGCCATTATCTCCGACAAACTCTTAAAGGAAATTCGCTCTCGCCTTAAATTTCTTGTAAACGTAGGTCTTGGTTATCTTAACCTAAACAGGTCTGCGGCCAGCCTTAGTGGTGGTGAGAGTCAAAGAATCAGACTAGCAACTCAGATTGGCTCTGCCTTAAGTGGTGTACTATATGTTTTAGATGAGCCCTCTATTGGACTTCATCAAAGAGACAACACTAAACTGATAAAAACCTTAAAGGCACTTCGAGATCTTGGTAATACAGTATTAGTGGTCGAGCATGATGAAGAAACAATGGCCGAGAGTGACTTTCTTATAGATCTAGGACCAGGCGCCGGTAGACACGGCGGGGAAGTGGTAAACATTGGAACCAAGAGTCAGTTTTTAAAAAATAAAAACTCATTAACAGCTGATTTTCTTACTGGAAAAAAATGTATTGATGTTCCAAAAGAACGTAGAAACATTGATAAGTCTATTATCCTTAAAGGGGCAAAACACAATAATCTCAAAAACCTGGACCTTCACCTTCCAACAGAAGGACTCGTAAGCATCACCGGTGTTAGTGGTTCTGGAAAATCGACATTGCTTCATGAGGTCTTTGTTCCTGCTTGCAAGAACTACCTAACACCAATGGGTGGTCTTTATGCTAGAAAAAATTATCACTCCATAAAAGGGCTTGAGCTTTTTAAATCTATTATCGAGTTAGACCAAAGCCCGATTGGTCGCACACCACACTCCAATCCAGCAACCTACACTGGCCTTTTTGATGACATCCGAAAAATTTACTCCAAAACACCGGAGTCACAAATTAGAGGTTATAAACAAGGTCGCTTTTCCTTCAATGTTAAAGGTGGAAGATGCGAAGACTGTGAAGGGAATGGCGTAAAAAAAATAGAAATGCACTTTTTACCTGATGTTTTCATCACATGCTCAGAATGCAAAGGTAAGCGCTACAATAACGAAACATTAAGTGTTCTTTACAAGGGAAAGAACATTGCCGATGTACTGGATATGACTATCGAAGATGGCTGTGACTTCTTCAAAAACCATCCCAAACTTTTTAGAATTTTAAGTACCCTTAAAAGTGTCGGCCTAGGCTATATGAAACTTGGTCAGCCCGCTACCACTCTTAGTGGAGGTGAGGCGCAAAGGCTTAAACTGAGTAGGGAATTGGCAAAGAAAACGAAAGGGAAGACACTCTATATTCTAGATGAGCCTACTACAGGTCTTCACTTTCACGATATTAAGATCTTACTTAAGGCAATTAATGATCTTGTTGATCAAGGGCATCTCGTTATTATTATTGAACATAACCTTGATATTATCAAAAATGCGGATCATATAATTGACCTAGGGCCGGAGGGTGGAGATAAGGGTGGTTATATTGTGGCCCAAGGTACTCCAGAGGAAGTTTCTAAGGTTAAGGCATCATTTACTGGTCAATACTTAAAGAAGATATTGAAATGACCTCATTTAATTTAAATTCTCTTAAGGATAGTGAAAACTATATTTTAGCCGACTCATATAAAGTTATATCAAAAATTTTGCATCATAGTGATCACAAGCCATTACACCTTTTCTTAGATGAAGATATTGAGTTCCCAGAAAATCTCGAATCTTTTTTCCCAAGTAAAAGTCGTGTGGATTTTAGCGAAATCCCTGGAGCCAAATATCACAAAGGGATTATCGGTGTTTTTGAGAAAAACCAAAATCAAGAATTAAAGATTATTCCCCCTTTCGTAATCCTCAATGGCGTTACTAGTCCTGAAAACGTGGGTGCCATTGTACGAACCATTAGTGGCCTTGGCTTTAAAACTCTTATCTTTGATAATAAGTCAGTTAGTCCCTATCTTAGAAGATGTATTCGTGTATCTATGGGTAATTTTGTTTTTCTTAATATATATAAATGCGATGACCTTAAAAAATTAATTAACAATAGTCCTTATCCTATTTATGCCACCGCCAACGATCCGTCGGCGATAAGTTTAAATAATTGGAATCCTGAAAAACAAAGTGGATTTATTATTGGTAGCGAAGGGCATGGAATGGATGAAGAAATTAAAGGTCTTTGTGACTTAACTGTAAAGATTCCTATTAAGATGGAGGTCCAACACCTTAATGCTGGACACTCCTGCGCAATAATAGCTTCTCGTTATTTATTCGATATTACCGATTAACGTAGACATTTCAATTGCAGACATGGCCGCGTCCCAGCCCTTGTTTCCTGCTTTTGTCCCAGCTCTTTCTATTGCCTGCTCAATGTTATCAGTTGTTATGACTCCAAAAATAACAGGAACATCTGTATCAAGAGAAACTCTTGAAATACCTTTTGCCACTTCAGCGGAGACAAAGTCAAAGTGAGGCGTGCTACCTCTTATGACAGCGCCAAGACAAATAATGGCATCATAATTATTTGTAACCGCCATCTTTTTTGCGACCAAAGGAATTTCATAGGCTCCAGGAACCCAACTAACTGCTACATTATCCATATTTCCTGAATGTCTTTTTATACAGTCAATCGCTCCGCCTAATAATTTACTTGAAATAAATTCGTTGAAACGGCCAACGACGATTCCGAACTTCTTTCCTTCAGCTGATAAATGTCCTTCAAATGTTTTCATAACTTCCATCCATCTTTTAAGGTTTACTTAATATTATTTAAAATATGACCAAGTTTTTCTTTTTTAGTTTTTAAATATTCATAATTTACACTATTGGGCTCTATTTCGAGAGATACTCTTTCAACTAGTTCTAGATCAAATCCCTCTAGACCCACTATTTTTCTTGGGTTATTTGTTAATAACCTGAATTTCTTAACACCTAATTGTTTAAGAATTTCTGCGCCAATACCATATTCGCGTAAATCATCTTTAAAGCCGAGCTTTTTATTGGCTTCAACAGTGTCATAACCCTCGTCTTGTAATGCGTAGGCTTTAATTTTATTTGGTAATCCAATGCCCCGGCCTTCTTGCCTTAAATAGACAAGAACTCCCTTTCCTTCTTTTGCAATTTCTTCCATGGCCTTCTCTAACTGTTTGCCACATTCGCATCGCATCGATCCAAAAATATCTCCCGTAAAACATTCCGAATGAACTCTTACTAACGTTGCCTCTTCAGGTTTTATGTCACCCATTGTGAGAGCAATATGATGGGGTTGTTTTGAAAGATCTGTCTCAAAAAGATGTAATTGAAATTCACCAAACTTATTAGGGAACTTAACCTTTGAAGTCTCTCTTATTTTTGGTCCAGATTCTTCAACTTCAGGTAACTTGTGATTTCTTCTAAATTCAATTAAATCTTTAATTGTAATTATTTTTAAATTCCATTCCTTGGCCAGAACCAGAAGACGATCTCTTCTGGCCATTGTTCCATCTTCATCCATAATTTCACAGATAACGCCTACAGGCTGACAATCTGCTAAAATGGCCAAGTCTACAGCTGCTTCAGTATGGCCAGCTCTCTCAAGGACACCACCAGGTTTTGAAATTAGTGGAAATATATGACCAGGTCTTAGTAGATCTCCTGGTTTTGTACTTTCTTTTGTTAATAATTCGATTGTATCTGATCTATCTTTAGCAGATATGCCAGTACCCCCAGCAGCACAGTCAATTGAAACAGTAAAAGCCGTTTCGTGAATTGAATCATTTTGATTAACCATTAAATCAAGTTCAAGTCTTTGAGCATTCTTCTTTGTAATTGGAGCACAAATAATGCCCCTGCCTTTTATGGCCATAAAGTTTATGGCCTCAGGAGTAACCTTATCGGCCGCCATAATGAGGTCACCCTCATTTTCTCGGTCTTCATCATCAAGGACAATAACCATTTTCCCCAATTTTAATTCTTCAATTGCTTCTTCTATTTTATCAAACATATTAATTCCAAAACCCTTGAGATTTTAACCACTCTTCGGTTACTTTGCTCTGTGACGTTTCTTTCACATATTTATCTGATTTACCACCATGAAACAGGAGGTTTTCCACATATTTGGCTAAGATATCCACTTCAATATTTAAAATATCCCCATGCTGTGAATATCTAAAAACCGTATTATCCCACGTATGGGGTATTATCGAAACTTTCCCACAACACTTGTCTAAGTCCAAATCGCTTACCGTTAAACTAACTCCATTTAAAGTAATGGAGCCTTCTTTAACCACATACTTCATTAAGTCTTTTGAAATACTAAAATTCAGTTCGTAGTTTTTACCACTTTGGCTCCAACCTAATATTTTACCAGTGCCATTGACGTGTCCCTGGACCAAATGACCACCAAGCCTATCGCTTAACCTTAGTGCCAATTCTAAATTTACATAAGTGTTAGTCTTTAGATTTTGAAAATTCGTCTTTTCCAGAGTTGTTTTTACTGCTTGAACAGTAAAAGTTGTGTCCGTAAAGGATACTACCGTCTGGCATGCTCCATTTATTGAAACTGAATCATCAACCTTAACTTCTTTTGCTATCGTTGAATCATGAATCGTAATCTTATATCCCTCAGCTATTCTCACTACCGAAGAAACTTTACCTATTGAATTTACCAGCCCAGTAAACATTACTTTAAAACCTCGAGTACAGCTTCTTGGGAACGAAGTATTCTCCATGTCCCATTTAACTCTTTTGCTTCACTCATTAACTTATTTTTCTCATTATTGAATAATGAAGGTCCATTACCAATTACCTTTGTTGAAAAATAAAATGTTGCCTCATCATAACTTTCTTCTTCTATAAGAGATGAGATCAAAACGGCGCCACCCTCAACTAGGATTGAACAAATATTCTCTTTATAAAGATCTTTAAATGTTTCAGTCCATGTTGAGCTTTTTTTAATTGATTTTAAAAGAGGGTGCTTCAATTCTTTCTTGTTAAAAATATTGATGACTGGCTTATCTGATTTAAAAATATTTAAGTGTAAATCCTTCTCTTCCAAATCCCCAATGATTATCTTATGAGTTTCTTTTAAAACTTTATCACTTTCCCTAGCATTTAAACTTGGATTATCCTGCCTCAAAGTATTCTTACCTATCATGACGGCATCATACTTTAATCGAAGAGCATGCACCTCTTGCCTTGCAAAATCTGAGGTAATCCACCTTGAGTCACCCTCACTTGTTGCGATCCTTCCATCCAAAGTGCTCGCTACCTTTAAGTGAATAAAGGGTTGTTTTTTTGCCATATTTTTAAAAAATATCTTATTTTGCTTCTTGGCCTCTTCCTCTAGAACCGAAAGTACAACATCCACACTATCGTTTCTCAAAGTATCCACACCCTTACCCGAAACCAAGGGGTTGGGATCCAGTGCTGCAATTACAACTCTCTTAATCTTCTTTTTAATTAGTAAATCAGTACATGGCGGAGTGATTTTATTCGTATGGCAACATGGCTCGAGAGTACAATATAATGTCGAACCCTCGACATCCTCACTTGCATTTTTTATAGCATTTACTTCAGCATGACCTTCACCCCTTACTTGATGATGGCCTTCGCCTATAATCTTCCCATTCTTTACTAAGACAGCTCCCACCAATGGGTTAGGGGACACAGTTGAGCTACCTAGCTCTGCTAAGTCTAAAGCTCTTCTCATGTACTGAACGTCATTTTCTAGCATTGCATTAACTCTTTGTTTTTCTGTTTTTGACATATCTCGTCTATAACCTAAAGACAAGAAAGTAAGGCCAAACACCCTTTTCCTTCATAGTGTGTGGCCAAGATGACACCACTTTATTCATTAATACTTACATATGTATTTTATTGATTAACAAAAGGCGTTTTACAGCTAGTTCTTTAGCTTTGCGCAATGTGGAGCTCTGTTAATTCTTGTTAAGTTTATGGTGAATAATTTTATTAATCGGAGGAGAAATTTATGAAATATTTATTTGTTTTTACCACCCTGCTTCTTTGCCTCAGTAATCAAGCCGAAAGCACTAAGTCCATTAACTTTAGTGGTCAAAATGGTGATGTATTTGAATTAGATTTAATTAATACTGTAACGCGCTACAGAGAAGAAGATCGTGACACTACTTGTACACGGAAAGTTCCTTACCAAACTGAAGAGTGCGGTAACGAGACCAGGTACCGTCAAGAATGCCGCCAAGTTCCTGGCCGTAATGTTTGCCATACTGAATATGAAACACGGTGTAGAACAGTAACCAGATACCGTAGAGAATGTCGCAGAGGTCCAGATAGACAAGTTTGCCGTACCACTGATCCTAGGCAAGTCTGTCGTAACGGGGAGTGTCGTACCGTACCTGGTCGCAGGATTTGCGACACACAACCTGGCCAACAAACCTGTCGCCAAGTTCCATACCAAGATAGAGAGTGTACGCGTGAACCTAGAAGAGTTTGCAACTGGGAGCCTAGTAGAAATGTTTGTAGCCAAGTTCCTTACCAAGAATGGGTATGTCGTATGGTTACTCGCTATAGAGATGAAACATATGCCTGTAGAAGAACAGTTAGAATTCCCTATAGCTTTGATCGCAAGGTAAGCTCATCAGTGGAAATTAACTATAATGATGATGCTCCAAAAACCAATGTAGATTTTGATTTCATTATGGATGAATTATCAGAGGTCACTGTAAAGGCTAAAGACAAATCAAGAAAGCCAGTCCTAATTAGCATGAAAAAAGTTACATCTCGTCTTGATATGCCTGATTCATCGAGCTCTAGTGTTACCTTTGATTTTGAATTCTTTGATAAAGAGAAAGAACTTGAGCCAATTAAGAAAGCAATTCAAGGAATGGGTCTATCTCAAAGCGCAGCCTGGTTCACTATTGGTTATGTCTCTAAACCTGAAAGAATTAAAGTTGCCCTAAAGATAGTTAGAGATGGTCCGTTCTCTGGTGCAAAGACTTTATTTAATAAAACACTTAATCATACAGAGCTCTCCTTTCAACAAACCAATAACGGAACTAAGTTACTTGTCGACTTAAGTAAATATGGCGTTAGTTTGAAAGATAAGAAGCATGATGTCACTGTTGAGGTTTCACTTAACTTTGAAGATGAAATCATAAACAGAACAAGAGAGCCGTTAACTAGAAGACAAAATTTCGAAATTAAGGTTAACTAGAAATTTTTCAAAAATTTAAAAATAAAAAGGGGGCTCTTAGAGCCCCCTTCTTTTTGTATATATTTTTTTAAGAATTATACAAGGAAGATTGTGATAAGTGTAAAGATCACAAGTGATTCCATAAGAGCAAGACCAAGAATCATTGGTACAAAAAGCTTATCAGCTGCAGCTGGGTTACGGGCCATACCTTCAAGAGCTACAGAAGCAGCTGCTGATTGAGCACGTGTACCTGCGTATGCTGCGAAAGCTACCGCTAGGAAATACATTGGAACTTTTGTGAATTCATTCATTGGGATAAGTGTAGTCATTCCACCCTCTTGAGCGAATACTGCACCAGAAACAACAACTGCCAAAAATGCTACTAGAAATTTGTTCATAACCATTCTCCTAAATTAGTGGTTAAAAGTTTAAGCCTATATCTTAGTGATGATCTTCATCATGATCGTGATGAGCAACCGCCATTTGAATATAAACCATTGTTAAAACTGTAAAAACATAAGCTTGAATTAACGAAACTAGAATTCCTAGAATCATAAAGATAATTGGAACTCCAATAGCTACTAGGTTTGAAAACTGAGAGAGAACAATGTGGTCTCCCATCATGTTTGATCTTAAACGAAGTGCAAGTGATAAAGGTCTAATTACGTTTGAGATTATTTCAATTGGAAAAATTAAAAAAGCTAAATACCAAAGCGGCCCTGCGAAATGCTTTATGTAATTCCAAGTACCTTGCTCTTTACATCCTTGATAATTGTAATAGATGAAAGAAAATGCACCTAATGCCAAGGTTGTAGACAGATACTCTGTTGGTGGTAAAAAACCAGGAACAAGACCGATTAGATTTGATATTAAAATTAAGATAAAGATTGAAGCAATAAAAGAAAAATACTTTGGACCTTCTTCTTCGCCAATAATGCCCTTGCATTGGCCGTATATGAACTCACCATAAAGCTCGACTATATTTCTAAATGTAATTCCTCTATCTGGAATAACAACATTGGAAACTTTTGCAATTTTTGATCTATAGAGCAGACCTGAAGCCAGAAGAACTATACCTACCAAGATAAATGTTAATGTGTGCCCTGGTATATGAAGAGTATGAGACAGATTCCCAAACCAAGTATAGCCAGATGCGGCCAATGTATTTGTAGAAAGAACTGTCAAAAGTGCAATTAGTGATCTTTTCATTTTATAAACCCATTAACATCCCTATGGATGCTACTTATTTCAAGTTTTTGCGTAGCCCAACGCCAAGCACAAAAATCTGAGTTACATAATTGAGTACCGCAAGTATTATCCTATTCCCCATAAAATGTACACCTATACCAATTGAGCCAAACAGAAAAACCACATGGAAAAACATATAGAGTGCCAATCTTCCTTTCTTTAACTTGCCCGTGACCCTCGACTCTTGATCCATCACCAAAGTAAGTAGAATGGCCATTAGCATGAATAGGCTTATGATTGTTGCTATATAAACGAATATAATTGAATATACTTCGGTAGAGTTTCTTCCAAATAAGCAAAACAGGAAAGTGCTTACTATTGAAAGCGGCCAAAATAACTTGTGATCAATCTTTTTTATTAATTCCATGCCAGATCAATAGTCCAAAAGTACTTATAATTACAAATAAAAATAATATTATTCCAACCGTTCTGGATATAAAACCCTTGTCCACCATCCAAAATGACAAAAGGGCGATACCGAAAATTGTAGACGGTAGCGAGAGTGCGATTCCTAATGCGGCCATCCAATTGCGTGGAACCTTCAATTAATTACCGCTTTCTAGCGACTCTTCTCTCATATATTCCTTTTAAGCGATTTTTTATTACCTCAGTATTGGGATATTCACCGAGAATCGAATAATACAAATTATAGGCAACTTTAAGTTTCTCCATAGTTTCATAGGCATTCGCCATTAAAAACTTTGTTTGGACTATATTATCCCTTCTTTTTTCTCTCTTAAGATAAAACTTCCAAATCTCAACAGATTTTTCCCACTTTTTTTCTTGAAAATAAATAAGGCCTTCATAGTAAGTAGCTCGATCCCTATACTCATGCCCTTTATTTTTTTTAATTTCATCAAAAAGCATAAAAGATTCTACGTATTCTTCATTATTAAAAGTACTTAATGCGTACCTAAAACTATAGAAATCCTGCTTTGCAAGTTTTGGGCTAAAGAGACTTAACTTTTTATAGATATCTTTGGATTTAGTATAATTCTTTAAATAACTGAAATAAATTTCACCCATTCTCTCCTGAGTTTTTACCAGCCATAACGGCTCATCACTCATTTTCATAATGGTTTGATAAAAGGGGAGAGCCTCTCTGTTTTTGGAAAGATAAATAGAATACAAGTCTCCCAACTGATAATTAATTTTAACTTGAATTTCATTGGGAGGATTTTTTCTCAGTATCGATTTGTATTTTTTAATCGCAGCTTCATAATTTTGCTGAATAATATATTGCTGCGCTTGAAGTATTTCCTTATTTAAAGGGGGAGTAAAGTCACATGAAAGTGACAATACTCCTATTATCAATAGAAGAAATTTATTCTTCATCTTCCTCAACAATATTTTCAACAGCAACAACCTTTTCACCGTCTTTAAGTCTAATAATACGAACTCCTTGTGTGGCCCGTCCCATTAAACTAATACCAGAAATTTTGGTTCTTATAACTTGTCCCTTATTGGTAATGATCATTAAATCATCTTCTTCAGTTACAGGTTTTATTGCGCAAATTTCACCGTTTTTATCTGTGAGACGCATGGCAAGTATACCTTTACCGCCTCTTGTTTGCTTACGGTACTGAGCTGCTGAAGTACGCTTACCGTAGCCATTCTCTGTAAGTGATAGAATCTCTACATTATCATCAATGATTTCCATACCGATAATTCTTTCAGTATCATCAATATTTATACCTTTTACACCTTGAGAAACTCTACCCATCGGACGGCAGTCTTCTTCTGAAAATCTAATAATTTTCCCAGAGGTTGAGCATAAGAGAACATCATGTTCACCTGTGGTGACCCTAACATTTAATAGGTTATCTCCATCAATGATCTTGATCGCTCTTAAACCACTTTGTTTGATATTTTTGTAATCTGATAGCGATGACTTTTTAACAAGTCCTCTCTCAGTTGCAAAAAGTAAAAATTTTCCTTCGATTGCTTCCTCATCCGGAATACAAATAATTTCCTTTATCTTCTCACCACTTGGGATTTGAATTAAGTTGGCAATATTTCGTCCCTTATTGGTACGAGATCCTTCTGGAACTGTATAAACCTTCTTAGAAAAAACTGTACCTCTAGAGGTAAAGAAGAAAAGTGTAGAGTGGGTATTCGCTGTAAATATATTCGTAAAAAAGTCGTCATCACTATTAGCGCCTTTTACACCTGTTCCACCACGTTTCTGAGTTTTGTAGGTATCAGTTGCCATTCGTTTTATGTAGCCTTTATGGGTAACAGTGACGATAACATCTTCTTTTTTTACTAAATCTTCGATCTGAATTTCATCAGCTTTTGCAATGATGTCCGTTTTTCTTTCATCACCATAACTCTCTAGGATTTCTTTAAACTCTTCCTTGATAATCCCTTTAATCAATTCTTCACTATTGAGTATGCTATCTAAACGAGCAATTTCCTTCATGATAGCTTCATAATCAGCGATTATTTTATCTCTCTCAAGACCTGTTAATCTCTGTAATCTCATATCTAAGATTGCTTGAGATTGAATTTCAGAAAGTGTGTATGTGGCCATTAGCTTTTGCTTAGCTTGGGCTGGACCTTCTGACTTTTTGATTATCTCTACTAGTTCGTCAATATTTTCTACGGCAGTTTTTAAACCCAAGAGTATATGGGCTTTTTCTTTGGCTTTTTTAAGTTCGAATACAGTTCTTCGAATAACTACTTCTCTTCTATGATCAACAAAAGCAAGAAGTTGCTCTTTTAGGTTCATCACTTTTGGAGAACCATTTGAAATACTTAAGAAAATTATTCCAAAAGATGTTTGTAATTGTGTGTGCTTATATAGCCTGTTTAAAATTACAGTACCTATTTCACCTTTCTTTAAATCAAGTGCTACTCTAATTCCCTCACGAGAAGATTCATCTCTAATATCGGAAATACCTACAATCTGCTTACCATTTACGAGTTCCGCAATTTTCTCAATTAACTTCGCCTTATTTACTTGGTAGGGGAGTTCAGTAATAACAATTCTTTCTCTATCCCCGGATTTTCCATGACTCTCTATATCTGTCTTTGCTCTTATTTGAAGAACACCTTTACCAGTATGATAGGCAGACTTTATTCCTTCTGTTCCATGAATCGTTCCGGAGGTTGGAAAATCTGGTCCAGGAATAATTTGCATCAGTTCATTAATTGTTGTTTCTTCATTATCTAACAATAGAAGTAATGCATTCATTATTTCAGTTAGGTTATGAGGAGGTATATTAGTGGCCATACCAACTGCAATACCAGATGAACCATTTACTAGAAGATTTGGTACTCTCGTGGGTAGCACTCTTGGCTCTTTTAATGAGTCATCGTAGTTTGGTTGCCACTCAACAGTTTCTTTATCTAAATCTTTAAGCATCTCTTCTGTCAGCTTCTTCATACGGATTTCCGTATATCTCATCGCCGCAGCACTATCACCATCAATTGAACCAAAGTTTCCTTGTCCATCTACTAGCTGGTATCTCATAGAAAAATCTTGAGCAAGCCTTACAATTGTATTGTAAACCGCAGAATCACCATGTGGGTGGTACTTACCAATAACATCACCAACAACTCTGGCAGATTTTAGAAATGGTTTATTGTGATAATTTCCCATGGAATGCATGGCATACAAAACTCTTCTATGGACAGGCTTTAATCCATCCCTAACATCAGGTAAAGCACGTCCAATAATAACGGACATGGCATAATCAAGATAACAGCTCCTCATTTCATCTTGGATGAGAACTGGAGCTACATTACTATGAGTTGGATTTTCATTATTACTATTGGCCATGAATTATTCCTGTATTATACGTCGAGATTTCTTACATTAAGGGCGTTGTCTTCAACAAACTTACGGCGTGGTTCCACGGCGTCTCCCATTAAAACTGAGAATACTTGATCTGCTTCAATACTATCTTCAATCTTCACTTGAAGTAGGGTTCTATTTTCAGGATTCATTGTAGTCTCCCACAATTGCTCGGGATTCATTTCGCCAAGACCCTTATATCGCTGGATATAAGCGCCTTGTTTTCCGTCTGCTATAACGTAAGTTGCAAAATCGTCTAGAGTTTCAAATTCCTTTAAACCACTCTTATCTTTTTCTATAGTAAATTTTGCTTCCCTATATTTCTTAACACCTTCCCAACCATTTAAAAGATCATGAAACTCAGAGCTTTCGAGGAAGTATGAATTTAATTTTAATTTTTTGGTACGAGCAGTTGTTTGAACAATTACCTTTACCATGAAGCAATCGTGTTCTTTGTCTTCTGAAACCTCAAATTCATATTTTTTAAGAGTTTCATTTTCTAAGGTCTTAAAATGGTCAGAGATTTTCTTTACCTCTTTCTCTATCGTTTCCCGAGACTTAAGAGTTGTGGCCCTTATATCACTCCATTCAATTATCATTTTTAGTAAAAGAGTATCGAAATGATTATCGTAAGATTTAAGGTTTTTATTATAACCAGTGTATTTATTAATTAATTTCTTTGTTTCTTCATTATCAAAATTCTTTCCATCAATCGTTACAGTTGCACCATCAACAGCATTTATAACTAAAAATGATTCTAATAATTTTTCATCTTTTAGATATTTCTCCATCCTTCCTTTTTTGTATTTAAAAAGAGGTGGTTGAGCGATGTAAATATATCCATTTTCAATTAATTCTGGAAATTGCCTATAAAACAGAGTCAAAAGAAGGGTTCTAATGTGTGACCCATCCACGTCAGCATCCGTCATAATAACAATTTTATGATATCTCAATCTTTTTAGATCAAAAGAATCTTTTCCAATCCCTGTTCCCATTGCTTGGACAAGCATCTTTATTTCAGCGTTACCAAGCATTTTATCGTAACGAGCCTTTTCAACATTAAGTATTTTACCTTTTAGTGGTAATACTGCTTGGGTTCTACGATCACGACCTTGCTTTGCTGAACCACCAGCAGAGTCACCTTCCACAATATAAATTTCACATTGAGCAGGATCCTTTTCCTGACAATCTGCCATTTTCCCTGGAAGACCACCAGACTCTAAAACAGATTTCCTTCTGGTTAACTCTCTTGCTTTTCTTGCTGCTTCTCTTGCTGCAGCTGCATCAACAGCTTTTCTTATTATTGTTTTAGCTGTGTTTGGATTTTCCTCAAAATATGTTTTTAGACCATCACCAACTAGTGAATTTACAATACCCTCTACTTCAGAGTTTCCTAGTTTATCTTTTGTCTGACCTTCAAACTGAAGTTCTGGTAATTTAATAGAAATTATTGCTGTAACTCCCTCACGCATATCATCACCTGTGAGGTTTATTTTAATTCCTTTTAAAAGATTATTTTCTTTGGCGTATTGATTTAAGACTCTTGTTAAAGCTGTCTTAAAACCTGAAATATGGGTTCCGCCACCAGGGGTAGAAATTGCATTTGCATAACCTGCTAAAACTTCACTATAGGAATCTGTCCACTGAAGCGCTATCTCTACTTCATAATCTTCTTTTGATTGAAAAATATAAATTGGTTTTTTATGAACGGCGGTTTTCGCTCTATTCAAATATTCGACGAATTCAACTAATCCGCCCTCGTAATGAAAAACTTCTTTTTTATCATTTCTTTCATCTTTCAAAGATATCTTAAGGCCCTTATTAAGATAGGCCATTTCTCTGAATCGACTTGCTAATGTTTCGTAATTAAATTCGAGGATTTCAAAGATTTCATTATCTGGTTTAAAGGTAACTGAGGTGCCCGTAGCATTACCTTCTTGGACACCAACTTCTTTTAATGGCGCAGTAGTATCGCCTCTTTCAAATTGAACTGCATAAACCTTGCCTTCTTTCTTAATCTCTAACTTAAGCCATTTAGAAAGGGCATTTACAACTGCAGCTCCAACACCGTGTAGACCACCTGAAACTTTATAGGCAGAACCTTCTTCGTTAAATTTTCCACCAGCATGAAGTTTTGTGAAAACAAGTTCCGCTGCAGAAATTTTCTCTACGGGGTGAATATCAACAGGAACACCACGTCCATTATCAATTACTGTTACTGAGTTATCTTTGTGAATTAAAACTCTTATTTCAGTACAATACCCAGCAAGGGCCTCATCGACAGCATTGTCTACAATTTCATATACGCAGTGGTGAAGACCTCTGTTGGCAGTGTCGCCAATGTACATTCCTGGTCTTTTACGAACAGCTTCAAGCCCCTCTAGAACCTTAATCTGATCAGCAGTATATTTTTCGCCAACTTTAGAAATTGATGGTGGTTGATTTTCCAAGAAGAAACTCCCGTGTCTCTATTAATTTTTAGGTTTCAAAAAAACCTTAAACTTTTTGAACAATTCCAGAGCTAACTAACAATTTATTTGCGCTTTCTATGGTGTCCAAAACTTCTTTAAAACTATCGTTTGCAGTAGTTATTAATACCTGGAAGTTTTTATTCTTTAGGTACTCTACCAAGCGACGCCATCTGAGCTTATCTAACTCGCCTGAAACGTCGTCTAACAATACGATAGGGAAAGAATTAAATTTATACCTAAATAGCTCTATGTAAGCAAATAAGAGGCTCAAATAAGACATTTTTTGTTGTCCCAAAGAACAGTAATCGAAAGAGTTTAATCCATCAAAAAGAAGCACATAGTCATCTTTATGGATTCCATATGAAGTGTGGCCTATTATTATGTCTTTTTCACGGTTTCTTTGACACATATCTAGATAAAAATCACGATTCATATTTGTTATTTTTGTGTCCAGCATTATTTCAAGGTCATGTTCTGTCGAAAATAAATTTTTAAACGATTCTCGCACAAATGGCCGTAGATCTTCTAAAAATGCTAAGCGTTTCTGAGTAAGAAATATTGAATTATCGGCCATTTCTTCATCAATGGCATTGATTTGCTTTTGAAATTGGGATGGCTTTTGAGAGAGGAGTTTATTTCTAAATCTAAGACTTTTAGTAAATCGGCTAAGTGCTTTTTTATACTCTTTATCTAATTGTCCTAAATGATCATCGATCCAAGTCCTTCTCTGTGAGGATGATAAATGAAAACCTTGGCTATCAAAGGGACTAATAAATACAATTCCTATTTCTAGCTTTTTACTTGTGCTTTTTCCCTGATAAAACCACGCGTGGCCATTTTCATTTAATTTACCAGAGTAGGTATAAGCCTCAGATGTGTCTTCATCCGTAAAAAGGGATTGAAAAGATATTTCTGTGTTTTCCCCATCTATACCTAGAATTTGTGGAAAACTTGCGTTTTTTCTAAAAGATTTTCTTTTTATTAGAAAGTATAGAGCTTCAAGAATATTGGTTTTGCCATTACCATTTTCTCCAAAGATACAATTTATCCCATTACTAAACTCTATTATTTCTTCATCTAAGTTTCTAAAATTCTTTACTTGAAGCTTGCTAATTTTAAGAGGGAGCATACCTACCTAAAGCTTTAGGGGCATTATGATTCCTAACATATTTGGAACATTCGGTGACTTGATAACGACAGCGCTGAATTCGTTATTCAATTCAAATTGAATCTCGCCCTCTTCAAATGTCGCTAAAGTATCAATAAGGTACTTTGCATTGAAGCCGATTTCCATTTCTTTACCGGTGTAATCGACAGGTATCGTTTCTCTAGCATCACCAAGAGAAGGATGGTTGGCCATTAAAGTTATCTCTCTCTCGCAGAGCTTCACTCTAACGCCATTGCTTTTCTCGTTAGACATTATTTTAATTCTTCTAAGAGCATCAAAAAGAGAGGCTTTATCTGCTGTCATAGTGAACGATGTTTTCTGTGGAATGACTGCCTGGTATTTTGGATATTCTCTTGAGATTAATCTTATGCTCAAGAAATATTTTTCATCGCAATTCACATACATGAAAGAGTCATCCACACTTATGTTTATAAGTGCCTTAGGGAACGACTCTGCAACTCTTTTTAATTCGTTAACACCCTTTCTTGGAATAATGATTCCATTAATTAGATTTTCGATATTGTTGTCTTCAAGCTCTGTATCAATCATTGAAAGTCTATGACCGTCTGTTGCTACAGCTCTAAGTTTAGAGTCTATTTCTTGAAGGTATATACCATTTAAAAATAATCTAGTTTCATCAGTGCTTATTGCATGTGATGTTTTTGAAATTATTTCTAAGACTTTTTCACTTGAAATGCTAAATTCGTTTTGCTTATTTTGGAATACAAGTTGTGGAAAATCTTCATTTTTATAAATCAAAAGTGTGAAATGAATATCACCACAATTTATTTTTAAGCTATTTTCATTCTCATCTAATTTCAATTCTAAGTTTGAATTAGGAAGTTCTCTTAAAATATCTGAAAAGTTTTTAGCGTTTACGCAGAATGATCCTGCCACTTCTGTTACAGCTTCTATCGTGACTTTAGCTGAAACCTCCAAGTCGGTAGCAGAGAAGCTTAATTGGCCGTCTCTTGCTTCGACAAGAGTGTAGGCGAGAATAGGTCTTGTGTTCTTCCTGTCGACCACAGAAGTAACTTTGGTAATGGCTTCTCTAATCGATTCGGTACTAACTTGTGCGTGCATATCAATTTCCTTGAATCTTATTTCTATCCTAATGGCTCTTCCTAAGCAAGAGGCCTATTTGGGATAGGTTTTGTGTATTATATATATATATATTTAATTAATATTTAATATAGGCTGTTGATAAGGTGATAACCTCCGAAATACCCATTATTTCTAAGATTTAGTGTTTCTCTCTTTGGTAGGAATGTTTATAAATAAATTATTTGCAGATGCTTAATGCGGATATTACTTATTTTCGCTCAATATTTTGACTGTTTTTAACGTCTAATCCACTTTTTATCCACATCAATTTTCTTTCACGTATGAATTCACGGAATGGGCCACTAATTCCAAACTTTCTCCCCATTAATATCCACATGTGGATAAGTCTTGGTACTAATTGTTGATAATGTGAATAAATTGTTTTTCACAGTTGATAACCTTGTGGATAACTGGCTGTTAATTCAATATTTTTTAAGGATTTACTAATATTTGTGGGTATTAAAAAGCCGACTGAATAGTCGGCCTTAGTTATCTGTAATTTAGCTCTTATTTTATTAAATGCTATTTTCTAGAAAGATCAAATCTTTTGAAAGTTTCGGATCATTTTTGAGGTTGTTACTAATTTTATTAACTCCGTGAATGACAGATGAGTGGTCTCTGTTGCTGTAATATTGAGCAATTTCTTTAAATGTAACTCCAACAATATTCTTGCTCAAATACCAGGCTATGTGACGGGCACGTACAATATCTTTATTTCTACTTTTTGATTTAAGATCTGCGACAGCAATTTTAAAATATTGTGAGCTGGCCCTGCAAACACTCTCTAGCGTTGCTGCTGGTTTTTCATTCAAATCTTGTAGCTTTAAAATGTCTCGAGCCATCTCTGTGTCTATTTCAGCTTCCATTAGCTCTGCATGAGCTTGGAGTCTTATTAGAGAACCCTCAAGCTCTCTAATAGATGATTTAATGGAACTTGCAATAAGATTTAAAACTTCATCCTGAACGAAGAGATCGAGTTCAACCGCTTTCTTTTTTAAAATAGCTGTTCTTGTTTCAAAATCGGGTTTTTGAATATCTATAACTAGACCCCACTGAAGTCTGGTTATAATTCTTTCTTCAATACCTGTAATTTTATCTGGTGACTTATCTGAGGTAAAAATAAGTTGCTTTCCTTTATCGTGAAGGAAATTAAAAATATGAAAGAACTCTTCTTGTGTAGAATTTTTATTTTTAAGTTCGTGAATGTCATCGATCATCAAAACATCAATACTCTCTGTATATTTTCTTTGGAATTCATTTAATGTTTTATCTTTGTATGCATTTATTAACTCTTTCATAAAGTCACGAGCTGATATTAGGCATACTGCTAAATCTGGGTGATTTTCAAATACTCCATTAGCGATGGCATGGAGTAGGTGAGTTTTACCAAGTCCAGAGTCTGAGTAAATATACAAACATGGGTACTTGCCAGTTATTCCAGGTGAATCAGATACTGCAGATGCAGTTGCAAAGGCCAAGTTGTTTGAAGGCCCAACGATATAATTCTCAAAATTCTTCTTTGGGTCTATTGTCTTGCCCGAAGTTTCCTTTTCCATGTGGTCCAAAAATCTACTTTGGGCCTGGTCGGCAACTTCATTTGTCTTTGGAGATAAGTCGAGAGTGAAAGATGGCTTATTACTTTTCTTAGGTATTATTGCATCATCAATAATTAAGTTGTTGAAAATTGGGTGATTTTCCGTTCTTACAACAATATTAATTCTATAGTTTGTCCCCATTAGCTCAAGCAAAGCTTTTTGAATGGAATCTATATATGAATTTTCTATTGTTGATTTAATAAACTTAGTTTGAGCGACAAAATTTGCTTCTTCATTTGTAATTTCAAGTAGTTCAATCTTATTTTTAATAAAAGTATCAAACTTTATCTTCTCAACCTTGCTCTCTAGAATTTCAAATAGTCCTGTAGTGATAGGTTCAAGGGCATTTACCCCTGGGCTCCTTTCATTTTGTACAACGACTTCTTCTTTCTCTGATTTAGGGGAATTAAAAATATTTTCTAATAAGTCTTTGTTTTTGTTAGTTTTATATTCCTGATTTTTAAGGAATTTTTCAAAAGGAAAATCCTGAGTCATTCAAACGTCTCCAAATTAATTATTGGTGTGTCTTCTTTTGCATGCCTGTTTATGTGCGGTCCCGCTTTGTACATTAGGGCTGCAGAAGAATCAATACTGTGCGGAGCGCAAATATTCTGACCTCTTCTTACAAAATGTTGGATAATTGGCACCCTGTATTTTGCATTTGGCCATTGCCTTTTTAAGCTCCATTTTGTACATTCCGCTTCTTATTGTAGATATGTTAATAGTTAATGTTATAGGTTCCGTGAGGATGTTATGAGTAAAAGAACTTGGCAACCAAAGAGAAAAAAACGTCTCCGTGTACATGGCTTTTTGAAGCGTATGGCTACTGCCGGTGGAAAAAAAGTTATCAATGCTAGACGAGCTAAAGGCCGTAAAAGGTTAACTGTCTCTGTTGGTACAAAGTAAGAACTTGATCTGTGGCTTCTTTTCCTAAAGAGTCGCGTTTATTGAACTCTACTGATTTTGAATATCTGAGAAGGGGTGCCAAGGTTCTTAGCACTCCTTTATTGCGTTTCTATTATAAAGACTCTCGTCTACCTAGTACTCGCTCCAGAATTGGATTGAGTATTTCTAAAAAAGCTGGAAATTCCGTTCAGAGGAATGTCATTAAACGCTTCCTTCGGGAAAATTTTAGAAATAGTGATTGGGTTGGTACCGGTGAAGACATTCTTATTGTGGCCTCACCTCGATTGAAAGCGCTTTTTAAGGAAAAACGAGACGTAAAGACAGAGTTAAAGAAATCGTGGTTGAAAGCGATGGAGAGGAGGAGTTCTAAGTGATTAATCGTTTATTTCTGACTCTCTTATGGATTTATCAAAAACTAATCTCTCCTTTTCTTGGAATAAATTGTCGATATTATCCAACATGTTCTCAATATAGTCGTGAATGTTTTCATACCTTTCCAGCCTATAAGGCCGTGTGGTATTCATTCACCCGTATATGCAAATGTCACCCTTATCAACCTGGTGGGTTCGATCCCGTTCCCAGAAGGTAAGCTAATTTAAAGGAATTATATATGGCTTCTGAGCAGAAAAGATTATTCTTAGCCCTCGCATTGTCAGGTTTAGTGCTTTTCACTTGGCAGGCTTATTTCGCTCCCAAAGACAACTTTGATGCCACTATAAGTGATTCTAAAAGCAAAGATAACCTTAGGGATACATCTGTAAAAACAGCTAATGCTGTTAATCCAAATGTGGCCGACCCTTCTGTTACGAAGACTGCTGAAAATACTCCTCAAGTCAGTGATGTTAATGTTCAGAAGGCCGTACTTGTTAATGGTGATAATACTTTAGAGATAACTAATAATTTTAGTATCTCAGGCTATGAGTCAGTACTAGCGAATGATTCCTTTCAGGACTTAGTAGGTGCCAGAAGTCCTTTACAGGTATTTGTTATTCAAAATGGAGAAGCTAGGAGACTAGTATTTGACCAGTTTACAGCAACCGGAGCAACCCTTAATGGCCTTAATGAAACGCTAGGAATCACACTCACAGGCTCTTTAAATGAAGATGGTGTCTTTAATTGGAGTCTTGTTTCTAGTCAGCCTTATCAGTATTTCATTAGTGCTCAATCTGAAAAGAAAGAAGGGGAAGCTCGTCAAATTAGACAATTCCTCACTTATTTTAAGGATGTAGATAGAAATAATATTGATGATGAAGAGGCCGTTGACGGTAAAATTCAGTGGTTTGGAATTGATTTCCATTATCATTTGTTCGCTACAGTTTTTGAAAATAAATTGGTGGCATCGTCATCTATTAAGAATGAAAACCTCGGTATCAAGCTTGTAGAGCCTACTACCAACCTTACAGCATATAGTATCTTTACTAAAAAATCTTATGATGACCTGAGTAAGCTTGGGAGGAACCTACAGCTTAGTGTTGATTTCGGTGTGTTTGGTGTTATCGCCGTACCAATTCTTAGAGGTCTACAGTTCTTTTATAAATATATTCCAAACTATGGTTTCGCCATCATTCTGATAACTTTATTAATCAGAACCCTTCTTTTTCCTCTTCAGTATAAGAGTTTTAAGAGTATGAAGAAGATGCAAAAACTCCAACCAGAGCTTGCGAAAGTTAAGGAAAAATATGGAGATGATCCGCAAAGAATGCAAAAAGAAACCATGGAGCTATTTAAGAAGAATGGCGCAAATCCAATGGGTGGTTGTTTACCTCTAGTTCTTCAAATGCCTGTGTTCTTTGCCTTCTATCAAGTTCTCTTTAATAGTGTCGAACTCTTGAATGCTCCTTTTATACTATGGATTGAAGATCTTTCTGCTAAAGACCCTTACTACGTGTTACCTGTTCTAATGGGCGCAGCAATGTTTGGACAAACTAAACTGAATCCTTCAACGACTGCTGATCCTACACAGCAAAAGATGATGATGTTTATGCCACTTATCTTTACATTTTTTATGAAAGATCTTCCGGCTGGACTAAATCTTTATATCTTTGTATCGACAGTTTTTGGTGTTCTTCAGCAGCTCTTCGTATACAAGACTGTTGACTAGCTATGACCAAGTACAATCAGCCTGGGCCCATTGTCGCAATTAGTACCGGTCTGGGTGAAAAGAGTGCTTTGGGAATCGTTCGAGTTAGCGGCTGCAAAGATCTTTCTTTTCTCAATCATATTACCAAAAAGCCGGTGAGCTTTTCTCCGGCTCCTCGTAAAGCCTATTTCTCAAGATTTTACGATTCTAAGAATGATACTCTGGACGAAGGTCTTTTTATCTTCTTTAAGGGTCCAGAGAGCTTTACAGGTGAAGATACTGTTGAGTTCAATCTTCACGGTAACCCATTGATTTTAAATAACTTTTGTCAATATTTGGTAAGTGAATTTGGTTTTCGCCTTGCCGAACCAGGGGAGTTTTCTTTTCGGGCACTTCAAAATGAAAAGCTTAATCTAACTCAGATAGAGGGGCTTGATTTAATCCTCAATGCAAATTCCGGCTTTGGTCTTAAGGCCGGCACCGAGCTTCTTAATAACGATGTCTTCAAAAGTTATAAAGAGCTAAAGAGTTTATTCTTAGAAATCAAAATGTCGCTCGAAATCTTAATTGATTTTTCAGAGGACGTTGGCGAAGAAGAAATCTTTAAAAAACTTGATGGTGTTCATGGGCGTTTTTCAAAATTGATTAACAAGCTTTTTAATCGCACCCAAGGAAACATAGAGCATCTTCTTTCTCCTTCAGTATCTCTTTTTGGTGCAACCAATGCTGGTAAGAGTACCTTCTTTAATATGCTCCTAGGCGACAATAGGGCAATTGTGAGCAATATCCACGGCACTACAAGGGATTACATTTCTGAGTTTATTTACTTAAATGGAACCTCCTTCAAGCTTATTGATACCGCAGGGTTAAGAGTAACCCACGAAGAGGTTGAAACACTTGGAATAGAGAGAACTTATAAAATTAACGAAGAAAGCTTCTTTAAAATTTTCGTTATTAATCCTTTTGATGATTTGGTTGATTATGAGGGGCTTTTATTTGATGCCATTGTATTCACGCATGCCGATCTTCCTGGTGTTGATAAGAAAATTCAGGAAATTTCAAAAACTCTCAGGGGAGAATATTATTTATCTTCAGGCCCCAAAAGTGGTCCTATGGGGGCAGAAAATAGTGGTCCTATAGGACCAAAAAAGAATGGTCCTATGGGGGCAACTTTTAGTGGTTCTATAGGGGCAGCTTTTAAATTTGATGGTCCTATAGGACCAGAGACATCTCTTGAGAATAAAATATTCGAGAAATATCAACAACTTACGTCTACCAATCCAATTGCTATTTCTCGCCACAGGGATGTAATTACAGATATTTATGAGACTTTTAACGAATATTTAAGTACTTATGGGGAGACTAGGGATTGTGCGATTCTTAGCTCTTATGCAAATAGACTAGGTGCATCACTAGATGAGCTCATTGGCGTTGTATCACCTCAAGAGGTTCTGGATTCGATCTTTAGTAATTTCTGCATAGGAAAGTAGTATTTACAATATCTTATACTGTTTTCTGGACAAGAATGGTCAATTAATTGTAAATGTTCTACGTGGAACAGTTTCAAAATAAATTCGATGTTTTAATTATGGGTGGTGGTCATGCTGGACTCGAGGCTGCTTGGTCTGCATATCAGTTTGGTCTTCGCGTTGGTATTGTGTCGCTCCCTGGTGTTGGTCTTGGTTCGGCACCATGTAATCCGGCAGTTGGTGGCGTAGGCAAGGGCCAGGTTGTAAGAGAAATAGATGCTCTTGGTGGAGTAATGGGGATTCTTGCTGACAAGGCTGGAATTCAATATAGAGTTCTAAATGAAAGCAAGGGTTATGCAGTTCAGTCGACTCGTATCCAAATCGATAAAGAAAAATATAGTAAATACGCCGAAGATCTAATCTCCGAAACCGAAATCATCGTTGTTCGAGATAGGATTAACAAAGTTCTTCCAAAGAGTGGTGAATACTTCACGCTGGAAGGCGATGCTGGTTCTTATCGCTCAAAAAAACTAATTGTTACTACGGGTACATTCTTGGCAGGCATGCTTCATACTGGTGCCGAGATTTCAACCGGTGGTAGGGTAGGAAAACCATCTTCAAATAGCATTGAAGACCTGTTTAGCAAGGTAAAAACTCTCAAAAAACGCTTTAAGACTGGAACGCCTCCAAGAATTAAGAGGTCCTCAATCGATTTTAGTAAAATGGAACCTCAGCCAAGTGATTATGGAGCGGTAAACTTTCACTGGGCCAATGATAGCTACTACAGAAAGCAACCCCAGGTTGATTGTTACCTTACAAGAACCAATGACAAAGCACTTGAAATAATCAGAGAAAACAAAGAGAAGAGCCCAATATTTAATGGTCAAATTAAAGGTATCGGGCCGAGGTACTGTCCCAGCATCGAGGACAAGGCTTTTCGCTACCTAGATAGGAATGTTCATCATGTATTTGTAGAGCCTGAGGGCCTAGATATTGATACTTTTTATCCGAATGGTATATCGACATCACTACCAAAGGAAGTACAGCTAGAGTTCTTGAGGAAGATACCTGGATTGGAAGCAGCGGAAATTGCCGTTTACGGGTATGCTGTTGAGTACGATGTGGTAAACACACTTGATCTCAAGAGAACAATGGAACATAAGGATGTAGAAGGGCTATATTTTGCCGGCCAGGTGTGTGGTACTTCCGGTTATGAGGAAGCCGCTGGACAAGGGCTTATGGCGGGTTTAAACGCTTCTTTAGCGACGCTGGGTAAAGACCCAATCATACTAAATAGAAATGAAAGCTATATTGGTGTTATGCTTGAAGATTTAGTTACCTATGAAAGAGATGAGCCTTATAGGCTATTTACCGCAAGGTCTGAGAATAGGTTATTTATTCGTGAAGATAATTCTACCTTTAGAATGGCAAAGTATCGAAAAAGTCTAGGACTGCATCAGTCTATAGACAAATACAATGAAGACTTCTTGGTAAAGTTCAGTATTTTAGAGAGGGCGTGCGATGAAATCAGTTACATGCCAACTAAAGAGAACGTGGAGTTGTTCAGCAGTAATTCCTGGGGTGGTCTGAAGGAAAAGATCACATTGTCTGAAGTTCTTCAGAGAAGTAATGTGGATCCAGTTTCGGCACTCAAGAAGGTTTTAAATATATCAGGCCTAAGTTTTGATTCAAGAATTGTTAGGGCCGTTGCGGTTTCTATAAAATACCGTGGATATATTGTTAGAGAAGAGATTGAGAATAGAAACCTTAGAAAACTCGAAGACAAGAAATTGGATTGGCGCAACCTTCTAACTAGAAAAAACCTAAGTTTTGAATGCAAGCAAAGGATTGAAAAAATAAAACCTGAAACTTTTGGGCAATTAAAAAGAATAGAAGGCATAAGGCCTGCAACTCTTGCCTTCATCGCTTCAGGTCTATAAATGAGAGATTTTTCCGATAAACTCCTCGATCTACTTAATAATAAATACGGTTCATTAAATTTAACAAGAATTAATGAAGCCGAGGAATTCTTCCAGAAACAGGTTCTGGACTCTATGTTACCCTGTGATTTGTTCGAGTCTTATTCAGCAAATATTGAAAAGGGTCTTCATCTCGATATTGGCTTTGGTGGTGGCTTTCCACTTTTACCTCTGGCCAATAGGTTTGCTGAAACTAAATTTTTAGGATTTGAGGCCAGAAGAAAAAAAGCCGATGCGGTAAGAGATATCGCTGAAGATCTAGCTCTCGTTAATATTAAAACCTTTCACCATAGAATTGAAGACATCTTGATTGATAGGCCTTGTAGTATTTCATTCAAGGCAGTAGGTAAGATATCAGATTATCTAAAAAAAATTAATTCCAACCATAAGGTCACCGTTTACTTCTATAAAGGTCCAAATGTTAAAGAGTTGGAATCGGTGCCGGAAAAGATAGAAAGTTTTAGAAAAATTTTAGATGAGGAGTACGAACTCCCAGGCACTAACGGAAGGTCTTTCATTGCATATGAGGGGCGATCTGTTCCACGTGGAACAAAGAAAGCGCTTGTCAAACTATCCGAACTTATTTAAAAATTCCACAGCGGCAACAATATAACGGAGCACCTAAATGACTAAAATTATTGCTTTAGCCAATCAAAAGGGCGGGGTTGGTAAGACAACAACGGCCATTAATCTTGCGGCGTGTCTAGCAGTGGCTGAGAAAAAAACTCTACTAATAGACCTAGATCCTCAAGGGAATGCCAGTGTTGGTGCTGGTTTAAACAAAGAGGACTTTGCAGATAGTAATATCTATCATGCAATAATCGGAAAAAAGTCTATAAAGGACTGCATCTATCCTACTGAGCTCCCACATTTTGATGTGTGCCCAGCAGATCAAAATCTAATTGGCGCAGAGATTGAGTTAGTTAGCGAGTTTGCTCGTGAACATAAGCTAAAAGCTGCAATTGAACCTATTATAAAGGAATACGACTATATTTTGGTAGATTGCTTACCAAGTCTGAATGTATTGGCCGTAAACGCACTTACAGCATGTACGGGTGTAATAGTTCCATTACAAACTGAATATTATGCAATGGAAGGCTTGGCCCAGCTTTTAAATACCATAAGGCTTGTTAGGTCTTCACTTAATCCGACATTGGCTTTAGAGGGCATTCTCTTAACGATGTTTGATTCTAGAACTTCTTTGCATAAGCAAGTGTCTGCAGAAGTGAAAACGCACTTTGGTGATAAGGTTTTTGAAACAATCATTCCAAGAAACGTAAAAATATCGGAATGCCCATCCTTTGGTAAACCAATAATTCTTTATGATATCGAATCTAAGGGAAGCAAGGCTTACCTTTCATTAGCGAAGGAAATGATTTTAAGGGAGAGAATGGAAACTCCAGAAAATCAGCCAGAGTTAAATTTTACGATTCCAGAAATACCAAAAGACCACAGAGATCAATTACAGTAATCAGGATTAGAAAATGGCGAAGAAAGTAGCATTAGGAAAAGGTATAGCATCATTAATTCAGGACACTCCTAACGAGATACTTAAGGCATCTTTGAAGGACCTGGGTGGAACAAAGGCCAGTGAAGAGAGTCTTGGAGAAAACCCGGCGTTAGTTGCTATTAGTGAAATTAAGGCAAACCCAAATCAACCAAGAAAAATATTCAAAGAAAAAGAATTAAAAGAGCTTTCGGATTCAATAAAAGAAAATGGAGTAATTCAGCCCTTGGTTGTTCTTAAAGCAGAGAAGGGTTTTGAGTTAATCGCAGGTGAGAGAAGGTTGAGAGCTGCGAAAATGGCAGGTCTTGATAGGGTTCCCGTTGTAATTAAAAAAGTTACCGATAGAGAGAGAATGGTTATCTCTATCATTGAAAATGTTCAAAGAAGCGATTTAAACTGCGTAGAAGAAGCCTTGGCATATTACCAATTAATGAATGAGTTTGAGCTAACTCAAGAAGAGGTTGGTAAAAGATTAGGAAAAGAAAGATCAACCATTGCTAACTTTATAAGAATCTTAAAGCTGCCCAGAGATGTGATCGAATTATTGCAAAAAGAATTCTTAAGTTTTGGCCATGCAAAGGTTTTAGCGGCAGAGAAAGAGCGTGAGCGTTGTATAAGGCTGGCGAACCAAGCGGTTACTGAAAACATGTCAGTAAGAGAGCTTGAAAAACTACTTAAGAAGAGAGAGTTGGGACTCAAAAAGCCTCAAGAGAAATATTTTGATGCAAAGTTGGACCAATTTAAGCAAAAGCTAGAGCAGAAGACTGGATATCACTTCGATTTAAAGTCAAAAAAAGCAGGTAAGGGTGAATTTGTGATAAAATTCACAAATGAAGCGGAATTCAACGATATATATGAATATCTGTTAAAACGTTAATGGTCCTATAGGACCACTAAGTGAATCAAGGATTGTGCAGTGAGGCATAAGGGTGAAATATCGGCCATCATCGAAGAAGGTTGTAAATTTGAGGGTAACTTAAGTTTTAACGGAGTTGCCAGAATTGCCGGTATCGTAAACGGTTCTGTGTTCTCAAACGACACAGTAATTGTGTCTGAGGGTGCTGTCGTTAATGCAGATATAAATGCCAATGTTATTTTAATATCTGGAACAGTGAAAGGTAACATTAAAGCGAGTAGCAGGGTTGAGATTATAAAGCCTGCCAGATTTGAAGGAACTATTACCACACCGAGTCTAATCGTAGAGGAAGGGGTGATTTTTCACGGAACAACAAAAATGCGTGAAAAAAGGTAATAGAAAAAAACTACCCATCTAAGGTTCTAAGCCTTAATTAAAGCCTATTAAGAACATATTACACTTTGACAAACTTGCCAGAGATGAATACATATAAGGTTCAATTTTGAGCATCGTTTTATCTGGTAAAGCCCATTGGAAAAAGGGCTCTCAGGGGATTTAAATCTTATGGATAAATTTATTGGTATTTTCCAAAAACTAGGTGTCGATCAATCCATTTTTTATCAGTTCGCCATCTTCGTTGTTATTTTCTTTCTTTTAAAAACAATGTTCTTCAGCAAGCTTTTGTTTGTTCTTCAGATTAGAGAATCTAAAACTACAAAGTTAGATGAAGAGGCAGGCGCCAAGTTTAAAGAGGCAGAAAAGCTTTCAGAAAAGTTTGATATAGAAATACAGGCTGCAAGTGAGGAAGCTCACTTAAAGATGTCTGAGTTTAAAAATAATTCAGTTAAAGAAATTACTGCAAATCAAAAGAAGCAGGAATCCCAAGTACTTGCTCAATATGAAGAAAAGAAAAAGAGCGTTATGGCCGAAGTTGAGGCAAATAGATCTGCTGTATTGGAAAGTGCGGGCACCTTATCTGAAAGCCTAATAAACAAATTGGTAAATTAATTTAGGACCATCAAGATGAAAACTTTTGTAACTTTATTGACTTTGTTTGTAGCTGACATGGCTTTGGCTGCGGGTGGCGCAGCTCACGGAAGTGTGACTGATCTCGTATATCCAGCAGTTAACTTTTTTGCCTTGTTTTTCTTTCTAATCTTTATGCTTAAGAAGCCTCTGAGAGAAATGTTTGATAAGAAAGCAGATGATGTAACAAACCTCTATGAGTTTGCAGACAAAAGAGACAAAGAAGCAAAGATAAAGCTAGAAATGTTTCAAAAGAAAATGAATAACCTAGAGTCTGAAAAAAACAAAATCGAAAAGAATGCAGAAAAAGAAGCGAAGGAATTCGTAACAAGAGCGCAACAAGAATCTGAAGAATACCTAAAAAGGTTAGATCGAGATTCCGAGAGTAAAATTAACCATGAGAGAACTTCTTTAGAAAACCAACTAAAAGAAGACCTAGTCTCTGAGGTAATTGAGAAAGCTAAGAATAAAATTAGTAATGATAAAGAACTTAATAAAAAAGCGACAAGTAAACTAATTTCCGAGATTTAGGTATTTTATGAAAGAAGCGATGGTTGCCCGTGCTTATGCAAAGTCGATATATCAATTAGGCGAAGAGCAAAAAATTGATGTAACAGATGAGCTTACTAAGTTAACTGTAATAATAAATGAAAATAACAATTTAGAAACAGTAATGTTTTTAGATGTTTTTACGATTGAAGAAAAACAAGCTGTGATGAATGAAGTCTTAAAACGACTTGAACTCTCAAGCTTGGTAAGAAACGTCATCAATTTCCTGATGGATGAAAAGAGAATAAATATCCTACCCCTTATTTTTAAAGAGCTTGTGGTTTTAGATGATCACCATAAAGGCTTTATGAGAGGAGTAATTGAAGGAAGAGAAGATACCTTAGATGAGGACTTTGAAACAAAGATTCACTCTTTCTTAAAAGAAAAGTTAGGTACAGATCCAATTCTAACTTATAAAAAAAATGAAAAACTAACTGCAGGCTTTCGCGTAACTGTTGAAGACTTACAGCTAGATGCAACTTTAGATAACCAATTAAATAAACTTAAATCGGAAATTCTTAATTCCTAATACAAAGAGGTAAAGTGATGTCCATCAATCCAGAAGAAATTACAAGCATTATCAAGGACAGGATTGCAAACTTTGAAAACAGACTACAAGTTGATGAAGTAGGAACTGTTTTGACAGTTGGAGACGGTATTGCCCGTATCTTCGGTCTGAAAAATGTGATGGCCGGTGAACTTGTTGAGTTCGACGGTGGTACGAAAGGTATGGTTTTAAACCTAGAGACCAATAATGTTGGTGTTGCTATTCTTGCGGATGACAACTCTATTAAGGAAGGCACCACAGTTAAAAGAACTGAAAGAATTGTGGAAGTCTTAGTAGGTGATGCTCTATTGGGTCGCGTGGTAAACGCACTTGGTGAAGCAATTGATGGTCAGGGCGAAATTCAATCAGAACATAGTCGTTTTGTTGAAGTAAAAGCACCGGGCATTATTGCAAGAAAGCCAGTTCATGAGCCTCTTCAAACAGGTATTAAAGCAATTGATGCCATGATCCCAATCGGACGTGGTCAACGAGAGCTAATTATTGGTGATAGAAAGACGGGTAAAACAGCTGTTGCTCTCGATACTATTATCAACCAAAAAGGAAAGGATGTTGTTTGTATCTACGTGGCCGTAGGTCAAAAGCAATCAACAGTTCGTCAGGTTCACCAGAAACTAATTGAAACAGGTGCAATGGAATACACGACCATTGTTTCTGCAACAGCATCAAACTCAGCACCTCTTCAATTTCTTGCACCATATACTGGGGCAACGATGGGTGAGTATTATCGTGATTTAGGTAAGCATGTTCTTATTGTTTTTGATGACCTTACCAAACAAGCAAACGCTTATAGACAAATGTCATTATTACTTCGTCGTCCACCAGGTCGAGAAGCTTTCCCAGGGGATGTATTTTATCTTCACTCGAGACTTCTCGAGCGTGCTTGTAAACTCTCTGACGATCTTGGTGCAGGCTCAATGA
Source organism: Bacteriovoracaceae bacterium (assembly GCA_017858255.1). Lineage (GTDB taxonomy): Bacteria > Bdellovibrionota > Bacteriovoracia > Bacteriovoracales > Bacteriovoracaceae. Next base: position 100,007 of record JAFMBV010000001.1, read on the forward strand.
CAGCTCTTCCAGTTATTGAAACTCAGGAAGGCGACGTTTCGGCTTATGTCCCAACAAACGTGATTTCAATTACTGATGGTCAGATTTATCTTGAATCTGATCTCTTCAACTCTGGTATACGTCCTGCTGTTAATGTTGGTCTTTCGGTATCTAGGGTTGGTGGTTCAGCTCAAATTAAAGCAATGAAAAAAGTTGCTGGAACGCTAAGGCTAGATCTTGCTCAGTATCGTGAACTTGCAGCATTTTCTCAGTTCGGTTCAGATCTTGATGAAGCTACACAAAGACAACTTGCAAGAGGCGAGAGGTTAGTTGAACTCCTTAAGCAAGGTCAGTATGTTCCTATGGATGTAATTGATCAGGTTGTTGTGATCTTTGGCGCTACGAAAGGACTTTTCGATAAAGTTCCAACGGCTAAAATCGGTGAAGCAGAAAAAGAACTTCATGAGCATCTTAGAAGCCAGCACGGACCATTTGTTGAAACCATCAGAAGCGAAAAGGCAATTTCTGATGATAACAGTAAAAAACTTATTGAGATTATCGAGAAGTTTTTGTCCTCAAGGAACTTTTAATTAGGTAGCTGAAATGGCAAACATAAAAGATCTAAAAAAGAAGATAAAGAGTACAAAGGGAACGCTGAAGATTACTTCAGCCATGAAGCTTGTCTCTGCAGCAAAACTTGCCAAAGCTCAACAGGCAATTGTGAGTTCAAGGCCTTATGCAAATGAGTTGGAAACAACGATTAAGACAATAAGCGCACTTGTTGAAAATTATACTCATGAATATCTTGAAGAAAAAGATAGTAATCATGAAGTTCTCTTGGTGATTTCATCAAACAAGGGTCTTTGTGGTGGTTACAACTCACTCTTGGCAAAAGAGGTTAGGAAGTATCTTGCTAATACTGATAAAGACGTAAAAGTTTACTTTATTGGTAAGAAGGTACGGGAAGTTATTCAGAAAGAAGTCAACTTTGGGAAAGATTATCAGTTTGAAAAATCTGATCCATCATTTCTTGAACTTGAGGGAGTTGGAAAAGAGCTGGCACAAATGTTTAAATCTGGAGAAGTAGGCACAGTAAAAGTTGCTTATAACCAGTTTAATACTGCCATTTCTTTTACACCAATGGTGAAACAACTATTACCAATCTCTATGAATGTTGAAGAAAAAATGGAATTAGAAGAAAAATTTCCATTTGATTTTAAGTATGAACCAGCGCCATCAGAGATATTAAATACTCTCATTCCTGAAACATTTTCAACAACGTTATACACATGTCTGTTGGATGGAGTTGCAGCGGAGCATGGGTCAAGAATGGCGGCCATGGATAATGCTGTAACAAATTGTAAAGAAGCTATTAGAGCACAAACATTAAAAATGAATAAGTTGAGACAAGCCGCAATTACAACGGAACTAATTGAAGTTGTATCTGGTGCTGAATCTCTAAACGGTTAAGGAGACTAGAATGTCGCAAAATACTGGGATAATTAAACAAGTTATGGGACCTGTTGTGGATGTAGAGTTCGCTGATGGAAACTTGCCTGAAATTTACACAGCTTTACGTGTAAGTAATCTGTTTATTAGTAAAGAAGAAGACAATTTAGTTCTTGAGGTGTCTCAGCACCTTGGAGATAACGTTGTTAGAACAATCGCAATGGATCAGACTGAAGGTTTAAGACGTGGACAAGGCGCCAAAAATACAGGCAAGCCTATTCAAGCACCTGTTGGTCGTGGAGTTCTTGGAAGGATTATCAATGTAATTGGTGAAGCCATTGATGAGAAAGGTCCAGTGAAGCACGACAAAACATATGATATTCACAGACCTGCTCCAAAGTTTGAAAATCAAGCAACTTCAAAAGAGCCTTTTTATACAGGTATTAAAGTTATTGACCTCCTCGCTCCTTACTTGAAGGGTGGGAAGATTGGTCTATTTGGTGGTGCTGGTGTTGGTAAAACAGTTCTTATTATGGAATTGATTAACAACATTGCTACACAACACGGTGGATATTCAGTTTTTGCTGGTGTTGGTGAGCGTACTCGTGAAGGCCGTGACCTTTATGATGAAATGAGTGAGTCTGGGGTTATTGATAAAACTGCCCTGGTTTATGGTCAGATGAATGAGCCACCAGGGGCACGTGCTCGTGTAGCTCTAACAGGACTATCAGTAGCAGAATATTTTCGTGATGAAGAAAAGTCTGATGTACTTTTCTTTGTTGATAATATCTTTCGTTTTACTCAGGCAGGTTCTGAAGTTTCGGCCCTTCTTGGTCGTATTCCTTCTGCCGTTGGTTACCAACCAACACTAGGTACAGAAATGGGTGCCATGCAGGAGCGTATTACTTCAACTAATGATGGATCAATTACATCTATCCAAGCAGTATATGTTCCAGCGGATGATTACACGGATCCGGCTCCAGCTACAACATTTGCTCACCTTGATGCTACAACTGAACTTTCAAGGCAAATTGCTGAGCTAGGAATTTATCCTGCTGTTGACCCTTTAACATCTACTTCTACTATTCTTGCACCAGAGATCGTTGGTGAAGAGCATTACCGTACAGCTCGTCAAGTTCAGCAGATCCTTCAAAGATACAAAGAGCTTCAAGATATTATTGCAATTCTTGGGATGGACGAGCTATCTGAAGAAGATAAGCTCATCGTATTCAGGGCCAGAAAGGTGCAAAAGTTTCTTTCACAACCATTCTTTGTTGCAGAACAATTTACAGGTCTGAAGGGGAAGTTTGTAAAAATTGAAGATACGATTTCTGCTTTCAATGCAATTCTTGATGGCAAGTGTGATGATCTTCCTGAACAAGCTTTTTACCTTGTTGGAAACCTTGATGAAGTTTATGAAAAAGCTCAGGAACTTCGTTCTAAGTAAGGGTATAGATAATGAATTACTTTACTGTTGACCTTTTAACTCCAGAAAAAGTTGTGGCCAGGGGAATACCCGCGGAATCTTTATTGATTCCAACGGTACGTGGCCAAATTAATATACTTCCGCACCACACTCATTTGATAAATCGATTGAGTACGGGGGTACTTTCTATTTTTGGTGGAGCAGATGACCCTGATAGGCACTTTTCAGTTACCTACGGAATTTGTAAGGTACTTGAAGATAAGATCATTATTATGTCACATACTTCTGAAGAGCAAAGCGAAATAAGCTTAGAGCGTGCAGAGCAAGCATTAGAAAATGCTGAAAAGCACTTGAGTAGTGGCGAAGCGTTGAGTGATCAAGAAATTCAAAAGTTTCAGCTCAAGGTCGAGAGAGCTAAGTTAAGAATTCAGCTTTCAAAGCAATAAAAAATTCTGATTAGTCATGACTATCCATTGCCTCTTCTTTAAGAAGGGGCTTTTTTTTGTAAACATTGTTGGCCTTGTGTAATGGATACTTAAAATGTGAGTGAAAAAAACTCCATTAGGTGGAAAAAACTCAATCCTCTGAGACAATGTACATAAGTATGAAAAGAATTTTTGGAATGTCTGCCATGTATATAATCTATCTTCTTGTCTTAGGGCAAGGATGTAGCGCACTTAAAAGTGTGGACCATATCATCGCGGTACCTATACCCACTTTTAAATCATTAACGAAAGTTACAAGCCCTACTCTAAGACCTATTTCTTTCACTGTGGCCCCAAAATTAAAAACAATTGATGCTCCAGAAATACTAACTAAAAGTAGCAGAAAAATAGTTATAAATAAGAGGGCTTCTCTTTCCCTTACAGAGATCCAAAAACCAAAAATAAAAGTCATCAATAAGAAATATGAAATAACAGATAATGAAAGTTATGAATTAAAAAAACTGGATATCATTAGTCCTACTCCTAGAGAATTATTGAATAATGTTAATAAAGATAATAAAGAATTATCCCTAGATGAGGGTATTGATCATTTCGGTTTTGAAGTTGAAACCCAGGTGAATATTGTTCAGTGGAGCCCATCTTTAGAGGGAATCATTGCTGAAAAATTAGCTCTACTTGCAAAGGGCGAAACACAGGCGAATCAACAGGTAACTGGGTTTGATACAGTTACAAGTCATCAATCAGCATTGGAGACTAAAGCGGAAGCCTACGATCCAGCTGATCCAAAAATGTTAACCATGTTCAATAGAAATGAATTGGATTTAAACCTTATAAAGAAAGAAGAGAAATCAGTCGAAACTAACAAAGAAGATGAATTAGTTTTCATTGACTACTCAAATGAAGAAAATAATCTAGAGAAAGGAATAGCAGCAGTGGCCGCAACACCAATCTCTCAATCGGTAAAGCGGGTTATAGAAAGGGAAATGGCGCCTGCTGATAAATCAGTGGTTCAAAACCTATTGGCTGTAAGTAGTTTTAATAGAAATGAGAGAGCACAAAAACCTAAGTTAGATACAGATACGCATGCAGAGTCGGATAGCAAAAAGAATAATTCAAAAAGTGAAGTCACTCTTCATACAGTTGAGGCCAATTTAAACGAAGGCCTTAGTGAGACAGTCCATAATTTTAACTTTATACCTAGTTACGACACTAATGAAGTAGTTGAAGATTTTAATGAAGGCTCTTTGAGTTTTGACTACTCATTAAAAAATAACACCGGAATTCTTAGGGGAGTAATAGTTAAGAATCATTTTATAAGAACAACTTTTGAAATCGCTTTAGGTGGAGAATATTCAAAGTTTGAAATCCCCATGGTTAGTCAAGACTCTATTCAAGCGTACTTAGATGAAAATAAATTAGAAGGTTATGGAGGCTTTTATTTGGCCGACCTCGGTGAATATCTAGAAGACATAGAACTTGAGAAATTTTCAAATGAAAAGAAAACCGTATATGAACACAGACTTTTGCTGGATGAGAACTTCAAGAAAGTAGCAGATGGGCAAGGCTTTCGTTATGTACTCTTTATAGGTGTGGAGCCAGGAAATATTAACGTCCGCTACCTCGGTATAAATGGTCAACAAACGTCAAAGATTACATTTGTAGCGCCAGAGGAGCTGACTTATGACTTTAGTCAATTGGAGCGACCGATTGATTATAAAGTACAAACCAAACTACAAAATACACTTGGAAAGACACCAACCATACTGGACATGGATCCTCAGAATATCATTAACTTTATAAGTGACAATAAATCTAAGAAGGTAGCACCTGGAGAATACTTATTTTCAACTCCATGGAAGATAAAAGGCGCTAGATCTTACTTCGAGTTGGCCTACATGGAAGATTCTATATTTGTAGGGATTGACGGTGATAAAAACCTAGAACTACCAAGTACAGACTTTATTGGAGAAGTGTTACGCTCTTTTAATATGGATGGACTAAACCAGGAATGCTTGGTCCAGATAAATTTAGAAGAACCAATAAAAGAGATAAAGATATTGGGCGAAAGCTTTCGCGGCCCATCCGTTTTTGACCATGCGTACTTAGACAAAGACGGAGTGTTTTCCGCAGAATTATCACCCATGACTGAAAAGTTATTCTTGTTAGGTAGTGAAGAAGGTATTTTTAATTTAAAAATAGAATATGAATCAGGACTTACTGATTACCTAAGAACTTACTGCTCGCCTTCTACTTATCTCTTAGAGCAACTTTGATTCTTAACAAATTTATATAAATTCTTTGGATACCTTCGTCTAAGCTTTTGATGTTCTACTTTTAGGTATTTCTTTTCCGTTAATTCCACATCAGATAAAATAATGGTACCTTTAGGAAAGTTAGACCTTTTATAGTTCCTATTTAGGTGATTGTTAAGCGCCATAAGGTTCTTCTTACTTGAGGTTAGCGTAGGTAAAAGCTTAAGGATAGGGATCTTACATTTTGCGACGTAAATATTGATCAACCCATCTTTATCGTTAAAATGAGAACCATATATTTCTTTCTTATAGGCCAGTGTATAAACCAGTGCCAAGAATTCACTATAAAAGTTTTTAGCGGCAAAACCCCAGTTCGGGTGTTTAAAGTGATCAATGAGGTGAGAGACCCTAGGGTCTTTAAAACCTTTTGCTTTTAGTGTTCTTACGCCTCTTCTAAGTAGACCCGTGCCACTATTATAAGCATTAACAGCAAGGTCCCAGGACTTCATGATCTTTATATTTTGCGCAAGTAAATGCAAAGCTCCTGCAGTACTTAAAACAGCACTTTTTCTTTGATCCGCATATTTACTCATATTAAAGAAGTGCCTACCTATAACGTTCATGAACTGCCATGGGCCTGTAGCACCGACCTTCGATTTAGCATGAATGTTAAAAGAAGATTCTAAAAAACTGATCGCCAATAGTTCGTGAGGAAGTTGAAAGGATTTAAATAGAATTTCGATAGTCTCGGTATACCCTTCAAGATTTTTAAGACCCTGAAGTATATGGTCCATTTGTCCAGTTTGGGTTCTAAGGTTATTAGAAAGTTCCTTGAAAAATAAGCGTCGCTTAGAGGATGATTTTGGAATAGTTACATTGCTCTTTTTAAGAGAATGAAGGATTGTTTGGCACTTTTCTAAGTCGCAATCCTTTTTTTCAAGTAGCTTAAATGCTTTCTTATAGGTTTTAACAATTCCTCTCATCGCCTTGTTTTGTAGGCTGTATCTGGTGTTTTTGTTAAGTCCGGATTTTTTTAATTCCTGAAAGTTAATTACGTCGTAAATGATGCCAAGATTTTTAATATCATGAAGAACGGAGTGACTGCTATCATGCTGAGTATAAACCATATACCAAAATTGAACACGATCCCTTAGCTCTTTGGGAAATCTAAAGTCCTTTTCAATTCTATTTTCAGGATCCTTTAGGAACTTCCCGAATATTGGGTCTTTACTAGCGGATTTATGAGTAGCGGAAACTTTTATTGATAAATTATCGATTTTACTAAGGTCATCTTGAAAAATATTTTCTGGAGAAAAACCAAAGATATTAAAGCTCAAGACAAAAAGTAAGACTAACTTTCCCATTCATGCCTTTTGAATATTTCAATGGTTCGTGTGTAACCCAATTTAACGAGCTCTTTCATACGTTCAGGATTAAGCGAGAAACTATTCTTAAAAAAGATATCGTAATTTTCATGCGAAGGACAAATATCTACGAAGCGAACATTTGGATTGTGATTAAGCTTTCGCTCTAATATTTTAGTAAGATTAGTTCTGTGTTCATGGCTGAATTTATTAACTTTAAGATATTCATTAACCGTATTAATAATATCTTCAGCACTAGATCTTCTGGCCCTTGAAGCGACGATCTTTTTTTGAATCATTAGGTAGATGGCCTGAGTACAGATTGCAGGTAGGCCATAGTTGACTAGACTACCGATGGCATCTTGATAATGATAGGGAGTATGTGTCCAGCTGCTGATAACAAAATCACATTTATTATCTACGGCAACATGGGTGCTCAATGTTTCACGAATTTCACCATCAATATAGTAATCAACTTGACCCGTAATCGGATTGGTAACAGGGCTAGGCGAATAAAAAGGTGGCACCGACATTGAGGCGGAGACACTTTCGCTGATTGGAATATTTGTATAATAACTAGCAGTCTTGTCATGATAAGGAGAAGGATATTTATATTTAGAAAAAATAACCTTTCTACTGTGATCAAGCTGGGTCGCAACTACAAAAACATCTGCATCGTAGTCTTCATAATTATTAGATATTAATACTTCTCTTTCTAAATATGCCTTAAGGCCAGACGTTGTGAATAAACCATTAAAATTAAGTAATGGATTGATCAGTGTTTTGAGCAAAGGTGGAAATTCTGAAAAAGGAGCGTAGTTCTTTCCCTTAGGAGGATTTGGCTTGTCTCGTTTAAGGGTAAGCATATCTTTATAGGTAACTGGTTTGATTAAACGATCATTTTCATTCATGTGAGCATGAATTATATCAATTGGTCGAAAACCACTGGCAAAATATAGGCTAATGAGGGCACCGGCGCTACTACCAACATAGGTTGAGATTTCTAAGTTACTTTTTTCACTTTTATTGCTCTTTAAGGTGAATCCTAGTTCTTCTAGCGCCAGGCCGACACCAATATGCCAAGCAGCAGCTTTAACGACTCCGCCACTTAAAACCAGGGCGACTTTCTTCCCCTTAAAGTTACTTAACTCAACTCTTCTCATGATTAACCTATCGGTAGTCTATACTTAATATAAAATCCAATTCTTTTAAATTTTAAGGATTTAGCTTAATATTAAAAGAGGAGATTTTTATGGTAGGAAAATGGTTATCAATAACTGAATACTCAGCTTACAGAAATATATCAATATCGACTGTTAGGCGCTATATAAAAGGCAATAGGCTACGAACAAAACTAAGTTCGGGTAAGTACCTTATACATGTTTCAGATGAAAACTATACTATTAGAGTCAACAAAAAGGAGAGAGAAGAGCTCTCCATGAAACTCGAGATACACGAGTTAAATGATCGGATAAGGTTGTTGGAAGAAGAGAACAATGACCTCAAGATGTTGGTTCAACTATATGAATCCCAACTCTTTAATTCCTCAAGCAAGGCCTTACCTGACTTACCAAGAGAACAATAATGAAAGCAAAGCAAATACTTATCTGGTTCCTACTCGCAATGTCACTTCCTTCATTTGGAAGCATGAGACGCTGTATGCTTTTACCTATAAAAGATAGTGTTGGGGGAGCTCTTGGGTTTAAGGTTTTTACTGAAGTGGAAGCCTATTTAAAAGATTCTGACTGGTGTTATTACACAAGTAATAGTGAAATTTTAAATATTCTATCAAATTATAAAAGAAATCTAGATACCATTTTGCAAAACCCAAAGGTTTTAAAAATCATATCTGAGAAAACAAATACAGGAAGTTTGATCAGAGTGGAGTTAATAAACCAAATAAGGGGAGTAGATGTAAATATAAAGGTATTAGGTGAGAACGGAGAGGATGTTTTTTTTAAGGAACAAACGAGATTAACAGTTGATGATCCAAAGGTAATAGCACAAACAATTAAAAACTGGCTTTCTGTTTATGAAAAACAGATTCCGTACGATGGACTGATTATTGGGGTTTTGGGTAATCAGTTTTCTATAGACGTAGGAACCAATAGAAGTTTATTTGAAGGAAATGAACTTTTCATACTAAGACCAACAAGAAAAAGAAGACACCCTTTGTTAAAAGAAATTATTGATTGGGAAAGTGAAAAGTTAGGAACGGCTAAGATAATCCACTCAACAGAGAACCAATCCCAGGCCAGTGTCTTACAGTATGATACAACAAAAAAAATACGAAATAAAGATTGGGTTGTTCTTAAAAAGGACTCAAAGATTGGAATGGTTGAGCAGAAGAAATTCGTCGGCGAGGATGATTATAAGTTTGGCAAACTAGGTGAATTATCTTTGATGTTTAATGTCGGGAAGGGGTCAGCCACTTCAGATATTACAACAACAAAGAAAGTAGGCGGAACTATACTGGGAGTAGATCTATCAGGAACACTTTGGGTAACGAGGAAGTACTGGGCTGGTTTGGACATAAGTCGACTAGTAGGTAGTTTATCCCAAGAGGAAGGTACTCTAACTAATAATTCGAATTCGATGTCTAACAGCATATTCAGAATAAAAGGTGGTTACAAGTATTTACCGATGGGCTTCTTTTATGGGCCACAGATAGACGCTTATGTTGGTTACGGTTCCTATACTTATAGTTTGGATACTTCTGTCAACGATGGCTTTACTGAGGTGAGCTTTTCAGGAATATTATTTGGTGCAAAGGGAAGTATTCCGATCCAAAAAGTTTTGAGGGCCCATATAGAATTGTCATTTTTATTTAATCCAGCTTACACCGAGGAAGCAACAGTTTATGGTGAAGACGACTCTGCCAGAAACTATACATTAGAAATTGGTGGGCAATATCTCTATGCACCAAATATGACTTTCGACTTCGCTTATGGTGTAAATTCTAGTAAAGCTAGTTTTACTGGACCGGTACGAAGTATTACCGTTAAGCAATCGACCCTTAAGCTAGGTACAACGTTTACATTTTAACTGGAAGAGAAATGAGTCGCATTAAAGAACTTGAAAATCAAATCAAGTATCATAAAGCTAAGTATTATCAAGGCCACCCCGAAATCTCAGACTTGGAATATGACAAATTAGAGGAAGAGCTTAAAAAGCTTGATCCTAAAAATCAAGTCTTAGACATTATTGGATCTTCTCCCAAGGGCTCAAGGAAGGTTCCCCACGATACAAAAATGCTTTCTCTAAATAAAACGTACAAATTTGAAGATTTAATGAACTGGGTTGGGGAATACGAGGTTGTAAGTACCTATAAGATTGATGGCGTAAGTTGTTCTTTAATTTTTGAAGACGGTTCTCTTATCTTGGCCAAAACTAGGGGAGATGGTTCTGTTGGAGAAAATATTACAGACAAAGCTATATGGATGAAAAATATTCCAACTTCAGTAACAAGAAAAACAAGGTTCGAGGTAAGAGGAGAAATATATTGTGAAGAAAGTGACTTCTTTCATCTAAGTGAAGAAATGGAGGGCTTAGGTTTGGATAGACCTACATCCCAGAGAAATATAGTCGCCGGTTTAATTGGTAGAAAAGAAAATATAGAGTTATGTCGCTATATTCAATTTAGTGCCTTCGACATAATAGAAGAAGGTTTTAAGTTAACGACTGAAATGGAAAAAATTAAAACCCTACAAACTCTAGAATTTTATCCAGAAGAGATGATTCTCCATAAAAAAGAGGAGGATATCATCCAGAGATTGAAAGAGGCCCAGCTTTTCATGAGTGAAGGGGAGTACCAAATAGATGGTCTCGTATTTTCCTATAATAATTTAAGTCTACATGAAGAATTGGGCTCCACCTCCCATCACCCGAGATTTAAATTAGCGTTTAAATTTCAGGGAGAGGCAAAGAATACAGAAATTAAGGAGATCGTGTGGCAAGTATCTCGCAATGGGATATTAACCCCCATTGCCGAGGTTAAACCGGTTGAATTATCAGGTGCCAAAATAAGTCGAGTTACTCTTCATAATTTTGGAATGGTTAAGCAGTATAACCTAAAGAAAGGTGATGTAATTCAGATAATTAGAAGTGGTGAGGTTATTCCAAAGTTCATGGAAGTAATAACTTCTAAATCTGGCAAGATAGATTTCCCTGATTCTTGTCCGAGCTGTGGTAATTCATTACGTGAAGACGATATTCGTTTGAGATGTGATAATGATAATTGTCCTGCCCAAATAAAAGAATCTATTTTAAATTTTATTCAGAAAATTGGTATTGATGATTTATCTTCAAAAAGGTTAGACGAACTAATTAGGGTTAATCTTGTTAAAGAAATACCAGACTTGTATAAGCTGACAAGAAATGACCTCATGACTCTAGATAAAGTAAAAGACAAGTTAGCTGATAAGCTCATTAAAGGGATTGTTGGGTCTAAAGAAGTGGATCTGATTACTTTTCTGGCCGCACTAGGAATTCAGGGGGGGGCTTACAATAAGTGTGAAAAGGTTGTTCTTGCTGGGCATAATTCATTAGAAAAAATAATGAAGTTAACGGTAGAAGCACTTATGGACATTGAAGGCTTTGCTGAAAAATCTGCAAATGAGTTTTATAATAGTCTTTCTTTAAAAAAGAAAATGATCAATGAATTAGAAGAGTTAGGCTTTGCGTTTAATAGCGTTGAAATTAAGGATTCTCCCATTAGCAAAAAGAAGATTTGTATAACAGGCACTTTAAGTAGAAAAAGGTCAGATATAGAAAAGGCCATTAGAGAAAATGGCGGAATCATTGTCGGGTCCGTTTCAAAAAATACAGACCTACTGTTAACGAATGAAACCGATGGAAGTAGTTCAAAGTTTAAAAAAGCAACAACACTTGGCATAGCAACCATTACGGAGGAGTCTCTCTATAAACTTATAGAGGAATAGTGTTGGCCAAGTTATTAAAAGATGTATTTGTTTGTTCAGATTGTGAGTATGAAACATTTAAGTGGTTAGGAAAGTGCCCTCAGTGCACGAGTTGGAATAGCTTTCAATTGCAAAATCAAGTTAGAGAAAAGAAAAAAACCAAAAAGTATTCAGCGATTCCATTAAATACGGTAAAGCAGGGAGAAAGTGAAAGACTCATAATCGATAATGGAGATTTTGATCGAATTATGGGAGGTGGTCTTATTAATGGCAGCTTAACACTAATTTCCGGAGAGCCCGGGGTAGGGAAATCAACACTGTTATTATGTTTGCTGCAGAGTTTTTCAATAAATCATAAAGATCTTAAAATACTTTATGTCTCTGGAGAGGAGTCTGTTACTCAAATAGCAGGGCGAGCAAGTCGCTTAAAGGTTAATGCCTCTAATATATATCTATTAAATGAATCATCGTGGCAGGAGATATTATCTGTCGTAAATAAATTAAACCCTACATTAATAATCCTAGATTCGATTCAAACAATTAAGGACCAAGATATTCTAGCGACTCCTGGAAGTGCCAGTCAGGTAAGAGGGGTTACGCAAGAACTTCTGGATAATATTAAAGGTCGCGATAGAACGGCCATAGTCGTTGGACACATTACAAAAGACGGCGCTATCGCTGGACCCAAAATATTAGAGCATATGGTCGATACTGTTGTGACATTTAAAAAAGAAGCTGACGAATTACGACGGATGGAAATAAAAAAGAATAGATTTGGACCATCAGGAGAAGTGGCCTTTTATAAGATGAGTAAGGGTGGAATAGAGAGCGTTCGTCGAGAATCAGAAATGGTGAATCTTGGGGTTCAAAGAACGGGCATCTGTTATACCGTTTCGAGAGAAGGTGGATTGTTCTTAATAAAGGAAGGCCAGGCACTCGCCATTGAGAATAAGTTTGGCCCCGGAAAGAGAATTGTCCAAGGCCTAGAATCTAACCGAATCAACTTACTTGTCGCCGCCATTGAGAAATATTTAAAAATACCACTTTCCAATTATGACATATATTTTAACGTAGCCCGTGGTAACCGATTTAATGAAAGATGGAGTGACCTAGGTATTGTGGCCTGTATTTTATCTAGTTATTATGAAGTTCCCATTCCTAAGGCAAGTATATTCTTGGGTGAAATTGGATTGAGTGGTGACATTAGAAAAGCAGCTCTCGATGAATTGGAAATTGAAAAATTAAGAGACTGGGGAGTGAAAAATATATTTTGGAAGGGATCAAGCAATCTTAATGTGGATAAGATGATAAATTATTTTGAAAAAAAAGAAATTCTTGATTTAAAAGAAATGTTTATAAATAAAGCTTCTTAATGGTTTCTTTCCATTGACCCTTTTTCATCTCAAAATATTCACTCTTAATTGGTGTGAATGTAGACTCTTCTTGCCACATCTCTTCAAGTTGATCTTTACTAATGATGTTTTTACCAATCGCCGCAGCACAGGCTGCACCAAATGCAGTGGTCTCAATTACCTTAGGTCGAATAATTTTAGTATTACTAATATTAGCTTGAGTTTGCATAAGGAAGTTATTAACGACGGCACCCCCATCTACCCGAAGCACTTTTACTTTTAGGCCACTATCTTTTTCTATACTTTCGATAAGGTCGTTTATTGCTAAGCATACCCCTTCGAGGCATGCCCTTGCGATTTCGGAGCGTCCAGTATCTCGAGTTAAGCCAGTAATTGCAGCTGTAGCTTCACCGACCCAATAGGGGGAGCCAAGACCAGTAAAAAATGGAAGAAAAAGTACGTTGGCCATTTTCTCATCACTTGATTGAAGTGCTAACTCTTCAACAGCTGGGCTGTCTGGAAAAAATTTTAACTGATCTCTTAACCATTGAACGGCCGCACCAGCAATATAACTACTTCCTTCCAAGGCATAAAAATCCTTACCATTTTCACGATAAGCAATGGTGCTAAGTAGCCCATTTTGCGATCGTATGCATTCGTCACCAGTATTAATTAAGTAGAAGGCACCAGTACCGTAGGTACATTTACTCATGCCTTTTTTAACACCTGCTTGGCCGAATAGTGCTGATTGTTGATCGCCTAGGACACCGTTAATCGTAATACCATCAGGAAGAAACTCGAGCCCTGAGGTGGAGCCAAAGTCACCGAAACTATCTTTAACTTCGGGAAGATTTTTTTTATCTATAGCGAATATTTCTAGAAGCTCTTCGCACCAAACACCTTTATGAATATCAAATAGTAATGTTCTAGATGCATTGGAGGCCTCGGTGACGTGAGATTTTCCTCCAGTCAGTTTATGAATAAGAAAGGTATCTATTGTACCGAAGAAACAATTGTTGTCCTTGATCGCTTCTTGAACTTTTTTATCATTGGAGATGAGCCAATTGATTTTTGTTCCACTAAAGTAGGGATCGACAGGCAAGCCTGTTTTGGAGGTAATTTTTTCTTTTAGGTTAGAATCTAGATTCTTACAGAAATCATTGGTTCTTCTATCTTGCCATACGATGGCATTTCTAATGGGGCGCGAATTTTTATCAAAAGCACAGATTGTTTCTCGTTGATTAGTAATCCCAATCGTTCGAATATCTTCACCATTAATATTAGCTTTCTTAAGAACTTCAGAGACTGTTTTACAAACAGTATCCCAAATATCATTTAGATTATGCTCAACCCAACCGGGTTTAGGAAAAATTTGTGGAAACTCATGATTAACTTTGGCCGCAACTTCTAGAGTATTAGCATCAATTAAGACGGCCGTTGTACCTGTTGTGCCCTGATCAATGGCTAGAATCATTCCCATGTCTTTCCTTAAAGCTCGAAGTCATTATTCGTATTTGGCATGGCAACTGCTTGGACCAGTGCTTTCCATTGCTTAGAAACAGTTCCGTTAAAACCTGTTACCAGGGTCATTGATAAACCCATGAGAATTAAAAGTAGAAATAAAAATTCAATAAACGATTGACCCTGTGAGTTATTGGTCAATTTTAAGAAGCTTCGTTTGTAAAAACTATGAATCTTTTGCCTAAAGTGATTAATCATTAAAATTATCATACAATCTATTATAAAAAATCTTATGCTAATAACAATGAAGAAATACATCCCCATATTCGTAGCTATTTTTGGATTATCCTTTTATTTGGTGAGCCAAGGTCTATTTAATAATGGCGACCCTACGGCAAATACACCAGATAAATCGAGTAAGGTTAATAAACATTATTCAGAGGTTCTAAGAAAGCTGAAAGTAAAATCATGGGATGGCGTTTCTTTAACCTATAAGAAGCCTCCTAAGGTCTTGATCGTTAACTTTTGGGCGAGTTGGTGCACACCATGTCTTGAAGAATTTCCTTCGCTTAACTCTCTACTAAAGAAATTCAAAGGAAAAGACATCCAGGTTTTAGGTGTTAATACTGATGAAAAAGATCAAGTAACGAAAGTAAAAAAGACTATTGAAAAATATGATCTAGCTTTCCCAATAGTTCTTGATACAGATGGTAAGCTAATAAATGATTTCTTAATAACGGCGATACCTATTTCTATCATTTACCATGAAGGCAAGGTTGTTGAAATCTCGAAAGGATCAAAAGATTTTGAGGCTGAAGAATTCATAGAACAAGTCACGCAATGGTTAGAGTGATTGAGTACACTGACTTAGGTCGACCTTAGTAGCACCAGCAGACTCCAAGGCACACTCATCAGAAAAAATTCCCGCCGGCTGACAACTTACCCCTGTAGGGCATGATGGCAGACCACATACTTGACCAGATGCTTGGTTACATTGGGCACTGGCAGAGGGTGCGCAGACTCCATTGGTGTAATTAAAACCATTACATTGAGCAATACAAGAATTTAAAAAAGTAATATAACGACTTCCGTCGAAACCACAAACAGGTTCCTTGAGATCACTACATGAGCAGGTCAGACCAGAAAAGTTAGAGGAACCTGATCCTCTGGATGAAGGCGTTCTTAGTTCCTGACCACAAGAAACTAGTATTAATGCAATACTTATATAAGAGAACCATTTCATGTTTCATTATTCGGAACTTAATCGAAAAAACTTGAGAAAATCAGACAGGAACTGAGAAGTTTCGACCCCAGTTATAAGTAATTTCGTCCACTTGGCCCACCTTAAATAATGAAAATCTCGGTTTAAGACCCTGAAGAATTGCACCTTGTTCTCTAAGCCCTAAGGAGTGTGCAGCATTTAGAGTTATTCCACACCATATTTCTGCCAATGAAAGCTTAAGAGTAGGGGCAGCAAGACTAGAAATCAATACGAGGTTATCGCAGTGGCAACTTCCAGGATTAAAGTCAGATGCTATAGAAAGCTTTGCCCCTTTATCGATTAATTTTCTAGCATCAGCCTGATCTTTACCTAAGAAAAAGCCGGTACCAGGAAGAATAGTTGCCACAGTATTTGATTTTGAAAGGGACTCAATGCCTTTGCTCCCTGTTCTCAAGAGGTGGTCGCAACTCAAAGCTTTATACTCACATGCCAGGGAGGCGCCGCCATTATCATTAAATTCATCAGCATGAACTTTAAGAGGTAAGTTTAGGTCTTGGCAGAATTTAAAAAACTGTTCGGTATCTTCTTTATTAAAATATCCCTCTTCGAAAAAAATATCTACAGCATCAATAATGTTTTTCTTATGAACCTGGTCAATAGAAGGGTAAACAATCTTTTCAAGATACTCTCTTCCATTAGCAAAACCTGTTGGGATCGCATGAGCAGGCATAAAGGTATTAAATATTTGTACGTTATTTTTAAACTCTATTTTTAAATCATTAATAATCTCAGCACATTCAATTTCTTTTTGAATATTGAGACCATAACCAGATTTTATTTCAATAGTACCGATGCCATAGGAATGAATCCGTTCGATCCGCTTTTTAGCTATTGAGAAAAGTTCATCACGACTTGCCTCATTAGTTTGTTTCATTGTGGAAAGGATTCCACCGCCAGCCTTGGCAATGGCCTCATAGTCAGCACCATTGAGGCGCATACTATATTCCTTTGAGCGATTACCACCAAATACTAAATGAGTGTGAGAATCAACTATTTCAGGAGTAAGCACATGTCCATGTCCATCTCTCAAGGAAATATTTTGGTACTTTGTAGGAATATCTTTAGTTTGCCCAACCCATAAAATAGTATGATCATTATAAATGACTGCGCCATCTTCAATGATGTTGAGGTCTTCCGCGACTGGCCCTCGACCATCCTTTTTATGGACGCCACTTAAGGTTAAAATTTGTGATAGGTTTTTAAAACCTTTCATTAGCTATCCAAACTTGGAAATTTAATATTAGTTCTTTTTCGCTCTTCCAGAGCAATGTCGTAGCCAGCATCGGCATGGCGAATGATCCCCATACCAGGATCACCATTTAGTACACGACTCAATCTTTTATCCATACCTTCTGTTCCGTCGGCACAAATCACCATTCCTGCATGTTGGCTAAAGCCAATACCAACACCTCCACCATGGTGAAAAGATGTCCACGAGGCACCATTCATTGTATTGATGGCCATATTTAAAATGGGCCAATCGGAAACAGCATCTGAACCGTCCTTCATGGCCTCTGTTTCTCTATTGGGAGAAGCTACGGAACCGCAATCCAAATGATCTCGACCAATAACAATAGGGGCCTTAACTTTTCCATCTCTTACGAGTTTGTTAAAGATAAGACCTGCTTTTTCTCTGTCACCATACTTTAGCCAACAAATTCTAGACGGTAGGCCTTGGAACTGAACCATTTCTTCTGCTTTTTTAAGCCAGTTGATAAGTTTTTTGTCTTCTGGAAAGGCTTCCATCAGCGCCTTGTCCGTTACTCTAATATCCTCAGGGTCGCCAGAAAGTGCAATCCATCTAAATGGGCCAGATCCTGTGCAAAATAAGGGACGAATATAAGCAGGAACAAAGCCCGGAAAATCAAAAGCGTTTTCTACGCCTGCTTTCTGGGCTCCTGCTCTTAGGTTGTTTCCGTAATCAAAAACATGGCTACCCCGTTTTTGAAATTCCAGCATGGCCAATACATGAACAGCCATTGTTTCATAAGAAAGTTGCATATACTTAGCGGAATCATTCTTACGTAAATCATCAATTTCTACTTGAGTAAGGTGATGTGGAACATAACCGTAAAGAGGATCATGAGCACTTGTTTGGTCAGTAACTAAGTCAGGAAGAATATTTTTTTCTAGGAGGTAGTTGAAAAAGTCAGCAGCGTTACCCACAACAGCAATAGAGATGGCCTTGTTTTCTTTCTTCGCTTTTAGGGCCAATTCAATGCCCTCATCAAAACTAGAGGCCAGTACGTCGACATACTTAGTCTTTAAGCGTTTTTCTATTCTCCACTTAGCGACATCACAACATAGGCAGACCCCGCCGGCCATTTTTACGGCGAGTGGCTGAGCTCCGCCCATTCCACCAACACCAGCAGTAAGAACAAGTTTTCCTTGGAGGTCTTTGCCTTCACCATAATGTTTTTCTGCAGCGGCCATAAAAGTTTCATAAGTTCCCTGAAGAATCCCTTGAGTGCCAATATAAATCCAACTTCCAGCAGTCATTTGGCCGTACATCATGAGGCCTTCATCTTTGAGCTGATTAAAATATTCCCAATTTGCCCATTCGGGAACGAGGTTGGAATTGGCTATAAGAACGCGCGGCCCTTCAGGATGGGAGGGGATAACAGCGACAGGTTTCCCTGACTGTACTAAAAGAGTTTCATTGTCTTCTAGGTTTTTTAGAGAACTTATAATGTCATTAAGCGCTTTGGGATTTCTTGCTGCTTGTCCATTACCACCATAAACGATGAGGTTTTCGCGGTCTTCAGCTACATCAGGATGGAGATTATTAAGAAGGCATCTTAGGGCAGCTTCTTGATGCCAACCCTTACATGTTAATTTACTTCCTGTCGGTGGGAGAGGGATTTCGAATGTCATTTTAAACCTCCAATATGGGAATCTATGGCCTTAAATAATTCATCTGTCTTTATGACTTTAATAATGTTTTCAATATCAATTTGAAAAACACGATCTTCATCAATGAATGGAACGTGTTTACGAAAAATTTGGTGAACATTCTCTAGTGCGGGAGAGGACTTATGTGGTCTTTGAAAATCAAGTGCCTGAGTAGCACATA
Organism: Bacteriovoracaceae bacterium; assembly: GCA_017858255.1. Lineage (GTDB taxonomy): Bacteria > Bdellovibrionota > Bacteriovoracia > Bacteriovoracales > Bacteriovoracaceae. The sequence goes on from JAFMBV010000001.1 coordinate 119,010, forward strand.
AAAATTCGATTGCAATACAATGGAAAGCATTATCAATAACCTCTAAGAGTTTTCGGCCTGAAGTAACTCCCATAGAGACATGATCTTCTTTGTCTGTTGAAGTTGGAATACTGTCTATACTTGCAGGATGACATAGATACTTATTTTCAGAGGCAAGAGCGGCTGCAGTAACATGGGCAATCATTAAACCAGAGTTAAGACCAGAGGACTCTATCAAAAAAGCAGGAAGTTCAGAAAAGGTGGGATTCATCATCTTTTCTACTCTTCTCTCTGAAATATTACAAATTTCAGCGACACCCATCGCAAGGTAATCCATTGCCAGAGCAATAGCTTCACCATGGAAGTTTCCACCAGAGATAACATCGTCATCTTCAATAAAAATAAGTGGATTGTCCGTTACTGCATTTAATTCATAACTAAAAACTTCTTGAATATGTCTAAGTGTTTGTCTGCAAGCTCCATGAACTTGAGGCACGCATCTGAGAGAGTAGGGATCTTGAACCTTACCGCAGTCCATATGTGAGTTCATGACCTCACTACCCTTTAAAAGATTTCTTAAGTTATCAGCACATTCAATTTGACCAGGATGAGGTTTTAAACGCTGAATTCTTGGGTCAAATGCACTAATCGTTCCCCTTACCCCATCGCAGGTTAAGGCCGCTACGACATCGGCAAGTTTCATAATTCTTTCAGCTCTTTCAATCGCAAGGCTGCCAAGGGCCGCCATGACAGCAGTACCGTTAATGAGGGCAAGCCCATCCTTAGGTCCTAGCGAAATTGGTTTAAGTCCAATTTGGTCAATTGCAAAGTCGGCGCGTACTTGTTTGTTTTTATAAATAACTTGTCCCTCGCCAATTAAGCATAGGGCCACATGACTAAGGGGAGCTAAATCACCCGAGGCACCCACTGAACCTTTGCAGGGAACGATGGGAATAATGTCATGATTAAGAAACTCAAGAAGGAGTTCAACAGCCTTTGGATTAACACCTGAAAAACCAGAGGCGAGGCAATTCGCTCTTAAAAGCATAATCGCTCTTACGACATCTCTTTCAAATGGTATACCAACGCCAGTGCAGTGACTTCTTATAAGATTTATTTGAAGTTTAGCGAGATCTTCTTTTGGAATGTGAACATCAGAGAGAGCACCGAAGCCAGTATTAATACCATAGACAGGCTTGCCATCTTCAACAATTTTTTCAACATAACTTTTGGAAGCTTTTAGCAGCTTTAGACTACTCTCGCTGAGCTTTACTTGTACACTACCTACTCTTGCATTAGCGACTGTGACAATTTGTTCTATGGTAATTTCAGAACCATTAATAATTATTTCTTTCATGATTTTTCAACTACCTTAGGGATTGAACCTTGTTTAAATATTCAGACGTATTATTTTTGAAAATAAAACTACCAGCGACAAGGTTGTCTGCTCCAGCTTCACGAACAACTTTTACATTTTTATCGCTTATTCCACCATCAATTTGAATTTGGAAGTTTAAAGAAAGTTCTTCTCTTCTACGCACAAGTTCTCTCATCTTGTCTAAAGAGCCTTCCATAAAAGATTGACCACCAAAACCTGGCTCTACAGACATCACGAGGACCAAATCTAATTCCTTTAAAAGATCATCTGACAGTTCAGACACTTGAGTACCCGGCTTAATGCTGACACCAATGCTTTTGTAAAAGGATCTAAACTTCTTAATCGTGTCGATAGGGTTTTTCGAGGCCTCAAGATGAAAGGTAATATTGTCTAAACCAAAGTCCTTCATTTCAGCCATATGAAACTCAGGATTAGAAACCATCAAATGGGCGTCTAGTGGTATATTTGTTTTTTTACTGATTTGTTCGATTATCGGAATTCCAAACGTAAGGTTTGGAACAAAGTGACCATCCATTATATCAAGATGCAGCCAAAGGTCTTTTACACCCTCAAAGATTTTTATTTCGTTTTCGATGTTCAAAAAATCACAGCTCAAAATTGAAGGTGAGATAATGCTATTCATAGCGTTCCTTGTGTAGCTTGAGGGATATATTTTTGCTTTTAATACCGTTTAAAAAATCAACATCTCTCTGCGCCTTCTTCCCTTCAGGTTGAATACTGCCAAGACGAATAGTTCCTTTAGTTGTTCCAAGTAAGATGCTGCCTAGCGCGATATCAATTTCACCAGGTTGAAGGTTTTTGGGAAACGCTTCAACGGCATGAACCTTAAGGCGAGCGTCGTTTAAAAAAATATGAAGCCCGGGCCATGGAGTGTAAGCACGAAGTTTATTGATAATCGTTTGGCAGTCCTCTTTAAAGGGATTAATAAGACCATCAGTTTTTAAAATAGTTGGTGCAAAGGTAGCCTTATTATTATCTTGTTGCGTATATGTTAGATCTCCACTGGTTTTTGAAAAGGTTTCCAAAAAGTTGTGAAGGCCTACAGCCGCTTCTTTTTCCAGCTTCTTGAAAAGAGTTCCAGAATTGTCTCCCGGTAAAATGGGGACTTCATGATCGTAAACTAAATCACCTGCGTCCATCTGCTTAACCATTTTTTGAATGCTTACTCCAGTAACAGGGTCCCCATTTAGTAAAGCATACTGAATGGGAGCGGCACCCCTGTATTTAGGCAGTAGAGAAGTGTGGATATTAAATGCTCCGAATTTTGGAATTTCTAAAATTTTCGTTCCAAGAAATTGAGCAAAAGCAATTACGATAAAAAAATCAATTTGATTATCATTAAGAAACTTTATTAGGTCAGGGTCTTTATTTATATTTTCTGTTTGAAAAAGTTGTAGCTCATGATCGATAGCATATTGAGCTACTGGAGGAGTTTTAAGTTTGTGGCCTCGACCGGCTGGTCTGTCAGGCATTGAGATTACAGCAGATATTTCAAAGTCAGGGTTTTGATTGATAACATCAAGAGATGGTACAGAGAAATCGGGTGTTCCAAAAAATGCTACTTTGTAAGACATTAAACCTTCTTTTTCTTTTTCTTCAAATACTTCTTAGTGAGAAGGTTCTTTTTTATTAAACTAAGTCTTTCTAAGAAAACGATTCCATCCAAATGGTCATTTTCATGTTGAATACAAACAGCCAATAATTCGTCTGCATCGATTGAATGATGAGACCCATTCCAGTCTTGAAATTTTACGGTAATGGATTCTGATCTTTTAACTTCTTCATAAATCCCTGGAACGGAAAGGCAGCCTTCTTGAAATAAGACTTCACCTTTTTTATTTTCAATAACAGGATTAATAAAAACGAGTGGATTAAATTCACTTAAATTATAATCAAGCGAGCCATCGGCCCTTGTTACTTTTTCTCTTTTGTAATCAATATCCATAACAAAAAGGCGGGAGCTAACTCCAACTTGTGGGGCAGCTAGGCCAATGCCAGGAGCTCGATACATTGTAAAAAGCATATTTTGACAAAGGTTTTTTAGTTCCTCGTTAAACTCATTAACAGTACCGGCGACTTTCTTGAGAACGGGTGATGGGTAAGTGTATATCTTTAATTCATCCCCACTAGGATTGTAGTTTGAGAAAGCCTCTTGATATACGGGAATTGATGATTTCATGGGTGATTTTATAGCACGGCTGCTCTGCGTTAGTCCATTTTCCAGTTTTAACAAAGGCCATGAACTTTTACTTCTTTTTAGCCAAAATATAGTGCTCTTGAAGACTTTTAAGATCCCTATTTTTTAGGGCGATAAAAATTTGGGAGAGGCCAGAACCTCTTTTCCAGACCTTCCAACTATTTAATATTTCGTAAAATCGAGAGGATTCTTCTGATTTCGAAAATTCCCGCCTGCTGATGAAGACAAGATCACCACTAGAAATATCATTACTAGCAATTCCCATACTGGGCATGAGTGTAATATCCCTCTCAAGAGCTTCTTGAACAAAAAAGGGCTTTCGATAAGAGACAAAAATCGTTTTCGGGCTTTTTGCTATTTTAATAACTTCCACTGGGACTGTTGGCAGGATTCCGAGAGGAAGTAAAAACTGCCAATAGAAAATAAAAGGGATTACAAGTACGAGGGTTTCTAGTCTTTTATGTGCACGATTAAACAACCATGTCCAAAGGGCCAAGCAAAAAAGTGCACCTAAGAAGTAAGGCCGAGCATTTTGTAGGACAAGGTCATTTCTAAAAAAGTAGAGAAATCCCAATATTATGAAGCCGAAGCTCATAAAGAAGCTCATCAGTATCTTTTGACTCTTTAAGAAAGTCTTTTGTATTTTGGAAGACAGTTGTTTGAAGTTATAGCAGATGTATAAGCATAAAATTGGTATTGCGGGTACAGCGTAGTGATGTGATTTTTGTTTCGGAAGAAACCATAGAAAATAAAAACAAATGAAAGAAAAGCCAAGGAATTGATTAATGGGTTCCTTGAAATTTTTAAGACCTTTTGTTTTAAATATTGGAAAGAGAAAAAGAAAGACAGGAAAAGAGTAAATAAAAAGACCTTGAATAACACTCTTTATTGGATAGCTTTTTGCTGTAAATTTACCCAAGTTTTCACGAATAAAAAAATAATCGAAAAACTCTCTGCCAAATCTAAGATAGGAAAATACAAACCACAGCGAACCGAAAAGGACAGATAATAGACCATATATAAGGAGTGGTTTGATTTGTTTTTTCGATTTGGTTAAAAATAAGAAAAAGGCGGGTGGAAAAATCATAACAAGAGATACAGGGCCCTTTACGAGTACAGAGAGGCCAGAAATAAAGGAAGCAGCAAGAAGATTTTTAGAGTTTTGCTTTTTATAATAACTATAAAAATATAATGCACTTAGGGTAGTTAGGTACGCTAGCGCCATCTCCATCATAAAAATACGAGAATATTTTATAAAATAAAGAGGACAGATTAAAAAACCAAAGGCTTCATACCAGTTGCGCTTCAATTCCTTTTCATACCAAAGAGAGATAAGAAAGCAGGAGCCCAATGAAAAGATTAGGACAGACACTCTTGCCCACATCAGGAAGCTTCCACCAAAGAAATGATAAAGAGGTATCGGTAACCAAAACTGAAAAGGAGGCTTGCTCCAGTGATAGTCTCCATAAATTCTTGGTGTTAAAAAGTCCCGGGCCTCGTACATTTCTTGACTGATGAGTAAATAGAAGCCTTCCGTCCCCTGTCTAAGGGCATTTAGATTACCAATGTCATAGAAGAAGAGAAGGAGGATAATACCAAAAAATAGAAGGGATAAACGATTGTTCATATAAGCTTTCGATTTCTTATAAATTGATACACAAGGAATAGGCCGAAAATAAAGGGAACCCCAAAGCAAGCGAGATAGGGATCAAGCTTGCTGGATTTTCCAAGTTCTATAAAGTAACTATTTACGAGCCAATATATAATTACGAAAATAAATACACCAAAAAGGTTTTTACCGAAAGAGTTACCCCTACGGTTTGGTCGGAATGCTCCAATAGCTGCCACTAGACCAAAGATGACACAGACTATTGAAATAGAGAATTTTTCAAGAAAAATGACAAGGTATTCATTTACGTTAATACCACCGTCTTGAAGTTTGTCGATATAGTTATAAAGGTCAATAATATTTAAAGTAGTGATATCAGCTTCTATTTCTCGAAAATCAAAAGGCGTTTCATTGATGGCAAGAGCGAGAGTTTCTGATTTTACAACAATTGGGAATTCACTAGTCTCAAGATTTTTGTAACTTAAGTTATCGGTTCCAATCCAAGCATCACCTATGAATTGAATGTACTTACTTGATACTTTTTCTTTTAAGAAATTGTTTTCGTCATAAAAGTAAATGGAGGTGTCATTTAGTTGGTCTTTGGATTTATCAAATGTGGAAAAACTAAAAAAATAAGTTTCACTCTTAAACCACATTTTACCAGACCCAATCGTAGATGCCATAAGCCCTTGAGACCTAAGGTTCTTAAACTTGGACTCGCCATCTTTTATAAGGATGTCTTTTTTTGAAATAGCATAAGGTTCTAAAAAAGAGCTTATAAACAATTGACTCAGACTAACAACGATTGTTCCTATGGCAATATCTGTCATAAATCTCTTTCGAGAATATCCACTTGAAAATATAGCTGTAAGTTCATTTCTATTTTTAAGCTTATTAATGCTAAAGAGTGAGGCCACGAGGCAGCCGACGGGCATGATTAATTTTAATTTATCAGGAATCTCTAGAAAGTGATTAAAAATAACTTCCATAGGGGTAACATTACTGCGCAAAAAGCCTGTAATCAATTCTGCAACAGAAATAAGTAAAATAAGAACGATAAAGGCACCGAAGAAAAATCGAAACCATTCTTTAAGAATAAAGCTTCTTAAGGTCGTCACTTTTTATTTCCTAAAATTTTGAAATAAAAATAATGAAAGAGATAAAGAGGGAATTTGAAAATAAGGTCCAGGCGAAGCAGAACCTTATGTTTAAAATACATGGGACAAATAGTATCGTAATAAAACTTAATAAAAGAGAGGCCGAAGGGTTTGTTTTGAATAGTAGTTTTAAACAACCTTAAGTCGCTAGTAATGGCATGAGTTGGACCAAGAAGATCACTGCTTATAAAGCACCCTTTTGATTCAATGTGAATTCGCTCGTATGCCTGCTTAAAAGCTTTTGGATTATGGGCAAGTCTTTTTCTTATGAAGGCTTTTATGGTTCTAGAATTAACATATTGAAATTTAAAACCAATTGTGAATTTTACGAATTGATCTAGGCATCTAATGGATTCAAGGTGGAGGTTTGGGCTTCTATCGTATGCCTTAGCGAGGTCCCAGTAGGCATGACTAATAAGGAAGAGCTCTGCCAGATCCATTTCTGGATCGAATAATTTTGGATCAAGCTTTGATTCATCAACGTTATGAAAAAGGGCAAGAGCATTTAAATATTGGCTATAGTGTTCAACAGCTTTAGGTATCTCATCGGCAGCTGAGTATTCCTGTGCTTTCTTTAAAAGTTTAAGCCTCTCCGTGTAAACCTTTGGAGTGACTTCAGCCTTTACTTCATTATCTTTATCGCCTTTTTTTGTAACCATAAATTAAAAGCGATAAGAAAGACTAAAGCTAGTCTCCTTAATGTCCTCTCCTGTTTGGTTGAGGACTAGGGACTCTAGCCTTTCGGTATTTTTAACGGCCAATTCTAAGACAAGCTTTGGTTGAAGCCAGCCAACGCCAGCTCCGCTTCCCTTTTCTTGTCTTCCTTTGTCGTTGAATGTTCCAAACCTTAAAAAGAAATCTTCAAAAACCTTTAACTGGGAAGCAGCACTCCACTTTACGGTGTCAGAGAGGTTTTGATTGTAATCAGCACCTAGGTCGAACATAAGTGAAACGAATCCTTTGAAAACGTACTGAAATCCTGCAATGGCGCGAGTATCTTCTGGTCTTTCTTGAAAAGGATCTTCCAGCACGAGTCCTAGGGTAAACTCTTGATTAATAGCGTGGGCGACTCCAAAGGAGGTTTGCTTGTAGTCTTGTTCGACTATTTGGTTATTTTCGTCAAAAGTTTTTTCTTTGGTGTAGGTAAGGTTAATACCAAAACTAGACTTTTTGCCAATGGGCCGTCCAAACGCGGAAGAAAAACGCTTAGAAGATTCACCTTTATATTCAATAGTATTGTAACTAAGAGAACCACCCGCTAAACCCTTGGCATCACTAGCGATAATGCTCATAGAGTTGAATTCTTCAGTTGGATTACTAGTGGCGTTAGTAGTCGTTGTTTCAAGTCCTGACTTTTGGAATAAGAAACTAGAATTCTTGTAGTAAGCTATTGTCGCGGGGTTTAGATAAGTTGCTTCATCCATAAGGATACTCGCTACACCAGTACCCGCAGTACTTTTCATGCGTGCCGTCTCAAATCGAGGAAGTTTATTTCGCGCAAAGGTTGTCCCCGTGAGCATTGCTATTAGTGCGAAGAAGAAATAAAATCTAATCAAATTTTTGAACATTTTGACCTCGGGAATAACCAAGTTTTTTGCATAGGATAAGTATAATGAAGATAAGAACGGCCGTCATCCCTGTAGCTGGAAAGGGAACAAGATTTTTACCTGCAACTAAAGAAATCCCCAAAGAGATGATACCAATCTTAACAAAACCAATGATTCACTATGCAGTTGAGGAAGCAGTTTTGTCGGGTATTGAGCAGATCGTCTTTGTAACTAGCTCTGGTAAAACCGCTATAGAGGATTATTTCGACCGTAATCTAGAGCTAGAAAGCTTTCTTGAGAAAAACAATAAAGAAGATATGGCCAAGGAGATTAAGAGAATTGGTTCAATGATTGAAATAACCACCGTTAGGCAAAAAGAACAACTAGGTCTTGGACATGCCATTAATTGCGCGAGAGACCTGATAAAAGATGAGGCATTTGCTGTGATATTGGGGGATGACCTTGTAAGGGGAAATAATCCTGTAACAAAACAATTAATGGAAATAAGTGCGAAAAATAATAATTCCTCTGTAATCGGCGTAATGGAAGTCCCAATAGAAGAAACAAATAAGTACGGTATTATAGATGGTGTTCCAGTAAATGGATCAGACAAAACTTACATGATGACAAGAATGGTGGAAAAGCCAGATCCAAAGAATGCACCCACTAATTTGGCCACACCAGGACGTTATATTTTAAAACAAGAAATATTTAAGTATTTAAATGAAATTCCTCGAGGAGTGGGCGGGGAATATCAGTTAACTGATGCAATAAATGCTATGGCCGCTGAGTCAGACGTATACGCCCATATTTTCGAAGGAAATAGATTTGATACTGGTTCAATAAGAGGCTATCTCAATGCAACGGTTGAGTTTGCTATGATGGATGAGAATTTAAAAGGTATGATGCTTGAGATTTGTCGAGAAAAGGTTAAAAAATATGAATAAATTATTTCTTATATTACTTCTAACAGTCTCAAATTTGTTCGCCTCTGTGCCGACTACGGAGGGACTTTTTAGAAATGGAAATAATGCAGAGGTTTTAACGAACTTAGTTATGATAAAAATGATGGTCGAAAATGATGTAAGTGAAATGCTTATGGAAAAAGAGTCGTCAGAAGTATCACCAGAGGATGAAAAAAGGGCGTTAGAGAAAAAAACAAAAAGTCCTGTTTACGCAAAGTTCTTGCTCTCGCAAGAGCCAGAAGAACGAGTTCAGTTAATACAAATAATATATTTAGATGGAAAAATGCAAGACAATAAAATTGTCGATGTTCGTTACTTTTCAAATTTAAAACAAAAGATTCTTAGTTCTTCAAATAAGCTCGCTATATTTTATTCATTATTATGCTCTTTATCTCTAAATAGAAGTGAAGAAATGAGTGCATTTTTAAAGCGAAACTCTAAGGTCTATATGGATAATAAAGACTTGGTAGACCCAGAAAAGAAAGCACTTTATGAGAAATATAAAAGATACTTAAGTCTTATAAAAGAAGACGAATCCTTAAAAGAAACAATGGATAATCCCTTTCGCCCAGCAGACCCTGAGGTTCTAAAAGTGGTTAACGCTATAAAAGATAGACCATTTATGATGAAGGACAAAAATGTGTCCTTGCTAAAAACTCAAAATGGTTTTTTTTGGACAGTAAATCTTGATGTGATGGATGCTGTCTTTGATAATAAGAACTACAGATTAGAAAAGCTAAAATACGGGCAAGTTAACAAGGGTTTAATATTCAATTTAGATGATTTTATACTTTTTGATGGAACTCATGAATTACCAAAGAACATCAAAATCCTTTCTCAAGAGAGTACTGACAATCTGAGGGTTTTAAGCCTGTCTCACCTTTCATTGAAAAATAAATCTATGGCATTTCGCTATGGAGAATATAGAGGTTTATATAAAAGCATTGAAAACAAGGAAGAGAAGCCAGGCGTCTTTCTTCTCCAATAATGATCTATTATTCTGTAGCAGCTAATACACCATTCAATAACTCTGTCTTGACTTATAAAAGTGAAAAGCTTTTTGCAGTTGGACAGCTAGTTAGTGTTCCCTTGGGAAAGAGAACTGTTGGCGGATGTATTCTTAAAGAAGTGAAAAGCGAGTTTGACGAAGCCAAGTTAAAGGAAATTATTGGCCCTTTTTCTCTGGACTGGAAACTTTCTGACGAACATTTAACCTACCTTAAATGGGTGGCTAAATATTATCACTACCCGGTTGGCCAACATATCTTTGATACTTTACCCAAACCGTTAAAGAAGCCGCGTGAGGTAGAGTTTCCTTTCGGAAACGGAAAGCCCCTAAGTTATGAGTTATTAAAAGAACAAGAAGATGCCGTAACTAAAATAACAGAGAACATGGATTCATTTGAGAGGTACCTCGTTCATGGAGTTACCGGATCAGGAAAAACAACAATTTACTTAAAGGTATTTCAAGAGACGATCAGCAAAGGAAAGAATTGTCTTTTTTTAGTCCCAGAAATAAATTTAACACCACAGTTTATTGAAACATTTAAAAACCATCTGAACGCTCAGATTCTCACTTATCATTCATCAATGAGTAATTCTGAGAAATTAAGGGTATGGGAAATAACGGAAAATTCCAGTGCTCCGTATGTCTTAATTGGAGTGAGGAGCAGTATATTTCTCCCTCATAAAAATCTTGGTGTTTTAGTATTAGATGAAGAGCATGATCAAAGCTTTAAGCAAGAGGATCGTTGTCCTTATCACACTAGAGATATTGCTATTAAGCTGGCCTCTATAAGAAAGATACCTATCGTTCTTGGTTCAGCAACGCCGACTTTAGAGAGTTTAAATGCCTTAAAAGATACCAGTAACTATATTTTATTAACAAAGCGACCTCATGAATTGAAGATGCCTACGATTAGATTGGTTGATAGTCGTAAGCCTAAGTCTGGTGGTTATGAAGATAAAAATTGGCCTTTCACTGAAGAGTCTCTAAAAGAGATTAGGGAGAGGGTAGATAATAATGAGCAGGTCTTGGTTTTTGTAAACAGACTAGGATTTGCTAGTTACGTCCAGTGCCGTTCATGTGGCCGCGACTTTCATTGTTTGAATTGTAGCTCAAGTTTAAAGTACTTTAAAAAGACTCAGACCCTAAATTGCCAGTTTTGTGATTACAAAATCCCTTATCCTGAGTCTTGTCCAGATTGTGGAAATTTGAAACTTCTTCAAAAAGGATTCGGAACTGAAAAGTTAACAGAAGTGCTTGTTAGAAATTTCTCTGAAAAAACAATAGAACGCTTTGATAGAGATGCCGTAAAAACTTTTAACGACCTTAAGGCAATGCTTGGAAGATTTGAGTCTAGGGAAATTGATATTCTTGTCGGCACACAGATGCTGTCCAAGGGTCATAATTTTAAGGGCGTAAACTTAGTTGTGCTATTGGGAGTAGATAGCCAGCTTAATTTTCCTGACTTTCGTAGTAATGAAAAGGTATATCAATTAATCACTCAAACTGCTGGACGACCGGGAAGAAGTGAAAAGCAGGGCTTAGTTTTGATCCAAAGCTTGGTTCCAGAAAATAAGATATTTCAGTTTATAGAGAATTATCAACAAGATCAGTTCTATGCTGAAGAACTTGAAGTTAGAGATATACTTAACTACCCTCCATATTCACGTTTGGTCGCGATATACTTTACCTCACGTTTCTATGAAAGGGCCGCCGGTGAAGCAACCAAGGCCGCAGGACTTTTAAATGCTATGATAAAGAAGCACTTTCCAGAGGTTGATCTTCTTGGTCCAAGGCCAGCTATTATTGAAAAAAAAGCGAATAACTTTTCGTGGACGTTATTGTTAAGGTCTAAAAATATAAATCAACTTCATTCTCTTTTAGATAACTTCAATGCCAATTTTAAACTTCCCTCGGGTGTTTCTATTAAGGTAGATGTTGACCCACAGACGTTGTCTTAAAGCTCACTTGCCACCCTCTAAGCTCTGGAAAACACTCAAAATTTACTCATTTACTCAAGAAATTCACTTTTCCACCGAAAAGACCTAGGAGTAAGTATAGATAGTGAATTAAGAGGAATTTACCATGAAATCTAGAATTTTAATGACGAGCCTTCTTACCCTTTTAGTATCGGCCCATCTTGGAGCGAGAGTTCCTGGCAGGGGAGCAACAACGGGGACACCAGCAGATGGTGGATGTGTAGACATATCAAATCCTACAATTGGTGTTTCAGGTACGGTAATTTCGGCCGGAACGGGTTCAAATTGTGACCCTAAAGATACACAGGGTTATGTCGGTCTAAACTTTGTTAGAAATATTGTTGATCCCTCGGTTTCATCGCCTAACGAACTAAAAGTTGTTGAAGTCTCAGATGGTAATTACCGCGTTGAGGTTCCAAAATATATAAAGGCCTGTACTGATTTACAGTTTGAGGTTACGAAGGCCAACAATAACTATTTCGTAAGAGTAAAAAATAATTATGAATTCACCCCAGAGAACGTAGCGGTTAGAGAAGGTGAAGCATTTGGTAATCTTTCATTTGATGAAAAGTATTATAGATGTGTGGAAGGAAAGGGCTTATTAAAAAATGAATCTTTCGACAGAGTAAAAGCAGAGCAAGTTGGAGAAATTTCTTACGGAATAACTTCGAATCCTTTTGCTGTGGATGTTGGTGATGGCAGTAAAAGCGTAAGTGTATACTTCGGTTCAGCTAAGGCAACGGCTTATGGTGTTGCTTGGGATGCTGGAAGAGTAAGCCCAAAGCCTAGTGGTTGGTCTTGTGTGGCCTATGAAAACTTGGGTGAAAATACTCAGCGACTTTATACTTCAGGAAAAGATAGGGTTTATGATCGTGCTCTAAGGGTTTGTGAAACAGAAAGTGCAGAGCAAATACTAGAAGAGCTATCAAGATTGAGAGGATCAAGTGCTGGAAACTTTCGAGACCTTGAAAGAATTCTTGAACAAGCCTTTGAAAAGGCACAGGACAAAAGAGTAGATGAGATTTATGCTCGAATGACTGAGATTGAGGATGCTATGAAGCCTGGAGCCGATGGCGAAAAAATCTCAGAATCTCTTGCACAAGAATACGCTAAAGAATACAGCGCACTTTCAAAAGAAATTAGTCGTATTGTTATCCAGCCTTCAACTCAAAGAGTTGTAGATTTGCTTAAAATTCGCAATAACTCTAATAAAGATGAAATTGATGCTCAGATAAAAGTCTTAAATGAAAAAGTTCAAGCATTTTCAAAAAGAAACTTTGATAAACTTGGATTTGTTTATGATGTTCTTAAAGAATACTCTTTAACAGAAGAGGCCAGGGACATCGAGGGTTTGAGGTTAGCTTCTCACTTTTACGGTAGGGTTTATCAGGGTACGGAAGATGCTCGTGGGAAGTCCATGAGCCTTAAGGATGCTACAGATAAGGTAGAAAACCTTATTCAATCGTTTGAGAATAATAGGTTAAAGGATTGGCAGGCAAGCTACGCAACAAGACGCGGTAGTAAGGCCCCCATTCAAGCAGCGATGCGAGAAATTAGAGAAAGAAAGTCTCGAATGGATCGAGATTATCAAAGGTTTCAAAGAACAGAGCAACAAAATGCGCAAAAGTATTGTGGTCGTAATATGATCGGTCAGATGAAGAACCCTGTTCGGTGTCGTAGTTGGACTGCCGGAAGGGAACGCCGTCAAAGATCTGTCTTAAATAGAAGATCTAGAGACCTAACTTTTTTGAGATCTAGAACAGATCAGTATTCTACTTATATGACTAACTATGAAGATTTTCAGCAAAGACAAGTTGAGCTTCAAAGTGATTCAGATCCATTTAGATTTTACGGATCAAGTGACTTTAATACGGATTATGATATCTATGGAAGTCCTAATGATTACTCTGGAGACATGAGTTGGATGTATAGCATGCAAAATCCAATGAGTGGGCAGTCACAAAACCCAATGATGAGACAACCTGCGGGTCAGCCACAAATATTTTCACCTGGATTTTCTCAACCGGGCATGATGCAGGGGCCACAGAATCAGGGATTCACCTCACAACCAAACCCATTTGCAACACCAATGTTTTGATAAAAAAAAGCCACTCTTTGAGTGGCTTTTTTAATTTAGAATGTAATGCTGGCCCTAAGTTGCATAAGGTAACTGTTAGCGACCTCATTTTTCGTGGCAGTATTGGTGTAACCGAAATAATCACCAGTTAGAAGGTAACCAAATTGTCCGCCGATCGTAATCTCTGAATTCCACTTATACTCAAACCCAGTATCAAACTCCATGCCGAGGTCATCTTGTTGATCGTATTGAGCAACAAAACTCTCATTTCTTAAATGGTTATAGGCATTAGCGCCGGCCTTTGCCACTTGATCGGCCTTGGCATAAATAGCGGCTACATCCCAACGCCACTTCTCTGTAGAGTAGCGTGCTCTAAGGCGAGCATAGCTAGCATTGTTAATGTAGCTATCATAAACATTGTAAGAGCTATCGTCGGCAATGCCTCTCAAGTTATAACGAAATAAAATATTTGCAACCTGGTAATTAGGATTAAGATACATGGCATCGAAACTCGTTTGACCGCCATCATCGCCATTAACCTTTCCTGCATCAACACCAAAAGACCAACTGCTATTAGCTTTATAGTTTGTCTCTACGATTAATGCCTGAGCTTTATAGGAAGTTGTTCCAGTAAAAACATTTCCAACTTCTCCAGATAGAATTGGAACTTCAATGGCGAAGTCAAAATCGCCAAGTGCCTTACGAAAATAAAGGTCAGTCATCTTAACGTCAGTGCCGCCAAGGTTAGCCGTGGTGGCACTATTTACTGTTGTGGTGTAGCCATCTGAATTGGCCGTGCCTTGCTTCTTATTATAGAGAATCCCAAAGGCCAAATCTCTCTCCACGCTATCGTAAACAAGACTGATGCCATAATCCTTAACTCTAGTTCCCTTTGTTAAAGAGCTACCGTTATTGACTCGTGTCCAGTAAGGCTCGATTTTAAAGTTACCGAGCTTAACTTTGACAGTGATCCCGTCTCGTAAATAAGAAAAGCGATCCCAAGTATCTTCACCAGAGTCAACAACAGCGCCGAGTCCAAAGTGTTGAGGATGACGACCTAGAATGTAAGTTGCGGTATCTGAGTAAAGTTCAGCGTAGAGTTGATTAACGACAAGCCCGTCATTACCGTTACTAAAGTTTAATGGGTAGAGTTGATTACCAAGACCTGTTTGTTGTGAAACCTGAGAGTTATCTCCAACAAATCCACCGCGTGCATATCCACTTGATAACTCTGCCTTGATGGTTGCGCTGTCGTTTACAA
Organism: Bacteriovoracaceae bacterium; assembly: GCA_017858255.1. Taxonomy (GTDB): domain Bacteria; phylum Bdellovibrionota; class Bacteriovoracia; order Bacteriovoracales; family Bacteriovoracaceae. The sequence continues at coordinate 134,186 of JAFMBV010000001.1, forward strand.
TGATATTTGGTTGAAGGCGAAAAATATAACTTTGCCAACTCCCATCGACACTGCTGCCTGTTGGAAGTTCAATTTCTTGTGAACCATCATCAACAGAAGCTGGAAATGTACTTGAGTCGATTCTCCTGTAGCCATCAAGAATACTTGTGTCGAAACCAAGGACTCCATGCCAATCAATTGGTAGTGCTAGTGTTTGAAATGAGAGTGAAATTGTTAACAATAGAATAAAGGACTTGAGCACCGAGGTCTCCTTGGGCAAATCTGATTTAGTCAGACACTTGTCTTAAACTTTGATACTATAGAAAATGCCTATAAATCCGTCAAAATTGAGATCGCGTAAAGCTTTGAAATACTGGGGATATGTTTAAAAGAAAACAACTTTTATTTTTATTAAAAATATCTATCTTCGCAGCATTCTTGTGCGCCGGGGCATTTACGATTTTTTCGTACCAAGTCATTGATTCTATAGAAATAGATAAGATTTTAAAGAGTTCACCTCCTCCAGTGAAGCGAATGGATAAAGAGGACACAATCGAGCAAGGGTCCCTTGTGAAGGTAGAGGACTTAAGATTCTTTATGGTTTGGGCCAAAGAAGATTTAAATTTTCAAGACTACATTAATGAAAAGAAGGAAATAATTGAAGAGGTGGAAAAGGGAAGGGTTCTCTATTTTAAAGAATCAATAACCCTTCCAGAGTTAAAACGAAATGATTGCAGTGAAATATATTGCTTACAGTCAAAGCTTCGGTTTTCGGAAATACCAAGCCTGTTATGGAAAGGTCTTATAGGCATCGAAGATTATAGGTTCTTAGACCATCGCGGAATTGACCCAAGGTCATTACTTAGGGCCCTCTGGCATGACCTTAAAGTGCTAAAACTAGAGCAAGGCGGCTCAACGCTTACCCAGCAATTGGCCAAGAACTTATTTTATACGAATGAAAAGAAGTTTTCTAGAAAGCTTAAAGAAATGATTGCAAGCACTTATATAGAGTACAGTCTTGAAAAAGAACAAATACTTCAAGCGTACTTTAACGAAGTAATGTGGGGAAGTTTGCAGGGAGTAAAGGTAAAGGGTGTTTCTGCTGCAGCCTATTTTTACTTCCTAAAAAAGCCATACGAACTTAATCCTTTTGAAGTAAGTATTTTAATTAGCCTTTTGAAGGGCCCTTATTACTACAGCCCGGTCTATAAAATAGAAAGATTGAAAGATAGGTCTAATTTAGTCTTTAATAAACTAAGGACACTTAAGCTATTTTCAGACTCCTCAGAGCCTTGGACAAAAGAGAAGTGGAACTCCTGGCAAAAAGAAATAAGCAAGCGCGCCGAAGGAATGAGATTTCGCTCGATTTACCTATTATCTAAAAAGAAGCGAGAAAAACGAACTTTAGGAAATTTTGTTTTTATCAATTTGGTTGAAGAACTAAATAGGGACTTAAAGAAACAATACCCCAAGAGCGACTTCGCCATAAAGTCTTTAAAGGTAAACCTCAAAAACCCAGATGAATTCAATCGCCTTGAGTATTATACAAAAATTGAAAGGGATCTAACTACTGCAATAGAAAAGGAGCGCCACCAAGTCGGTAGTACGTTAAAGCCGATAATTTACGGAATGCTCGAAAAAACAGGCTTAGATTTAGAAGATATTATTGAAACCACTCCTTTAACTTTAAATTTGCGCTCTGGTGCCTGGTCCCCTAGAGAGTCTCATGGTGGTATTCCAGACAAGGTAAGCTTAAAAGAGGCGCTAGTACAAAGCTTGAATCGACCGGTTATAAGGGCCGTTATGAATTATGGCTTTGATGAGTTTGAAAAAATTTTAGCAGAGGCAATACCCACTCTAAAAAAACCTTTATCAGAGTACCCAGCTCAACTACTTGGTTCGGTTGAACTCAGTTTAGAAGAACTCTCTGTCGTTTATGGAGATTTTTTAAAGCAATCTTGCTGGGGTGGGGGGAAGTCGCAGGTGCTTGATGTCCTGTCAGACCCTAATAAAACGACAATTCGATTTCGAGTTGGAGAGAAACTGGGCCAAATGAGGTTTTTTGGTAAAACAGGCACCTCAAATAATGGCTATGATAGCTGGTTTGTGGGTTTTGATGGTCTAGAGCTCCTCATTACGTGGGTTGGTCTCGAAGGTCCAAGGGACAGAGAGAAGGAGTTTAAGCTCTATGGTTCGAACTCATCTTTTCTTATTTATAAAAACTATTACCAATATAGAGGAAAATTATTCAATGAAATGGCGTGTCAATAATGCTTTTGATTCTTCATCTTGCCAATAAAGTTCATATTCAGTATAAATTTGTCTTCAGTACAGGGGTGTCGACAAGTGGTTAAGTCAGCAGATTTTGATTCTGCCATTCGCAGGTTCGACTCCTGCCACCCCTGCCACTTTTACATCCATACATAAGGTTCCGCTAATGAAACGAATAGTCCTTGTATCTGGAAACTCAAATAAGAACCTTGCCCTTAAAATTTCAGACTTCCTCGATGTTTCTTTAGTTGATCCTCAACTTGTTAGATTCGCTAATGGGGAAATTTTTTGTGAGATGGAAAAAAATGTTAGAGGGGCGGATGTATTTGTCATTCAATCAACTTGTACTCCAGTAAATGATAACCTAATGGAGTTACTAATCATGGTAGATGCACTTAAGAGAGCATCAGCAGCTTCCATTACGGCAGTGATTCCTCACTACGGCTATTCAAGACAAGATAGAAAAGTAAGTCCTAGAACACCAATTTCAGCAAAACTAGTGGCCGATCTTTTAACAACAGCAGGAACGACTCGAGTTATCACGATGGACCTTCATGCTGGACAGATCCAGGGCTTCTTTAACATACCTTTTGATAATATTTATGCTTCTCCCGTAATTATGGATTATGTAGAGACAACACTAATAAAAGATAATTCAATTTTTGTATCTCCAGATGCAGGTGGAGTTGAAAGAGTCCGCCACTACGCTAAAAAGTTAAAGCACGATATCGCGATGATTGATAAGAGGCGAACTGGGAAAAACGTAGCAAAGGCCATGAATGTTGTTGGGGATGTTAGTGGAAAAGAATGTATTATTATTGACGACATGATTGATACTGCGGGCACCTTGGTTGAAGCCTGTAAGGCCTTAAAAGATCATGGGGCCACAAAAGTTTATGCTTGTGCTACCCATCCAATTTTCTCTGAGCCAGCGCTTACTAGAATTCAAGAGTCTGATGACCTTGACCAAGTTATTGTCACCGATACGATACCATTAACGGAAGCGGGCAAAAAAATTGATAAGATCAAAGTTTTATCAACCGCTGAACTTCTTTCTAAAGCGATCCACAGAACCTTCAATAACGATTCTGTAAGCTCCCTTTTTATCTAGGAGTTAAAAGATGGCCATACTAATCGTTGCACTTGGAAATCCCGGTAGGGAGTATGAGGAAACAAGGCACAATATTGGTTGGAAGGTCTTTGATTATTTAAGTTTCGAAAAAGATTTGAATTGGAAAGAGAAGTTTAAGGGTTTGTTTTCTTTAACAAATATAAAAGATGAGCAAGTCATATTTTTAAAACCTCAAACATATATGAACCTAAGTGGAGAAAGCGTAAGACCCGCGATGGATTTTTATAAAGTACCAATAGAGAACATATTGGTCATTCATGATGAAATAGATTTACCATTTGGGACGATTCACTTAAAAATGGGCGGAGGTTTGGCCGGAAATAATGGCCTTAAGTCATTGGCCCAACATTTACCCAATCAAAACTTCCTAAGGCTTAGAATGGGTGTTGGAAGACCAAAATATGGTGAAGTCTCAGCTCATGTGCTGGGACAGTTTAATGAGGATGAAAAGCCTCACCTAGAAGACTTTTCAAAATTGGGCGCTGAAGCCTTAGAGTTTTATTTAAAATCGGGTTTTCAAAAAGCTCAAAATAAATACAGTAAAAAAACAGTGTTAGAAAAGGAATAGTTGTGGGATTGAATTGTGGAATTGTAGGCTTACCAAACGTTGGAAAATCAACTCTGTTTAAGGCAGTGACGGCAGCGCCAGCAGAGGCAGCGAACTATCCGTTTTGTACAATTGAGCCTAATGTTGGCATTGTAAATGTAACAGACGATCGTCTTGATAAGATTACACACTTCATAAAACCTCAGAAAACGATTCCAACCATTGTTGAGTTTGTTGATATTGCAGGTCTTGTTAAAGGGGCTTCAAAAGGTGAGGGCTTGGGGAATCAGTTCTTAGGACATATTCGTCAGGTTAATGCCATTGTTCATGTTGTTCGCTGCTTTGATGATGAAAATGTCGTTCACGTGCACGGTAAAATAGATCCCGTAGATGATATTACAACAATTAACTACGAACTTGCGCTTGCGGACCTAGAAATTGTTGAAAAAAAGTTATTAGCTATTCCAAAAGTTCTAAAGGGTCAAAATAAAGACCAACAAAAACATGCCAAAATTCAACAACCTATCTTAGAAAGACTGAAAGATCATTTAGAGAAAGGGGAGAGAGGATTTTCTCTAGGCCTTGAAGAGGATGATCTTGCGGCCATTGCTGATTTAAACCTAATAACTCTTAAGCCTGTTCTTTATTTATGTAATGTCGATGAAGATGCAGTTAATGAGGGCAATGAATATACTAAACTTGTCTTTGACCATGTTGAAGCAGAAGGGTCTCAAGCCGTCATTATATGTGGAAAGCTGGAGGCAGAGATCTCTCTACTCGAAACAGAAGAGGAAAAGAAAGAGTTTTTGGAAGCGGTTGGAATTGAGAAGTCCGGTTTACAAACTCTAACTAAGATAGCCTATGACCTACTTGGTTTGAGGACATATTTTACAGCTGGTGAAAAAGAAGTTCGAGCTTGGACCTTTTCAGCGGGTTCTAAAGCTCCTCAGGCGGCCGGTGTAATTCACACAGACTTTGAACGAGGCTTTATTAAAGCTGAAGTCTATCATTGTGATGATCTGTTTAGTCTTGGTAGCGAGCAAAAGGTTAAAGAGGCCGGAAAGCTACGGATAGAAGGCAAGGAATACGTAGTTAAAGACGGGGATATCGTCCATTTTAGATTTAATGTTTAATCTAGAGCAACTTTAAAGCTTTGATTCATTGGAAGATCTAATTGATCGGTGACACCGTCAATATAAGAGTAGAAAAATAAATTACGATAAATTAGTTTTACATAGTTTCTAGTTTCCTTAAAAGGAATCATCTCGATGTTACTTATGGTGTCTTCGCTAAAAGGAATCGATTTTTGCCATTTTCCAACATTACCCATCCCTGCGTTGTAAGCCGCCAGTGCGAAAACCAGGCTTCCTTCATAACGCCGCAGTAGTTTTTCAAGATACTTGGAACCAATAGAAACATTTAACATCGGATCGTATAGGTTATGAGCTTTAAGGTTTCTCTTAAACTGTCGACCAGTTGCAGGCATTATTTGCATAAGTCCTCTGGCACCAACAATACTCCTTGCCCTCTCATTAAAAGCGGACTCTTGTCTTATTAGAGAGAGAAGTATTTTTTCATCCACTACGGAACTTTTACTTTTTATTATATTTCGAAACTTGTTTGGAAAAAGACTGTCGATAACCAAAGAGTTAAGCTTTATGGTGCCTTGGTTAAGTTTTGTGTAGGCCACCTTAAAGCTTGAAAGGTGTTCATTTCTTTCACTAAAAAATTTAATGAGAAAATAGGCTTTAAGTTTAATCGCTTCTGATGCTTTCATGTCCATGAAAAATTTTGATGAAGGAATATATCGAATTTCTTGAGCTTGAATCGAGCTAAGAAAGTTACTGCCAGCTAACTTAAAAGTATCAAACAAAAAGATTTTTCTAACGACATCTTCTGATAATTTTAGATTGTTAAGTATGGGGCGATTGTCAGTCACAAGAAGGGTGATGTCATAATCAGGCGTGAGCAGACGCAGATTTTTTAAGGCCAAAATTGAGTAAAAGCTTAGTGGACTTATCTTTATTTGCCTTAGGTAGAGTTGTTTGGCCTTCTTGTATTCTTTACTGTCCTGATAAACTCTAGAAATCCAAAAACGAAGTTTCGAATTAATTTTATCGAAATCGTCTATAAGTTTCTCTTTTTGAATGAACTCTCTCGCCTTGTTGAGTTTCCGATCTCTAAAATGAGTAAATAATCTTTGAAACTTACTTTCATAAAGCTGGTCGGAGTCTGCTGTTTTCTCGCTGATTTTAAAAAGGTCTAGAGCGAGTGTTAGATCTTCTCGACGAGCAACCTTTTTTCCACTTGTTATAAAAAGCGTCCAAGCTTTGGAGTTGTCGATCCTTTCATGATTGAGGTCATAAAAGTCTATGGCCTTCTCTAGAAAGTCCTGTGAGACCTCATCATTACCGACTAGATAATTCTGTTTAAATTGTTTGACGAGAAAGGTGAACTCTGAGGAGTAGTAAGATCGGTGTTTAACGTCGAAGAGGTGAAAGTCTTGAATGTGTTTAGTTAGTTTCTTATCTACAACAAGGAAGGGGAGAAGGTCCCTGTGGGGTAGTTTTCTTTTGTTAAAGATATAGTTTCTTAGGACTTGTGAAAAGAAAATACGACTTGAAGGGGTAAGAGAGTTGAGGAGGCTAAGAAATTTATCTCGAGTTTTAAATCGTGTTAAATGCTGCCAGTTTTTTTCTATGAAAGTTCTTTCGCTGGACGAAAGGTTAGACTTCTTTTTTAGAATTTTGCGACTAACATAACTTAAGCAAACTTTATGATAAAGAGATTTGAGCTTTTGTGATATATGCCCACTTGTTTGTCTGATGCTACAGTCATTGAGATTTTTGGTACGCAGACGGTAATAAAGTTGTATGCCTTCTTCTAGTACGGGGACATATTGTTCAAAATGAGTGCTTCTGAACTTTTTAATTCTCGCTAGGGAAGTTTTCATTAATCTGGGTTTTTCTTTTTTGAAGGCCCAATAAAAGTCTTCAAGGTATTTAGCAGATTGGATGTCTCTTTTTTTTGGACTTGTTAATTGTTTTATTTGAAGGACTTCTTTCTTTGGTGCGAGTGTGGCATAGCTCTGCCCAAGACCCATTAAAAAAAGTGTAAGAATAAAATGTAGATGAAACAAAAAAACTCCTATTTTTGTTCATCAGAGGATTATTACTGTTCGTTATCAAACCTGTTTTGAATTTGGTTTAATTTTTGAGTGATCTCATTTAAAACAGCTTTTTTGTCCTCTGGAACAACCATTCCTAGGTTGCTGATGTAAGAGTTAACCTCATTAAGATAAACGAGGTCTTGATTGTGCTGCTCTTCCAGCTCTTCAAATACGTCGTTGAAGTCATCGGCGACTTCTTGAAAATAGTCACCCTTTCTAAAGAATAGCTTACCACTTTCTAGGCCGTCCTTTTTTGCCCGCAGAAATTTTTGCAGCTTATACATGGGTCCGGCGATTTTATGACTAAAGAAAATGCAAATAATAAAGACAAGGACCGTAAATCCTATCTGCCACAGGCTAAGGATGAGAATTAGGCTTGAGCGTTTTCCTTCTAATTGGCTAGCAACTTGAGGGTTTTTCGAGGCCATAAAGGTAATAAAGCTGGTGATTAGATCGTATATAGTGAGCGGGTAAATAATAGATGAGACAAAAACTAGCCCACAAACGTAGAGACTAAATTTAATTTGAAACTCTGGGTTAATTAAATAAGTGTTTCTTTTGTATCCAGCCATTTTCTATTGTTTTAAAGGGTTAGGAATACTATGGTAATGGGAAATGTCATCCTGCGCCAGAGGTTTGTTTAAGGGAAAAGTTTGTCAAAACGAATCTTGGCCTAAATCCTTTTAAAAGTTCCAAACTTGAACTAAAAGGTCAGATAAGGAGTACTTATGGAAAATACATTAAAAACTTTGAGCGGCGTAAATAATCCAAAGACTGGGAAATCCCTTACCGAGGAAAACCGTTGGGTAAATGCTGAAGCAAAAGAATCTGGTGAAATTGTTATTACTTATAAGCGCGATGGAATTTCACCACAAGAAAAGCGTGAAATTGAAGATCAAATTATCGAGAAGCTTTCAGATAAATATGATTCAGATAAAATTCTCGTAAAAACAGTGTCAAATACTACTGAGACTCAGGGCGAAGCTCAGGCTGAAGCGCCTAAGCCTACAGCGGCACACGCATCGCTAAAGGTTGGTCACGGGGTTAACGGTAATAAAAAGAGAATCCCTGGTGTTGGCAAGGTTATAGCAGTTTCAAGTTGTAAGGGTGGAGTAGGCAAAAGTACGGTTGCTGTAAATTTAGCTCTGACGCTTAAAAGGCTTGGAAAGAAGGTGGGGCTTCTAGATGCCGACATTTATGGCCCAAGTCTACCTATGCTACTCAATAAAAAGGGGGCAAAGCCAGAAGCTACCCCCGAAAAGAAAATAAAGCCGTTGGAAGCTTACGGAATGAAGTTTATTAGTTTTGGTCTTTTTATAAATGATAATGATCCCGTTATCTGGCGTGGACCTATGCTTGGTGGTGTATTAAATCAGTTTTTCTTTGATACTGATTGGGGAGACTTGGATTATTTGGTGATAGATTTACCTCCTGGCACCGGTGATACCCAGTTGTCTTTAGTTCAAAATACAGAGGTTGATGGTGTTGTGGTCGTCTCAACACCACAAAGTGTTGCAGTTGCGGATACGATCAAGGGCCTGAGAATGTTTCAGCAGGTAAATACCCCTATTATTGGAATGGTTGAAAACATGGCCTACTTCTCTCCAGAAGGTAAGGAAGAGAAATATTATATTTTCGGAAAAGATGGTGTTAAGAATGTCGCCAAAGATCTTGAGGTCGACTTTCTTGGAAGTATTCCTTTAGAAATGGTTATGAGAGAGGGCGGAGATAGCGGAAGGCCATATATGGTTGACGATTCTTATAAAGATAACGAAGCCTTTGCTTCTTATATGGATATCGCTGGAAAAGTTGCTAAAATGTATGAGAGTAAAGGATTCTTAGGCAAACTTTTTAAGTAGGAAAAACTTGGCATTTATAAAAACTATCGCTGATCAAGCTACTCTTAATTTTACTGGTCGAGTAAACTTATTAGATAAGAACAGTGGAAAATATCTGGGCAAAGTGTCTCTCTTAGATGGAGATTTGGTTTATTCCTCTTATAAGGGAAAAACAGGAAAGCCCAGCCTTTATCATGTTGTTATTGATGATCTAGAGCACGACAATTTGTCATTTGTTGTTGAACCAGAAATCATAACAATGTCAGAAGCTATTTTTGAAATTAGTTACGAGGACTTTGTAAAAGATAGCCAAAATGTCTATCAGGCATACATTAGCTCAAAAAAGTTTAGGCCACCAGCTCATTTAAGGCTCCTTATAGACCCAGACTTCATTCCTAGGGGTCCGAATATTTCATTTTGGGAGTATGAGGTTTTGACTGTTATTTCCGACTTTAATAAAGTATCTGATATATTTGAAGAGTCACCTTTGCTTGAGTATCAAACATGTAACTCTCTCGTTAGTTTAAGAAAAAAAGGCGCCATTAGGGTTTTGGCCTAGTTAAAGGGTAATTATGAAATCGCAAAAGCATAATCAAGCTGATCTTAAAGAGTTAAAAGTTAAAATTGAAAAGGATGTCGTTGAGTCCTTGGAAAATATGGCAAGCAATAGTGGAATACCTATTGAGGACCTTGTTGTTATTGCTCTAAAACGTTTTAGGGCCTCTCATGGGGATTATACCGGCAGAACTCCGAAGCTAGATTAGCCTCTTTTCTGTGTAGAAAATTCTAACGTGTAAAAAGTTTTTACACTTTCTTGGGCCTGAGCAAAAACAGCTCTGTAACTCAAATCTTAAAAATCCTAATAAATTCAGTGGCTTATGGGCATGGCTTGGAGTGAAAACTGTCTAAATAGCGGTCCGTGCATGTTGGCCTACGCCTTGCATTAATATCCATTAAGTTGGAGGATTAATGAAAGCTGTTAAGGCAATCGCTAAAACATTTATATTAGGTTTGGGATTTGTGTCCCTTATTGCGGTGGCGGAGACCTACCATGATAGCCAGTTTTATACGGCGAACTTTATGGACGATATTGAAGAGGTAAAGTTAAATTTACCGGTAGCGAAAGAAAAACGTATTGTTGCTTCATTTGAAAGAAAACTTCCTCTTGTCCAAGAGGTTCCTCTGTCAATGTCATCTATAGTAAATGGCAATTGGAAAATAAAAAGAGTTATTAATGAAAAAGGTGATGTTGCTTACGATGCAATCAATAAGGTTGTAAGTCAGGACGTTATTATAAATATTAAACTCATTTCTTTGAGCACAGTAAGGATTGATGAAGATATTGAGCAAACTTTCAAAATATCTTTATTAACTGAAGAAGGAACAATTGCCCTATATAAAGTGTTTGGCGATGGTTACGAAATTGTTGAAGCAGTAAAAGTTAAAGAGACCCAGATTACTTCCACAGAGAAGTCTAAGCCAGAAGTTCAAGAAGTTAAAAAGAGTAAGTATGATATTGAAGAGGATTTATTCTTGGTGTCAGCTTTAGATCCTAAGAAAAACAGAAATGTTCTTAGAGCAAAAGATGTTGATGGCTATGCTTACCTTAAAAATGGCGAATTAATAATTGAAAGCATTAGGTTGCATGTAGGAACAAAGAATCAAACAGAGTCTGTATCTACAGAAGCAAGAGTTCTCGATCATGGAACCTTTAATGATGGTAGAGGAACTCAAGGGATTCTAACGAATATTAGTAACGATGAAATTAAAGTAAGGTTTTCGACTGGTCCATTGGCAGGCGCAATGTTGAACTTTGTTACTTATGAGAAAAAAGCGAAGATCGAAGAAAAGTTTGGTGTTCCAGAGGAAGCGACTGAACAGGTAAGTGCTGCTTCTCCGGTAAACGCTCAGATTGAGAAACCGGAAGTTTATGAAAAAGAAGAAGCTCAGGATGAAGTTTTTCAAGAAGAAGAGTATCAAGATGAAGAATTAGATATTCAACAAAATGGCGAAGAGGGGTACTATGAGGAAGTTGATGGTAAAAGGGTAAACGACTCTCAAGAAATGGAATATGATAATGGACAAGCAGAAGACTTCGAGCAAATGAGAAGTGACCTAGACGGAGATAGAACTCCTTCAAGTATTGAGCCTGAAAAGGTAGGCTTTTCATTTTAAAAAAAAGCCCCTTTCGGGGCCTTTTCAATTACATAATTTTTTTAAATTCTTCAGTCAAAATGGGAACAATCTTAAATAAGTCCCCAACAATACCGTAATCTGCTTTTGTAAATATTGGAGCATCAGGGTCAGTGTTGATGGCTACAATGACTTTTGACGTTCTCATTCCCGCCAAATGTTGAATGGCACCTGAAATACCACAGGCAATATAGAGTGAAGGTGCGACTGTTTTTCCAGTTTGGCCTACTTGCATAGCGTGAGGAGCAAAGCCAGAGTCAACAGCAGCTCGGGATGCACCAACTGTAGCACCGATAACATCGGCACACTCTTCAAGAATTTTAAAATTCTCGGCATTTTTCATCGCACGACCACCACTAATAATGATGTTGGCTTCGGTTAAGTCGACTTTTTCTGAGGCACCTTTTACGATTTCTTTAATGGCAGCTCGTATTTCACCGACTTCAGCAGCAAGGTCCTGAAGGTTTCCTGCTCCTGCCGTTGTGCTCTCTGGCATCCCAAGAGCGTTTGGACGAACTGTTACGAAGTGAGGCTTGGGTCCTTGAATTTCTACTTTAGCTAGAACCTTTCCTGCGAAAAGCGGACGGGTTCCAGCAAATGTACCACCATCCATTGTAAAGTTTGTAACCTCTGTCGCCATTCCGGCGTCAAAGATACCCGCTAAACGTGGAAATAAATCTTTTCCAAGGGACGTTGATCCGGCCATAACGTAGTCATAACCTCCTTTTTCGATAACAGCTTTAAGTGCTTTGCTGTAACCTTCGGGAGAATACTTTTCTAGACCCGCACCAGTAACTTTATGAATGTTGGCAGCACCGTGCTCTGTAAGTGCTTTGGCCCCTTCATCTGGAAGGTTTCCAATGCAGGCAACATCAATGTCTTGTCCGGCAAGGCGACCAAGAATTTCAAGAGTTACGGATTTAACGTTATTATCTGTTGTTTCTGTAAAAACTAGTATTTTTGACATAAATAAGTCTCCCTTTAAATGATTTTCGCTTCGTTACGAAGGAGTTGAACAACCTCAGCGACAACTTCAGCTTGCTTTGCTTCATCCATCGCATCGAACTTTTTCCCAGGTGGCTTTTCTGGAGGTAATTGAAAGTTGCTATACTTTACTCTTCGATCATCAGCACTTACGCCAACATCGCCGAGAGATAGATTTTGAAGGGGTTTCTTTTTTGCTTTCATAATCCCTGGCAGGCTGGCATATCTTGGAGTGTTGATTCCTTTGTTACAGGCAACAACTACGGGGGTGCTAAGCTCATAAACTTCTAGTGCGCCACCTTCTACTTCTCTTTTTAGAGTCACTAATCCATCGTTAGACTCAAAGCCTACAACTACAGAGACAGAGGGTAGATCTAGCATTTGGGCCAATAATTGAGGAACTTGCAAACAGTCGTCATCGATAGCTTGCTTTCCAGTAAAAAGAATATCAGGAGACTTACCTGATTTTTCGATTGCACCCTTAAGGGATTTAGCAATCATATATGAGTCCAAGTTGTCGTCAGACTCAACAAGGATCGCCTCATCAGCACCCATCGCTAGGGCCGTTCTTAGAGCTTCAGTATCTTGAGTAGATCCAACTCTTAATACAGTTACAGTAGAACCGCTATTGGCAGCCTTGAGTAAGAGTGCTTGCTCAACAGCAAATTCGTCATATGGATTCATAATCCATTTAATAGAACTTGTTTCAATAAATGTACCGTCCCCATTTGGTGTAACTTTGGTTTCAGTGTCTGGCACTTGCTTCACGCAGACGAAAATATTCATGTTAATCTCCTTAAAAAGAAAAAAATTATTTGTTTATTTAAGAACCTCTTTGGCGATTACTAGCCTTTGAATTTGGGAAGTGCCCTCATATATTTGAATGAGTTTAGCGTCCCTCATCAGCTTTTCCACAGGATATTCTTTACTATAACCATATCCTCCGTAAATCTGAACTGCGTCAGTTGCAACCTGCATAAATGAGTCTGAAGCAAATGCTTTGGCCATGGAAGCCAGCTTTGTGTTTGATAAGCCTTGATCTATAAGCCAGGCGGACTTGAAAACAAGTAGTCTAGACGCCTCAACTTTTGTGGCCATATCGGCAAGCATAAATTGAATTGCTTGATGACCAGCAATTGGCTTATTAAATTGAATCCTCTCTTTTGAATATTCAGTGGCGTAGTCTAGCGAGCATTGAGCTCCACCGACTGCTGAGGCAGCTACCATTGGTCTTGAGTGATCCAAAGTTTTCATTGCAATTTTCCACCCGTCACCAGGTGAACCAAGCATATTTTCTTTAGGGACTAAAACATTCTTAAAAGTAACAGAACGGGTGTCAGAGCAACAATGGCCCATCTTTTTTTCAGGAGCACCAATTTCGATTCCTGCAGTACCTTTTTCAATTACGAGAGCACTAATACCTTTGTGCTTAAGTTCGGGATCAATTGTCCCATATAAAGTAAAGAGATCTGCGTAACCCGCATTTGTGATCCACATCTTTTGACCGTTAACGATCCAGTGGTCACCACCATCTTTAATTGTGGTTTTAATTCCTGCGGCATCGCTACCATTACCAGGTTCTGTTAAACAAAAAGCTGCAATCTTATACGATTCAGTAAATGGGGTTAAAAACTTCTTCTTTTGTTCTTCTGAGCCACCTATAACAATAGGTAAGAGGGCCAGGTCATTTGCCATAATTGCAGTATTCATACCGAGACAACCGTATGCGAGGGCTTCGGTTATGATCATAGAGTCAATCGTCGTAAAGCCTGTGCCACCAAACTCGGTTGGGATACAGGTGTTAACAAGTCCAAGACTCCATGCTTTTTCTAAAATCTCTAAGGGCATTTCAGCTTTTTGATCAAACTCCGCTGATTTTGGAATCATTTCTTGTCTGGCGAACTTCATTGCCATCTCATTGATTTCTTTTTGTTCGATATTCAGATCAAAGTTGAGCATAGAAAATAAATCCTGGTAATAATTTAGAGAAACCCATTATAAGGCTGCGTAAGGATTAGGGTCAATTTATATAAGGATAGACAGTCAAGGTTTTGGATATACCCAACAAGTATTGTCAAAGTTATCCGGAAATTCGAACTGAGTTATTAGTTTAGAAAAGTAAGACAGCTCTTTAAGTGGGGAAACAATAAAGCTTCTTTCAAAAAGTCTCGGATGAGGAACTTTAAGGTCGGGTATATCGATTCTTTCGAACTCCCAAAAGAGAATATCAATATCAAGTGTCCTGGGGCCTTTGTCGATGTCTCTCGTTCTCCCCAAGTCATTTTCAATTTCATTAACGATCCTTAGAACGGCCATGGGATCAATGGTGGGAATACTAAATTCTAGTAACTGATTTAGAAAATCAGGTTGACTCAAATAATCCACAGCTGGGGATTCGTATATATTTGACTCATCTATTAGCTCAAAATATTCACAAAGTTTAAATTTAGCAGTGTTTAAATATTTTTCACGGTCCCCAAGATTGGCACCAGTGGATAGTATTAGACTCATTTTTTCTTATTATCTTTTTCGTCTTTCTCCGTATCTTTGAGTGGAGACAGCATGAATTGTTTTTCTATTGAAGGTAGAATTGTATCACTTGGTGGACTGGGGTCTGACTTAACACCACAGCTAACTATTGATAAAATTAAAATGGGAAAGCTTAAGGCAGTTTTAAAATTCAAGAGAAAACCCAAAGTTTAAAGCATCTGATCCGACGTCTAGTCTTGCGAACCATCCAGGTACGAGTCTCTTAAGAATGGTAACCCCAAAAACCGGTTGATTTTTCTTCAGACTCTCAACAAGTTCAAGTTCTAATTCCTGCTGTGTCGTGCTAACTCCTGCTGAACCAGCGCCTGGGCTATCAGCGTTGGTAATTTGATAGCCTGCATAGGGTTGGATATAGGAATAAAATGGAGCTTCGACTGTATATTTGAATTTAAACACTAAGCTAGAAAACTTCGTATCTAATCCGCCATCAGGGTAGTCGTTAATAACATTTTCTCCGTAAGAAACCTCTGCCCAAAAGTTATCATTTACTTGGTAGGCCCAGGCGCCTGTGATTTGGCTATATCTTCTGGTGTCCTGCTCGACGCCTTGCCCTTCAACTTGAGAAAGAAAGAGGGAGATAATATTGTCAGTTTTAATTTTTCGATTTGTATTTTCTTCTAAATTTAAATCATCTTCCAGAAGGGTTGTTTCATCAAAAAGGCCTTCTTCATCTTCGATTAGTGCCGTCTCTTCCGTAGTGCTTTCTTGTTTTTTCTTAATTCTAAAGAAGCTGTCATCACCTCGGATAATCTGAACCTGCATCCCCGGGCGTAAAAGCTTATGTAGCTCGGGGTTGTAAACCTTCATGATTTTTATGCCGCCACTTCCTGAGGATGTTTTAGCAACGAGGGAGCGGTTAACAAGTTTATCATCCAAAACAATTGAAATGAAGTCACCCTTTCCATAGCTACTTGAGCTATTGGTAAGAATAAATATTCTTCCACTTGCACTTATTTTCTCAATTTTTTCAGTTGATAGCTGGGGCGAATTATTCTCAAAACTTCCATTGAATGAATCGATATCATCAACAACAGACTGGGCGAAGTTGAGTTTTGGAAGAAAGAGGAGAATGAAAATAACATACCAGTTGAGTTTCATAACTTAATGCTATCTTCTTAGGATTCCTGATGTCCACACAGGCAATTTTTAATTGTGGTGAAGGTGCCAGATATTAAAGGATTTAGGTGGATTTTATTGATAATGACGGTAGGGAAATAGGGCTTAAGTTGTTGTAATTATGTTAATATGGGAAAAACCTATGATTACGGTAGTTTTGCTTAAAGTGATAGGTAGGATGTTCCGAATAGCGTCATATATGAAAAACACAGAGGAGAAAGTATGAAGTTATTAAATCTTTTATTACTCGTTAGTTTGATAACGACAGTATCTTGTTCAAAAGGCTCTAAAAAGGATGATGCAACAGCAGACTCTGGAGATATGATGAGCAGTGATGCTGACTTTATTGTTGATGCAGAAAATGAAGAACTTATTATTGAAGATGAACCACTTGTTGCTAGTGAAGATGATGTTGAGCCAATCGTGCTTGATGAGTCTCTTGCATCATCTGATGTTGAGCTAACAGAAGATGAGGGTAGCTATACCGTTAAAAGAGGCGAAACTCTTATGATGGCAGCTTTCAACATATACGGTGATTATAGAAAATGGAGTAACCTTCGAGACCTCAATGGTTTAAGAGGGAGCTCAGTATCAGAAGGCGCAGTTATCCGTTTCAAGAAACCATCTACTGAGTTTGTTTGGAACCCTGAAGGATTGCCATATCTTATAAAGAGTGGAGATTCTCTTGTGACCGTTTCAAAAGATAAATATGGAACAGCAAGTAAGTGGAAACTTATTTACAATAACAACAGACCATTAATTAAAGATCCAAATTTGATTTTTGCAGGCTTTACTCTATATTATATTCCAGAGAGAGAGATTGCCTCTGAGTAATTAAGATGAATAACTTCTGTGTCTATATGCGCCCTCTATGTAGGGCGCTTTTTTTATTTTCAGTCTCAATACTTCTATTGAGTTGCTCGCATATAAAAAAATTTCTAATTCAGGAAGACGTTATTGTTAGTAATCAGAAAATACATACCACTAAAAAGGTTGACTATATTGATCACCTTAGTTCGTTGTCTAAAAGTATCTTAAACAACAAAGACATCAGAAGCCTGCGCCTTTCAAAAAGAAATAATGAATATCTAAAGGGTATTTTTCAACGCATTGTCTCTAATAATGAGCTTTTATTACCGAAGGGCCCACCACCTCAATTCTATTTAATCGACGATAAGGTGCCTTTTATCTTCTCACTACCAAACTATCAGTTCTTTATATCAAAGGGACTTGTGAAGAAATACTTTAAAAATGAATCCTTACTGGTAAGTGCTCTGTGCTTTGAAATTGTAAAATCAGGTAGAAACTTATATCCCGCTCAAAGAGTTTTTCCGTTGGGTTTAATTCAGATTCCTCAGGTTCTATCCTTGATAAGAATAGATATTAATACAAAACTAGAAGTCTATAAGTGGACTTACTTTGCCTTGAGGAGGGCAGAGTATGATGCAATGGCACTATTAAATTGGATCCAAACTCAAAATAAAAATACCTTGGACTTCAGCTGGCAAATTAGAGACCCTAGAGGAATATCGAGAGAGGAGTTTTTATTAAAGAACTTTTTAGTTTCCCAAGGATTTGGTCAAGTCAAATCACCGGAGATAAACTCCTCCAAAATGTTTTATCGTTTTCAAGATAGTTACAAATGAATTTAGAAACACAAATTAAAACAGAGAAAATTTTAGTAGACTCACTCTTTCAGAACTCAATAAGTGCTGGAAGGATTGAAGCCTTTAAAAACTGGGAAATCCATAGGCTAACTGGCGATGCATCCAGTCGAAGATATTATCGAGTGGATTGTGAGAAAAAGCAGTTTGTTGTTTGTCTGCAGCAGCCACTAGAGGGTGGCGGAAGAGATAATTTTGTGGATATGCAAAGAATTCTTTCCTCTGAAAATATCCGTGTTCCTCATATTTATGATGTAGATTTAGAAAGAGGCTATCTTCTTGAAGAAGACCTCGGCGACCAAACCCTTCTAAACTTTCTATCTAAGCTTCGCTCTCCACGTGAGGAGTTAGAGGCTTATGAAAAAGCATTACAAGAGTTAATAAAAATTCATGGAATTAAAAAGGAAAGTTATCCAGAGGGCTGCTTTTCATCGTTATATTTTGATAAAGAAAAGCTAATGAGTGAAGTGGCTTTTACTGTAAAACAATTAATTGAAGGCTTGTTTAATCAAGCCCTATCGGAAGAAAAGAAAAAAATACTAGAGACTACATTTGAAAATATTTGCCAGACACTTGCCTCACAAAAAATGGTCGTGACTCATAGAGATTATCACTCTCGGAATATTATGATTAAGGATTCTGACTTTGTGGTTATTGATTTTCAGGATGCAAGAATGGGGATTCCTCAATATGATTTGGTTTCTCTTCTTGAGGATTGTTATTATAAAATCTCTCGTCAAAATAAACATAAGCTAAAGAAGACTTATTGGGATGAGTTCCTAAAAGAAAAGTGTTACCAATCTTCTTTTGAAGAGTTTTCAATTCTTTATGACAAGATGGCCATTCAGAGAATATTTAAGGCGCTTGGTAGCTTTGCTTACATTTATAGACTTAGAGGAGATATTCGATATTTAAAATATATTGGATATGCCTTTGAAAAACTAAGAGATATTCTCTTTCGTTACAAAGAGTATAACGAGTTAAGAGTTGTCCTTTCAGAAATCTATTATGAATATTAACAATTGTTTTTTACCATGTGCAGGATTTGGTACAAGGATGGGGAGTGTTGGTAAGGTAATCCCGAAACCACTTTGGCCCCTTTTCGATTCCACACTTTTAGAGTTACAAGTATCGTATGCTAAGACCCTCGGCGCTCAAAGGGCATTCATAAATACCCATCACTTATCAGAATTATTTAAAGATATTATTAACGAAGAAGATTTAACAGACTTATATGAAAGAGAAATTCTTGGTAGTGGGGGATGTTTTCATAATTTTAAAAAGAACTTTCCTCAAATTACATCCATAAATATTTTTAATCCAGACTCCTTTTTACTGTTAAGCCAAGAGGATTGGGACGCCTTCAATGAACACTCTAAAAAGAGTGATCACGTCTTAATAGGTATGCCTTGTGAAAAAGACGATCAATATAATAGAATTGTGGTGGACTCCAACGGCCTACTTAGAGACATTGTTGGGCCTTCAGAAGATGCTCCAACGATAACATATTCAGGTTTTGGAAAGGTTGATTTATCGGCAGTTACTTATAAACCAGGTAAAAGTAATTTTTTCGAAAGCGTGGCGAATCCATCAAACAACAATGTCACAATCTTTGAACCTAAGGACCCCATCGAATTTTGGGATTTTGGAGAAATTGAAGCTTACAAAAAAAACATCACCAAAATTATTAAAAACCCAGAAAGTAGACTTTTTAATTTTTTGAAAAGTATTGGTAAGATCACAAAACTTAATTTTGAGAAATTGTCTTACGCATCAACTTTTCCTAGTGTTATAAATTTTTCTGGTGTGGAAATTGTAGAGAGTAATCCAGGGGTTTACTTGTCCATAAAATCACTTTCAAATGAAAGTAGAGTGGTGAAGCTTTAGGTGGATGGCTTTTCCTCGACTTTAATAGCGTCAGTAGGACACAATTCGACACATAGACCACAGAGGGTACAAGACCAATTATCGATAAGATATTGATTGTTATAGAGCGTAATACTGTCCTCAGGACAAATAACCCTGCACACGTCACAATTTACACATCTAGTATTCACTTCTAAAGCTATCTTCATGTATCCTTAATTATATCATGCTAATAGGAGATTTCGTTTGAAGTTTTTAAAGAGACCAGTTGTTATTAAGAACATTCTACTTTTTTGTCTCCTGTCCTTATTCTTCCTATCGGTAATTGAATCACTTGAGGGAGGGGTATCGGCCCTAGATTTAAAGCAATTCGTGGCAAGACTAAAGGGAGATCGTATTTTACTAGTTTGGTTTAGTATTACTTTTGTAGCGGTTTTTAAAGGCTTTCGAATTTCTCCCTATTTATTTCTGAGCTTTTGTATCTACGTTCTAACAAGGTCGTTTAACGTATTTCTTCTGGATCTAGATAAATTAATTTTGATGTTAACATTTTTATATTCTGTGATTTCTTATAACTTTTTTCTATTTTTAAAAATGGAATTAAATGAGCCTTTTTATAATCCATCTTATCCAAGTAATATATTACCTGACTTTGGCTATCGGAAACTTCCAATAACTTTGAAACAGGATAAATCAACCCATGTTGGATATTTAACAAACTGGGGTGAAAATGGATTCTTTTGCAAACTGCCAGAGACAGCATTGCCACTTAAAGGTCGGGTTGAAATAGAAATTATAATTGAAGATCATACATTTTTTACTGAAGGCGTAATTATGACACTCGGTTATGGCGGTGTTGGTGTTCGGGTTTTAAAAAACCCTGTCCCAGATCTAGGATGGCCTGATTATTATGGTATTATAAACGAGTTGGGCCTACGCCCTTCCTACAGATAAGTTTTTTGGAAAGATTATGAAACTAAATTTACTTCTAATTGTAACGATTGTTCTTTTTGGTTCTTGTACAAAAAAATCAACACCAGAAAAGGCTTTAAAAGAGTTTATTCAATACCGATTTTCAGGTGGTCAAGATAAAGATGATTTATTGGAAATGACTACAGGTGGTTTAAACTCTCGAATTGATGGCATGGAGGGGGAAGAGTTAACGTCTTTTCTAAACTCTGAAGCCCTTCAGAAAAGAAGATTAAAAATCTTACTTAAGAATTGCGAAGATACTAAGTGTTTCTTGACCTATATACTCAGCTATTCTCAAGGCACCGGAACACCAAAGGACTTTGGAATTGAGGTAAAGAAAATTGCTCAGGTAGAAAAAGTCGGAGAGACTTGGAAACTGGCGGACGTAAGCAATATCAAGACTTTTATTGAGGCCAAGAAAGAGCTAGAAATTAGTGCTGAGGGCGATTCTAAAGCTCCATAATCAAGACCTTATAAAATAAAGAAATAAGAAAATTATGCCGATAAGCTAGGCATGATACGTGAAGATGACTTCATTTCCAGATTGATGGACGAAACCTATGAAAAAATAGGACATCCAGATTGTGAGCTCAGTAACCAAAGTGTGGTTAGTCTCTCTGATTATTTTCAAGAGAAAGAAGAAGGCGTCGTCAAAATTAAAAGTTCAAATGGCCAGACCGCTCGGGTCGCTAAACTTGAAATCTATAACTGTTTTCTTCGATTAAGTATTGCTGGAAAAAATTTTGATATACCCGAAGGTATGAACATACTTGAAAGTGTGAAGGGTGAAGAAGAGCAAAAGCTTTTCAAAGTTGAAGATAAGGTATTTGCCAAAATACTAAGTAACATCTGTGGCATTGATGTTGCTTATGTACTGGTTCAGCCTAAAACGTCAGAAGCATCTTTACTCTCTGAAGTGCCAATAAAGACAGAAACCAAAAAAGCAGCATAAAAAAAGCCTCCAATGGAGGCTATTTTATAATAATTTTTTTTAAGTTTAATTAAAGAGACATGTAGTAATCTTTTAACATCTTCGCATCATCTTCCAAGTTTGGAGAGTTACAAATCATATATCCTCTACAGTCTTCTTCTTTTAGAGCTTCAATGAGTTCTTTCCAGTTAAAATCAGACTTCTCTAAATTGATGTGCTTAAGGTCACCCTTAGAGTTAGAACTTATGCCAGAAATATGAATGTGCATATTTCTAACAGCTTCTTCACCAAGTTCGACTTTTAAACCACCAAGTACTTCTTTAAACTCGGCCTTAGAATTATAAAGACCAGTTCTAGCAAAGAGGTGACTAAAGTCCATACAAGGACGGCAGCTTGTCACATTCTTTGTTAGAGAGATAAGTTCTTCAAGACTACCAAACTGAGACGTTTTTCCAGTTAGCTCTGGACGAAGTTCTATCTCAATGTCCAAACGATTAAGTCTTTCTTCGATGACGTTCATTGATTTTTCAACAAGATCAAAAACATCATAAGGACTATCTTTCATGTAAAAAGCAGCGTGGAATGTCATAGACTCTGCACCGCAAAGATCTGAAATTTTAGCTGTTTGAATAATCCTTTCAACTGAAGAGTCAATTTTATCTTGCTCTCTAGCGTTAAGGTTAATGTAGTACGGGCCATGTGAAGTTAGAGGAACTCCTAATTCGTAAGAGATCTTACGAAGTCCACTACTTACTTCTTCCTTCATACGCACACCGTGCGCGAATTCTAGCTGCATACAGTCTAAACCTAATTGATGAATAGTTCTTACACCATCAATCGGGTTGTTTTTCTTGGGTGTACTGTTAGGAACACCTGCTGTACCGAATAAAAGCCGGTCAAATCGCATATAAACCCCCTGCAAGGTTGCCCAGGTTGTGTGAGTATTGTGTGTTATTTTCCCTGCCACATGCTAAAGTATTGAAAACACGAAGGTCTTGGTCTACTTTTTAAGGCGGTGTGACAAGACGGTTTATAGCGCTAATAGGCTTTAATGTCTATAATCATTAGGGAAACGTATGATTTCTACAAACGCACTGCGTCCAAAGGGGGACGACCATTAGAATTATCGCGGGCTTAACGCTTATTCTTTTTTATTTTGGACTCTTTGGAGTCTTTGGTTTTTTTATATTTGGACCCTTGGGTGAGGTTTATGGCTTGGGATTGGCCGCATTTGTCATAATTCTTACACTTTTATTGGGGGACCGACTCTACTTGGTGGCGATCGGGGCCAAAGAGGTAGATCCACGTGTTCACGACATATATTTCAAGCTTCAAAATATGAGCTGTATAAAAGGCCTATCCGAAGTTCGTCTTTATAAGAGTCATTTAATTCCTGTTAATGCATATTGTCTTCATCCCATATTCAATCGACCATGCATTATTTTGTCCGATGACTTTTTGAAGAGTGGAGACGAAGAGCTTTGGGATATCTGCTTAACATATTCATTAACCTATTTAGAAAGAGGGTATGGGAAGTTTTCAAATATTATTTCCTTTTTAACTTCAGTCTTATTTGCGCCGACTTATGGACTTCGTAAGTTAGGTCTCCATAGGCTTTCCCTTTCTTGTTTCTATATCTTTCTTCCACTGGTCTTCTTAAAAGACTTTGTAAGTGAAGTTAGTATTAATGATTCCTTTAAGGATCTGGATGGCGAAAAGGCACTTAGGGTAACTTACTATTTGGAACGCTTTCACCCGGCACCATCTACTTTTATAAATAGTATCTCCAGTGACCTAAGTCTTTTTAAAAAGAGGGACTCGGGATTATGGTCTTCCTTGCTGGGTAGCTACGCAAATATATTTAACAATTACGTGAAGTGGCATGAAAGAAAAAGCTAATAAGTCATTCGATTTTTCTCGATATTATCCTCTGTTTTTTACAGTTATATTTGTCATCATCTTGTTTCAGTATTCTTTTAGTACGCTTGAGGCTATTTTTTATGACATGAGGGTTAAGTATGACCTCGGTATTAATTACAATAGCGATATAGTTCTTGTTGTCATGGATGAAGAGTCAGATGAGTTCCTCGGTGAAACTTATCCGTATACTTATGCCAGTCATTATCATCTATATGAAAAAATGGCACAGGACCGGCCTAGGGTAGTAAACTACTTCGTTAATTTGACTGAGCCTGAAACTAAGCTCGATAAGGAAAACTTAAGTCGATTTAAAGGATCTATATCTAGTTTTATATCAGGTGGTGGAATTTTTAGATTTGGTACGGATATGGATGCATGGGGTGAGCAATTGCCTCCAGAAGGCTTAAGAAGCTTTGGCTATTCTTTAGGTTTAATAAATGTTGATAACGCTGCCTTTGCAAAGGATGACGTTTCTCGACGGGCCATTTTGAATTTCTCTGGTGAAGATAGCCTCCATTTGTGGACAGCAAATGAATATAGAAAATTCTTAGGCTTAAAAGAAATAACGGCTAAAAATTATCCTGGTTCTTACTATCTTCGAGAAGCGGATGCGACCTTTGCTCTTTTTCGTTTTTATACTTCCTCTTTGGAGAAGAATAATAAGATTACAAGAATTCCTTTTCATTCTGTAAGAGTCGGTAATTTTCCGGAAGGGTTCTTTAAGGACAAAATTGTTTTGGTAGGACCTAGTTATATCAGTAATGCTAGCGACTATGTACTTACTCCTTTTGATAAGGAGAATTTTCGTAGTTCAAAATTATCAATGCATGCAATAATTATTCAATCCCTAATTCAGGGTAAGACTGTTTACCGTTTATCAAAAACATTCACTTATGTGATTTGCATAATAATCGCCGTCTTTTTATCCTTCATGATCTCATGGTTAAAACCAACGCATGGCCTTCTTATTACGGTTGGAGTGATGCTTGGCTCTCTACTAATGGCCTATTTACTTTTTGTCGTCGCTGGCATTTGGCTTTATGTAACCCATTTGGTTTTAGCGGTCTTTGTTGTCTATTATATTTGGGTACCTTTTCGCGCCATCGGTGAGTATCAGAGAAGATTTGCAATTCAGGAAGAAACTAAACTTTTAAAAAAGGTGGAAAATCTTAAGCAAAATTTTATCAGCCTTATGAGCCATGACTTGAAAACCCCAGTAGCAAAAATAGCAGGCCTTGCAGATAATATGCTTACCCAGAGACAATTTTCAAATAATGATGGTGAGAGAAACCTACGCTCAATAGTTGACTCTACAAAAGAGCTAAATAAGTTCATAACAAGTATTTTGGATCTTACAAAGATTGAGTCTCGCAATCTCACTTTAAATATGAACAGCAAGGATATTAATACAACAATCGAACAGGTTGTTCTAAACCTTAGGTTTGAGGCCAGTCGCAAAGATATTACTGTTAATATGAACCTAGGCCCCCTATATCCAATCCAGTATGATCCAAATTTGATGAATAGGGTTCTTTCTAACTTGATTGAAAATGCCATTAAGTATTCGGGAGAAGGCTCTACAGTCGATGTCGAGACAAGTGATGATGAAAAGTGGGTCTATATAAAGATTAAAGATAATGGAGTTGGGATACCTCCAGGTGATATCGAGAATATTTTTGAGAAATTTTATCGGGTAAAGAATGACGCAAGTCATTCTATTAAAGGAACGGGGCTCGGTTTATATTTAGTAAAGTATTTCGTAGAACTTCATGGCGGTACTATTATTGTTTCAAGTGATTTGGGACAGGGAACTCAATTTCAGATAAAATTGAAAAACGAATAATCCATTATTGGGAGATAGTTTATGCACAAAGTCTTAGTTGTTGATGACGATAAAGTTTTACAGGACTCCGTAAAGCAAGCTCTCGAGTATCACCACTTCTTTGTTGATACTGCAGATAATGGTCGTGAGGCTTTAAATAAAGTAACGGCAGAGAAGTATGATCTGGTTGTTATGGACGTCAATATGCCAGAGATGGATGGAATTGAAGCTCTTGAACAAATAAAAAAGTTTAATCCCTCAATAATCGTTCTAATTCTTACGGCTTACTCGAATGTTGGGGATGCTGTTAAGGCCGTTAAGCTTGGTGCATTCAATTATCTGGAAAAACCAATAACTTCTGACAACCTAGTTGCTCTTATAAAAAGAGCACTTAAGGCAAGAAGTTTAGTTGAAACATCAAAGTTCTCCGCCCCAACCTTAAGCCTTGGTAACGATGATAAGTTTGTTGGTGAATCTGACGAAATGGTAAAGGTTTTTAATGTTATCTCTAAGCTTGCTCAAGTTAATACCCCAGTTTTAATTAGAGGTGAGTCTGGTACAGGTAAGGAATTGGTTGCAAAGGCAATTCATTACAATGGGCCACGTAAGGACGAACGTTTTGTAACAATCAACTTAGCTGCTGTTCCTGATAGTTTGATTGAATCAGAACTTTTCGGTCATGAAAAAGGCGCCTTTACAGGCGCAACAGAGAGAAAAATTGGTAAATTTCAGTATGCTGATGGTGGGACGATCTTTCTCGATGAAATCGGAGATATTAGTGCAACGATGCAGGTAAAATTGCTAAGAGTTCTTCAAGAGAAATCGTTTACTCCGGTGGGTTCTAATAGAGATGTTAAGGTCGATGTCAGAGTAATAGCGGCCTCCCATAAGCCATTTGAAAAGATGATAAAAGAAGGGGACTTTAGAGAAGACCTTTTTTACAGGCTAAATGTTCTCCCCGTTTACTTGCCACCACTGAGAGAAAGAGTTTCAGATATTCCCTATTTAATAGATTACTATGTCTCCTACTTCAACAGTCTTCATAACCTAGAGATTAAAGGTGTTAATGATGAGTCTTTGAAGATCTTGTCTGCTTACGGCTGGCCAGGAAATATTAGAGAGCTAAGAAATGTAATAGAGCACGCCTTCATTATTGAATCGACAGATCACATACGACCAGGATCTTTACCTGATACCGTAAGAAAAGGATCTGTGGATGAGGGACTTTCAGAAGACTCTGAGGACGAAACGTCGCGAATCGACTTTAAAGGAATTAGGGAGTCTGTTCTTGATAGGGATATGAGTGATGAGGATGTTAATAAGTATCAATTCACATTTGCTCAGTTAACTGAAGATAATGGCATTAAAATGGACTTTCAAATTGCAAAAGATCTGTTTGAAAAAGAGTTTATTGTCCAGGCCTTAAAGTTAAATAAAGGTAAAATCAATCAAACAGCATTAAAGGCAAATATTCCTAAAAAAACGCTGTTAAGAAAAATTGAAAAATACGAGATTAACCCTAAAGAATTTTATTAATGAATAATATTTGGAAATATAGTCTAGTGTTGGCATTTTCCATAATTTTAGATCAACTAATAAAAGGTACATCTCAAAGTCTAATTTTAGAAGATGGAGGAGTGTCTCCACTGATAGGGGACATCTTCTTTACAAGGTTCAAAAACAGTGACTTCGTCTTTGGTTTTTCGACACCCTTTCTCAAGAGTTATCAAAACACAATCGCCATGTTTTTTTCTTTGGGAATAATTTTCTATTCCTTGAAAGCTGTCGTTAAGAATAGGAATAAGAGGCCACTTAAGGGTTGGGCTTACACTTTAATAATATCCGGATTCTTTACAAGTTGGTTAGATAGGGTTTCCCAAGGTTTTACCTTAGACTATTTAGGCCTCAAGTTTCACGACACAATGTTTGCCTTTAGCCTTGGCGACATAATGACCGTTCTAGGCATCTTGATGATAACCGTTCTTGAGACAAGGGAAAGGCTTCTTTGAGAGCGATACTTTTTCATCTTTTTGGAGAACCTATCTTTAGCTACCCCTTGTTAATGGGGTTTGGATGGGGCATCGGTTTTAATTATACATCCCTACTTTGGCAAAGATTCGACTTAAAAAAGAAAGAATTATGGCAGTTATTTCTAGGTTCTTTTCTTTTTGGATGGATAGGGGCCAAGGTCTTCTTTCTTATATTTTCTGCACCAGAGCTTGCCCTTCATTATGGCAGCGAGGTTAACTTCTGGTTGGGAGGCGGTTTTGTTTTCTATGGCGGGTTAGTTTTTGCAACCATCTATTCTCTTCTTTTCGTGCGACTTAAAATGAATTCTAAATTTGATGTCTTAGGAATCATAACCCCTGGTCTTGCGCTTGGGCATGCCATAGGCCGTGTGGGCTGTTTCTTGGCAGGGTGCTGCTATGGAGATCACTGTGACCTGCCTATTGGTGTAATGGTAAAGGGTGTGCCACGTCACCCGGTCCAACTTTATGAAGTTGTGGGTCTGGTTATTTTATTTTTTGTCTTAAGAAAACAGGTTCTCAACAAATTGCCTGGACGGGCACTTTTGACTTACCCGTTAGGCTACGGTGTTCTGAGGTTTATTTTAGAGCTCTTTCGGGGGGATGCTATTAGAGGCCTGTATGCAGGACTATCAACATCTCAATGGGTAAGTATATTAATGGTCTTACTAAGCGGAATCTTGCTTGTACGAAAGACTAGCTCTCGCTAGTTTCGCTTTCTTCTTCTTTGGCGGGCGCGGGCTCAAGACTTAAGTTTTCTTCTTGTAGCACTTTATTAAGGCTGTCTTGAGTTACATAAAGCTCAGATTTTAAAGTTTCATTACCCCAAGCAATAAAGGAGTCATTATGCTCGTACATTGTGATCGTTTCCCAAGGGCAATCTTGAGAGCAGTTTTGACAGCCGATACACCGCGCAATGTCAATTTCTACGGTTTGTAGAAAGCTAGGGTTTGAAGCTTCAGGGCCAGGAACCAATTCAATTGAGTCAACGGGACAGCCTGCAATACACACCTCACAGCCTGTGCAGCCACCCTGGTGGACTACAGCAATAAGCTTAGGGGGTTTCTTTCCCTTTCTCTTGGGCTTAAAACGTGCCGTGTGAAAAGGGTTTTCAACAAGAACTTCTCTATCTTCGTTTTGGTCGCTCATAGGTAAAACCTGTTAATTCGCTAGTTTAACCGCATTCTATACTATAGATGCGACAGAACAAAGCAGTTTTGCTTCGACTTTTTTTAAGCTATATTGGCTGAGCTGTAAATATCCATATTTCAAAGATTTGAGAAGCTAAAGCTCAGACTTTGATAAAAGAAATAGAGGAAACAAATGAAAAAGCTCCGATTTGTCACCGCTGCTAGCTTATTTGATGGTCATGACGTCTCAATAAATATTATGAGAAGGCTTCTGCAGTCTAAAGGTGTTGAGGTCATTCATCTAGGTCACAATCGCTCAGCTCAGGAAGTTGTCGATGCCTGCTTGCAAGAAGATGCCCATGCTGTCGCTCTATCATCCTATCAGGGTGGTCACATGGAGTACTTTACCTACATTAGGGAGTTGCTCGATGAGGCCGGCGCAAAGGATGTACGGATTTTTGGTGGTGGTGGTGGAGTAATCACTCCAAGTGAAATCAAAGAGCTTCATAAAAGAGGAATTAATAAGATTTACTCACCTGAAGATGGAATGAAGTTAGGCCTCGTAGGCATTATTGATGACATGATTGAAAGAGCAACATATTCAACAACAGAAAATGTAGACTTTAAAAAATTAGAAGGAAAGTCACTTTCCAGTGTTGAAATTGCTAAGGTTGTTTCTGCGATTGAAAACACCGGAGAGTCACCAGTAAGTTTTAAAGAAAAAAATATACCTGTTCTCGGTATCACTGGGACGGGGGGCGCTGGTAAATCATCTCTCGTTGATGAGCTTCTCCTTCGCTTCAACAGATATTATAAAGATGCCAAAATAGCATTAATATCTGTAGACCCCACAAAGAAAAAAACTCAAGGTGCATTACTTGGGGATAGGATTCGTCTGGGTTCTGCAACTTATGATCAATTCTTTATTCGATCTCTGGCCACAAGAGATTCAAAAACAGAGTTGAGTCCAGAAATTAAAAAGGTCGTCTCATTTTTAAAGTCACAAGATTTTTCTTTTATTATGGTGGAAACTTCTGGGATCGGGCAGGCCTCTGATGAGATTACCCAGGTTGCGGATAAGTGCATTTATGTGATGACTCCTGAATATGGTGCTGCGACACAATTAGAAAAAATTGAAATGCTTGAGTCGGCAGACTTTATAGTTTTAAATAAATTTGAGAAACCTCGATCTGAGGATGCATTCAGAGATATCAGAAAGCAATATCGAAGAAATAAGGGATTGTTTGCGGGTCATCCTGGTTCACCTGAGGATGAAGACCTTCCTGTATTTGGTACAATGGCCTCAAACTTCAATGATAGTGGCGTAAATGCTCTTTTTTACGCCTTAGCAAAGTCATTAGATTTTAATACAGATGAAGTAAAAAACCTGCCGATTGAAAAACTCCCCAAAATAAAAGGAAGTATAATTGGACCTGAGCGTACGTTGTATTTGAGAGAGATAGCAAATACCTTAAAGGACTATAATAACGAGACAATGAGAAGAGTTGAGTTGTTAAAAGACTACGAAGCTCTTGAAAAAGTTTCCAGCCTTATGCCAGAAGATAAGGCAATTGATGAGAAACTAAAAGAAGTAAAAGAACACTTAGGCTCTGAAACACTTAAGGAAGTTGAATCCTTTTTTGAGTTAAGAAAACAATATCAATCTGGAGAATTCTCTTATTCTGTCAGAGGAAAAGAATTTAAAGTAAAAACAAAGGACACGTCACTTTCAGGAAATGATGTTCCAAAGGTTGCATTACCTCAATCAAGTAATTTGGCAGAAATCTATAAGTATCAAAGAACTTGTAATGTACCAGGGTTTTTTCCTTATGGAGCAGGGATATTTCCTTTTAAAAGAGCGGATGAAGAACCAAAGAGAATGTTTGCAGGTGAGGGTGGTCCTTATCGAACGAATAAAAGATTTCACTATCTCTCTAAAGATGATCCTGCAAAAAGACTTTCTACGGCCTTTGACTCAGTAACTTTATATGGAGAAGATCCAGATAAAAGACCGGATATCTTTGGTAAAATTGGAGAGGCCGGAGTTTCAATTGCAACACTTGATGACATGCAGGCCCTGTATGAAGGGTTCGACCTAACAAGCCCTAACACATCAGTTTCCATGACGATAAATGGTCCCGCACCAATTATCTTGGCCCTCTATATGAACACCGCCATAAAACAAAAGCTGACTGGCGATGAGTTCTGGAACGAGGAGAAAAGAGTTGAGATAATGCAGCAGGTGAGAGGAACTGTTCAGGCAGATATTCTCAAGGAAGACCAAGCACAAAATACTTGCATCTTCTCTTTAGAGTTTTCTCTGAAGTTGATGGGTGATATTCAGGAATACTTTTGTAAAAATGCAATTAAAAATTATTACTCAGTTTCTATTAGTGGTTACCATATTGCAGAAGCTGGTGCGAACCCTATTACCCAAACCGCATTCACTCTCTCAAATGGTTTCACCTACGTTGAATATTACTTAAGTCGGGGTATGAAGATAGATGACTTTGCAACCAACTTGAGTTTCTTCTTCAGTAATGGCCTAGATCCGGAATATGCTGTGATTGGAAGAGTTGCGCGTAAGATATGGGCCGTAACCTTAAGAGATAAATACGGGGCAAACGATAAATCACAAAAGTTTAAATACCACATTCAGACCTCTGGCCGGTCTCTACATGCGCAAGAGATTGACTTTAATGACATAAGAACCACCCTACAGGCCTATCTCGCACTGTCAGACAACTGTAATAGTCTTCATACGAATGCTTATGATGAAGCAATTACGACTCCAACAGAAGAGAGTGTAAGAAGGGCCATGGCAATTCAGATGATCATAAATCGTGAATTTGGAATGAATAAAACAGATAATCCAATGCAAGGCTCATATTTAGTCGAAGAACTTTCCACAATTGTAGAAGAAACTATTCTTGCAGAGTTTGAGAGAATCTCTGATAAAGGTGGGGTTCTGGGTGCAATGGAAAGTATGTACCAAAGAGGAAAGATTCAAGAAGAGTCTCTCTATTACGAAACATTAAAGGATACTGGAGAGTTACCTATAATTGGAGTTAACACTTACTTGTCTCCAAATATAGATGAGCAAATGCAACAGGAAATCGAAATTTCTCGTTGTTCTGATAAAGAAAAACAAGAGCAGATTACACGCTTAGAAAGTTTTAAAGATAGAAATAACGATAAAACTGAAGAAGCATTAGCATCTTTGAAAACAGCAGTTTTAAATAATGACAACGTGTTTAAGGAGTTATTAAAGACAGTGAACTACTGTTCTCTTGGACAAATAACTAACCTTCTCTTTGAGGTTGGTGGTCGTTATAGAAGGAATATGTAATGTCAAAGAAGTCTAATATTTACACCAAAATGGGTGACAATGGTGAGACAGGTCTCGTTGGTGGAACCCGTATTTCAAAATCAGATGCAAGAATTGATCTATACGGAGAGGTAGATGAGCTTAACTCTTGGATAGGGGTGGCCATCGCTAATCTAAGTGAAGGTGATTTTGAAGAAGAAATTACCTATTTAAAGAAAGTTCAGTGTTATCTCTTTGATCTTGGAAGTAATCTGGCCTGTGAGGCCGACCAGCGAGAAAACTTTAAGCTTCCAACATTAAGTGAAACGGTAATAGAAGAATTGGAAAGTAAAATTGATACACTTGATTCTATGAACCCTAAGCTCACTACATTCATATTGCCCGGAGGAAGCCAGTCGTCAGCGTCCTTACATTTATGCCGGACGGTATGCAGAAAAATTGAAAGAAAGATGATTCAATTTCGTATTGATCATGAGGAAGAACTTCCAATTCACGCGGCACCATTCATGAATCGCATGAGTGATTTCTTTTTTGTGCTAGCTCGTTATGTAAATGTAAAGTTAGGAGTAACCGAGGTTCCTTGGAGGCCACAAAGGTAATTACTTTTTAAATATACCTTTCAGCTTTCCAAGAAGGCCTTCTGTGTCTTTTTCAGGGCCTTTGACAACTTTCTTCTTTCGACTAACTTTTTTAGCGGCCTTTTTATCAGCTTTAAGTTCTAAATCTTCTTCAGGTAAACTTTCTTTCTTGGCCTTTGGGGGAAGTTCCTCTTGGTGGTCATCCGATGCACTGGGAGTTGCTGTCATTGTGCTTTCATCAATTTCTTTTTTACGTCTAATTTTAGCAAGAAGAGTTTTTTGACGACTTTGACCGAATTCATCTTCTTCAAAGTCATCTACACCTTCGACCTGAGAGCCGAGGCGAACAAAGGTTACATTGGTTCTCTCAAAATCCCGTTTATGTAACGCAAGTTCCTTTGCTGTCATTTCACTATCGTCGAGTTGTATTTTTACTTTTCCGATCTGAACAAAATCTTCTAGGTAAAGAAAGGTTTCCTGAATTTTGTTGCCATTTAAATAGGTTCCATTAGTGGTATCGAGGTCTTTAATAACAACACGTGAATCGGAGTTGATTTTTACAACAAGGTGTTTGCCGCTGATCATCGAGTCATTTAGGGGAAGGTGGCACTTGGAGGATCGCCCCATAAAAAAGGGCTTAGGGGTCAGTCGAACCCTATTCTCTTCATTTCCTTCTGTGATAATTAAGTATATTGCCATAATCTCATCTGATTTCAATATTATAGGTCATCTTTGACGTAGACAAAATTTTGGATTTGGATTGAGATAAATTTGCCGGTATTATGGTATGTTATAAATAGGTTAAAAATAGTCTTATTTTAAAAGGAAGTGGCACAAAAATGAGTGATAATAGCAATTTGGTAATTTTAACGGATAAAGCTGTAGACCAGGTAAAGTCCATCTTCGCTTCTGAAGGCAAGGGCGAAGAGTATGGGGTAAGGCTAGGTGTCGTTGGTGGGGGCTGTTCAGGGCTATCTTACAACATTGATTTCGATACTCAGAATGAGAAAGACAATATTCTAGAATTTAATGGGGTAAAGGTATTTATCGACCTAAAGTCTTCAATCTATTTGAAAGGCGTAACGCTAGATTTTAAAGACGGACTAAACGGAAAAGGTTTTGTCTTTATTAATCCAAACGCTAGCAATACATGTGGTTGTGGCGAATCTTTTTCAGTTTAGATGTCGCTTTATAACTTAGTAGAGAATACGACCTATTCGTTAAATGAAGAAAATGATCTTTTTCTGGTCTCTGGTATGGACGCTGAGCGGTTCTTGAGTGGTCAGTTAACAAACAATATCAGTATATTAGAAAATCACAGGTTTCAATTACAGGCCAGACTTGATCGAGGAGGCAAACTAAAAGCCTTCTTTTATTTATTAAAAGCGGAAAAAGACTTTTACCTCTTGGTCTCTAAGGAATTTTCAAAAAACCTAATTGAAGATTTGAATAAATATATAATCATGGATGACGTAGAAATCGGGTTAGCTGAACAAAAGGTTTGGTTACTTTTCACATCATATGAAGACCCTGCCTCAGAGTATAACTTAACAAGTCACTTTAAGGGGGCATATGGCTTTTATCCAACAGTTCTTACTTTCTGTGAACCAAAGCACGCCAAGAGAATGGATAAGGAACAATTTAGAAAAATAAGTTTAATGCAGGGAGAGCCTGTAATAAATATTACAGCGAAACTAGATACATTAGTGACAGACACTATTGTAAATTTAACTGGTGTCTCTCTTGAAAAGGGTTGCTTTTTAGGCCAAGAGACTGTTTCTAAGATTGAGACGAGAAGGGGAGGAGCATACTTTCCCGTAAGCTTAAAATTATCTAAAGAAGATTACGATAAGGTTGAATCTCAAAATATTCTAAAAATTGAAGATCGAAAAGTTGGCGAGGTTATTTGGAAGGGCATCTTTAATGATGACCAGATAATTTTAGCGAGTTTAAT